>OMYM01000227.1 GCA_900315225.1 uncultured Erysipelotrichaceae bacterium | reverse complement strand
TTTTTAACAAGTTCTGTCCGAGTCATTCCATTGTGTCGAAAACACAATGTGTTCACTATCGTGACATGTTTTTCTGGCTTTTGAAACAACGAACGAAACAAATGGTCATACTCATAGCGAAGTTCTCCATGCTCTTTAAAGAATAATTCATTGATGTTTTGATCAATGCTAAGACGTGAGTCTATCAAGCATAGGTAAAAAGGAATTCCACCAAACACAAGATAATACGACATTATCTGTCGACGATTTATTGGTACACTGTTTTCACTGAGCAACAGCTCGCATTCTTTTAACGTGAATGGAAGTACATGCATTCGGTGTGTAACACGCTGATAGAATCCACCCTCATCATTTAACAAGTGAGTAATAACCCATGATGTGGCAGATCCACAAACAATTAACAACAGATCCTCTTGTGCTGATCCCCATGTGTTCCAGAAGAAATCCAAGCCAGCTTTAAAGTCGGAACTCTCTGTGTCCATCCAAGGAACCTCGTCCAAGAAAACCACTCGTTTTCCACTGATTGGATCCCTGCGAACATGCTCAGACATAAGTATTCTTTTCAAGCGGGAGAAAGCTTCAATCCAGTCTACTGGCTGCTTGTTCATATCATCTCCATATTCACTAAGACTGACATGAAATACCCTTAACTCTTCCGTTGTATTTCTCCTTGGAATCCCAGAGGTGTAAAAAGCAAAACGATTCTTAAAATACTCTCTGATTAAATATGTCTTTCCAACCCTCATTCGTCCGTAAACAACTAGAAGTTCTGGTCTTTTTGATTCAAGGCATCTACCTAACAGTTCTTGTTCTTTTTCTCTTCCAATGATTTTCATATGAAGTCCCCTTTAATTTTCCAACATTCATATTTCAATATAACATATAGAATCTGAAAATCAAGGGCTAGCCAACCATCCTACTGGTTAAAGACAAGCTGTTAGGAGTAATAGTCTGATTTTCTATGTGAATTCAGAATAGAATAATCCCGCAGATTCCTTGTGAAATGGTATCTGCGGGATCGCAATCATCAATCTTCAACTACACCAGAAGTTGCACAAAAGTCTCTAAACTCTGGCTACCTTCGTTGTCTTTTGCAAAATCATCTTAATCCAAACTTGAAATCCATCAATATCTTTTGGTGATCTCATATTTATTGTTTTTCATCTGTTCCTTAAAGGCTCTCTTCATCATTTCTTTTCCCTTCTTCTTACCAAGGTCGTCAAGAGATAGTTCTCCCATTTTGACAGCTTTGCATACCTCTATGTATGCATATCCCATCATTAGAGTCACAACAGCACCTGTACCACCTGAAACCACCGCACCTGCAACCGTCCCAGCTCCGGGTATCATCTTAAGTAAACCAGATGCAACGTTCTTTCCAACAATAGTGGCTCCTCCAACTCCTAATGCGGTTATGACCAGTGATTTCAAGATATCCTTCTTGACATCAAATTTGAATACTGCATTTATTGCGACTAACATTGCTACCTGTTCACCAACCATAATCGGTGCGTCTGCGAACGGGATCGGAATTGCCCCAGTCGCTCCTGTACCAGCAGATGCAGCAAGTACAATATTTTTCGCTTTCTCAATCATTTTCTGATATTCATATTTTTGAATATCGTCTATAAAATCATTCATATAATCATTAGACATGATAAATCTCCTTTCAATTCATAAAGAAATCATCGATATCCTTCTTACTTCGAAGGATATTTTTTCGTCAACACCTGTATATTTGGCAAGTTGAATGGATGCCGCAAAAGCCATATTGACATCTTCGTCAAATGCATACTCAACAATCGAGGAGAACTTTTTAAATTCCTCATTCAACAAAGCTACAAGATGCTTATATCTCTCATCTAAATATTGAGTAAGCGTAGCTATAGACTTGTTATAACCATCGATTATCCGCTGCTCTTCTTTGTCACAGTTGTCCTTCGCAATTCCATGCAGGAACGAACCCACTGTATTCCCAATAACTGCTCCAAGTACTGGAATTGGGATAGCCACTTGTCCAAGAATAGAGGAAACTGCGCTAATTGCTACTTCAAGTGTTAGAACCTGTGAATTGATGAGAAAATCTTCTTCCCCAATCTGTCCAGTTCTATATTTATATGCCTGTGACACAGTTCCAACGGCAGCCGTCACAAGTGCAGAAGCAACTGCAGCGGGAGTTGCAGTGAAATTAGTCATGCCATAAATTACAGAACCCCTTAAAGCACCTGTACCTGTTCCCTTTGCTGTAGTTATTCCGACATCTTTCCAATCTTCTTCTGTGAACTCGGTTATTTTCTTTCCTGCTTTTAATTTCTCAGCCACCTTAAGACAGAATACCATACTTCCCTCAATTGCTGCTGAGGCGGCTGTTGCCTTTACACCTTCGTTTATTGTGGGTCTACTGTTTTTGTATGCCTTATCGCGTATTTCCTGATCCTTATTCCTTATAGATGCCTCTTCTTTGTTAACGGTTTCGTTTACTTTCCCTACCTGAACATCAGCATAGTTCGCTACTGTAGGATTGACTTTCTCTGTAAATGAAGCCCCTGTTTCCTGCTCCCATTCTCTTATCCTTTTTACCAGTGTGGCTTCGGATCGTGAAAGCAGGGATGACTTTTTGTTCAGGATATCCACGATATGCTCATATTGGTCTTTCGGAATATCATAGGTCCCACCATTTTTCATAAAATCTGGGTAGTCCTTCAGATGCGCGCATATGGCATCAAACGTCCGATTTCCAATATCACTTGAATAGAATTTGGATTGTACCGGTGCGCCATTTTTCAAATAGTCTTCCGGTGCCAATCTGCCGACACCCTCAAACGTATATTCTGGTTTCAGGCCTTCTATTACATTACGTGCATTTGAAATATAAACTTGTACATTCTCAGCAATTTCTCCATGCTTGGTAGTGTTATTGCCAAGAATATTCTGAGGATAAGAAACAAAGTCTCGAATTTTCTGAAGCATAGCTAACGCTTCAGTCAAATTCATGTCTTGTTGTGCAAGCTTCTCGATAAGCCCGTTAATCCTTAATTGATTCAAATGATCGATCCAGGCGGCCACTGCTTGCTCTTGTGTGGATTTCATCATGGTTTTAACCTGCATTCATATCACCTACCGTTTTATTTAAGAGTTCACCTAAGGAACGAGTATTATTCACCATTGCTCCGAGTCCAATCTGATTTTCACTTGGGATTGTTGTATAATCTGCTCCCCATAGATGATAATAATCTTCATATTGCTTAGAAAGCTGATTTAAGAGAAGGTTCGTTTCCATTTTCAAGTTATTAACAACTGCTACTGTATCTTTTAGTTTGGCACCAGCCATTGTGATTTCCCTAGCTTCTTCGATGACTTTATCCGCCAATTGCTTATTTTTTATTCCCAGTGCAGAAGCGGACACGGCTGCTGTGGCACCAGCAATTCCCCAACCAATCGGTCCTGCCATAGCGAGAAGCGCTTGACCTCCCACAACTCCTGCACCACCTGCTGATAATGCACCTCCACCAAGCCATGCAAGAGCTGCCTTTGTGGCAACAGCCCCAGAAAGGTTAGCAATCGCCGTACCAGTAGATGCTGTGCCAAAGGTTGTCGCCACCCACATCATTGCTGAAGGAGCTAAACTAGCAACTGTTGCCCCTGTGCCAACTCCTGCGGCCACGTTTACACCTGCTTCCCGTGCATTCTTTAGTGACTCCCTTGCGTAATTCTCAGTTTCATTAAACTTCTTTACAGCCACATGTACCATCTCGAATGTTTTTTTAAACTCTCTGGGTGTATTGGCTATGCTATTGACGAGTTCCTCAACTTTGGCAATACATTCCTTAGATTTGGTGCGACTATCATACAAATCAGCGCATGCTTTATTCAGTTCCGAAACTGTGTCGTTGTACTTTTTGCGAGCTCTTTCATGAATGTTCAAAGCTTCATCTTTTGTCTTCTTAAATAACATCAATCTTTCCTCCTAAGATATTTCTTATCATCTTATTCTGAATTGCCACTGTTTACTATGACCCTACCCAAACATCTTCTGCATCTGTTGATCAACCACCCATCATCTCATATTTTTTTTGACGATACATTGAACGTAGAACCATTGTAGTTCCCAGTTACCATGAGGTGATCGTCTGTAGATTCGCAAGTATACATGTCACTTCAACATGCATCCTTTAGTAGAATTCTATATCTAGGCTTAAGTCAACATCAGGATTTAGGCTTCTGACATAGTATTCAATCGTTTCTCTTGCGCTTTCTTTTGCTATGTTAAAGTATAACTCGTTGGAGAGGAACTCTCGCTTTATCAACAGTTCTCCTTGATTCACCATTTTTTGCGCCATGACTGCGCCAACGCGTATACTTTCATCAAAGACATCATTTTTGAACAGCAATTTCCTTACTTCTCCATAGTCTATTGTCAAATTGGCTAGTTCAGGCTCAGGGACACGGATCAGGACATATTTCCTTGCATCATCCACAATGCACTCTGCAGCATTCAGGTTGACATTAAAAGTTGCTTCACCTGGAACTTCAAGCCAGACAATCGTGTTGTTGTCATTGGTCGTCTTGTCTTCAATGACAATTTCAACATCACGGACTTTCAAGACTTCAAGGTCATTTGCCTCTTGGATCCCATCAACTGATATGCCTACTGTGTTTGTGACATGGTTGCCTTGGAAACCTTGGTCATAGCCAATTCCATAATACTGGTCATAGGTTTCTTGTTGAGCAGTGTTATAGGCTTGTTTGAATCTGTATCTAAACAGAACATGGGCTCCAACCAATAACCCTACAGTCACAAAAATGATGGATATAATCTTGAAAAATATTTTTTTCGGGACATTCTTTTTCCCTTCTTTTTTCTTGTTCCTTGTTTTTCTCATTGGATGTCTCCTTGCATGAATTCAAATATGATGTTGCGGGGTTCTTCAAGAGAAACGGTTTGGATCATTTGTGTGATGATTCTTTCGGCTTCCTTTTCGGCGATTTCTTCAAGAGTCCCGTAATTGGATATCTTTTCTTCAGCGTTCTTCTGGATTTTGTCCATGGAATTCAGGTAATCGTCAAAGCCATCTTCAGCCGAGCCATTGAAGAACATTTTTTGGTAATCAGCGACTTTTTGGATCTGGCTATTTTCTATGTGTAGCTCTACTTCTGGCTTTGGCACCTTGATAACGATGGACTCGTCAACAAATTGTATCTCAACGCGGCTTAGGTCAACAGTGAACACGGCATTGCCTTTTAATAGATACAATGCAGCATACTTGACATCATCCCCGTATTGATTCATATCCGTGAATTTTACGGATGTAATCAAGACCTCCAGCTTGCGTATTTTTTCGAACTCGTTTATTATTCTGATTTCCATGTCTTCGGCGCTTTTACCAGTCTCTTTGCCATCTTGGTAGCCTTGGTTCAGTCCTTCTGTCAGTCCTTCATAAGAGCCATACGCAATACCAACCTTTTTTCCGAATGAATCGCCGCTGAACCAAACTATCGTAAAGAGCAAAATGAATGAAAGGATATAGATGATAATATGAACATAGCCTTTGCTTTCCTTATCTAATTTGTTATATTCTTTCAGTGCCTCCTCAATCACTCTTTCGCCCATGTTTTCTTCACTCGTATTGTTATTGGATTTGCTCAGAGGTTTCTTCTTCACTCTTTCGTTCGTGCTTCTCTCACTCATCTTGTTACTCCTTTACGTTTATCCCGAAATTACTTCGCCCAATGGTTTTGCCATCCATCGAACGCTTTATCTTGATTGTCTTGGTTACTTCGGTGAGGTTCAATATCGTATCTATCTTATGCTTTGAATCGGTGACAGTGTAAATCAGTTTGATCTCATCATCTTCTTTGACTGAAACCGTTCCTGATACTTGATCCTTCGAAATATAGTATTTATATTTAGCGAAAGAATCACTTTCATCTAGTGTCACATGGATGAATTTAGCAGCAGAATGGCTTTCGATGATGTTATCGATGTTCTTGACATAATCGGAATA
>OMYM01000226.1 GCA_900315225.1 uncultured Erysipelotrichaceae bacterium | reverse complement strand
TTTGCGAACATGCAACTACAGATGGATGTAGGCAGAGAACGTGGCAATGGGCATTTGTTCAAGACAAGCCTGGAGAAGTCTTTGTTCTCCAGTCCTGCCGCTTGCATCAAGAGCATTGATGCAAGGCTAGCCAAACTCAATAAGAAATATGGCTTTGGAGATATCAAGGATATTGGCAAACTTGAGTCTCTTCGTGATGCTTTGAATAGAATCAAGCCAGAAGACTTTTCTAGGTATCAGAAATTGTTGTCCCTGTTGAAAGATCCTTCTTATGGCTGGAATCCAAAGGCGACTGATGACAGGCTTGTCATCTTCACCGAGCGCATTGAAACCATGAAATATCTTGTGGAACATCTTCGCTTGGATCTTGGCTTGAAAGCCAATGCCATTCAGGAAATCTCTGGTGGCATGAGCGATGCCGACCAGCAGAAAATCGTGGAAGACTTTGGTCGTACAGAGTCGCCAGTTCGTGTTCTTGTAGCGTCTGATGTTGCATCGGAAGGCTTGAATCTGCATTATCTGAGCCATCGCTTGATTCATTTTGACATTCCTTGGTCTTTGATGGTCTTCCAGCAGAGAAACGGTAGAATTGATCGCTATGGCCAGCAAAAGCGACCAGATATCCGCTACATGTTGATAGAAAGCGAGAACAAGCGCATCAAGGGCGACATGCGCATCATTGAAATCTTGATCCAGAAAGAAGAACAAGCACTCAAGAATATCGGCGATCCTTCATTGTTGCTGGGAAAGTTTACAATTGAGGACGAGGAACTTGTCATCATTGAAGCAATAGAAAACGGTTCGAATGAGAAAGCATTCGAGGATATCCTGGATGCTGGAGAAGATGAATTCGATCCCTTTGAAATACTGATGGCAGATGCAGGAAAAGCGGATTCTGATGTGCAGGAATCAACGACTGTAAACGATGAGACATTGTTCAGCGACATGGAATACTTGACCAAGGCATTGACCTATTTGAACCAGTCGGAAAGTCATCCGTTTGATATACTGTCAACAGTTTCTGGGCTTGATATCAAGCTGACAGATGACATGCGCAGAAGATTGCGCGCCATCATGCCAGAGGAAGCCTTGCCAGCAGGCAATACGCTTCGTCTTTCTGACGACAAAACATTCTGCATGGAAGAAATGCGCAAGAGCATGCAAAACAACATGGCAGAGACTGCTTGGCCAAAGACACAGTATCTTTGGCCTCTGCATCCATTGTTTACCTGGATCAATGACAAGGCAGGCTTGTTGTTTGAAAGAGGGCATGCTCCACTCGTGGGATTGGCTGGGAAACTGGAAGACAATGAAATCATCTATGTTGTATCTGGTAGTATTCCCAACTTGAAGTCAACGCCATTGGTGGATGAATGGTTTGGCATTCAATACAAAGGTGACTCTTTTGTCAAAACGATGGACATGGAAGAAGTCTTGCAAAGAACGGGAATTCGTTCAACAAGCCTCTCCAACACGGATGAAATCAAGGAAGATCAAGTGATCAAAGCTGAAGCCTTGCTTGAAGATGTGGTTGCTAAAGCAAAAGATTACCTGAAAGAAAAATATAAGGCTTATCAAGACCGCATAGATCCTCTTTTGGACAAAGAGGTTGATAAACTAATCAATCTACAGAAAAAGCACCATGAATACTATCGGGTGAAGCTTTCTGAATATGAGAGAAAGCGGGAAGAAAAAGAAAGAAGCGTAGATAAGTTGTTCGAAGAATTCATCGAGTGGGTGAAGGAGACGTTGACAATCCAGGATAATCCCTATATCAGGATTGTTGCTGTCTTTACGGAGGTGTCATTATGAGCATGGATCTAACAGGCATTACCAATAAAAACGAATACTACACGAATCATTACTTTGCGACAGTGTTCGAGGAAAACGCATCTGATACCATCAAGGCATGGAATGCGACCGCAAAAGAGATACGAACACCATGGGCAAGCCTTCGCGGGATTGCTCGGCAGTTTTATCCTGCCCATGATCGTTTCATGCGCTCATCTGTCAATATGATGACCTTGCAAAGCATTCGTGAATTAGCTGATGAATACCTAGAATCCCTTGGCTATCCAGAGGCAGATCCCCATGTCATTGATGTGGACGACACACTTCAGGTTCCCGTTTACCTTGAGATGAAGAAAGCCAATGGTGCACCTTTGTTGTGGATTGTCTTGATGGCATCCAGCGATACAGACGCAGGCATCATGGAGAGCGTTTCCTTTGATGCACAACAACTTACAGAAGAAGCATATGGCGCGATTCAAGAGGGAGTGCTAGGAAATACACCAGGCGAAGCATTGGCAACGAAAATCCTGTTTGGTCAGGCGGAACCTCCTCGTTTCCTCATCTACATCAGCATGAACCAGATTGCCTTGGTCGACCGAAACAAATGGAACGAAAAACGATATCTTCAGTTTGAATTGGAAGAGATCTTTTCAAGACTAGAAAACACAACCTTGCAGGCAATGGCTGTTCTACTTCACAAAGATTCCATTTGCCCAGACGATGGGAAAATCCTTTTGGATGAACTCAATGAACAAAGCCAACGGAATGCCTCTGGCGTATCACAAGACTTGAAATATGCTCTAAGGGAAAGCATAGAGCTTCTTGGCAATGAAGTCCTCTATGACATGAAAACCCGTCAGGGAAGAAACCTTGAAACAGATCCAGTGGATGCAGGTCAGTTGACACTAGAATGCCTGCGCTACATGTACCGGATGCTGTTTGTTCTCTTTATTGAAGCACGCCCTGAACTAGGCTATGCTCCAATCAAGGCACAAAGCTACTATACCGGCTATTCCTTGGAAAGCTTGCGAGACATCGTGGATTCCATCCGTGAAGACACAAGTGAAGTAGGAAACGGATATTATCTCCATGAGACACTAACCAAGCTCTACGACTTGATCTACAATGGCTATCCGTCAACCGAGGAAGAGGTGCTGAAATACTCCCAGGAGGAGAGCCTCCACGATATGTTCGTGATCGCTCCTCTGAAGGCTCATATCTTTGATCCAGAATATACAAAGATGATCAATGACGCAAAGATTCGCAACAGCTGCATGCTTAAGATCATCGAACTCATGAGCTTGACAAAAACCACCAACAAGAAAAACAGCAGAAGAGGCAGAATCTCCTATGCCAACCTTGGCATCAATCAAATGGGAGCAGTCTATGAAGCACTTCTTTCCTACCGTGGCTTTATTGCAGAACAAGATCT
>OMYM01000376.1 GCA_900315225.1 uncultured Erysipelotrichaceae bacterium | reverse complement strand
TGCAGAGAAGCTTGAGGTGAGCTTGACACCAGAAATAAGTTCGCCAGCCTGAAAAGCGCCAAAGGTTTGTATATCATGCGAGCTGTCAAGAAAAGAAAATATTGGGAGAAATGAGAATGAAGCAGGAAACGATAGACAGGATCAGGAGATTCACAACAGACAGAGACTGGGACCGGTTTCATTCCCCGGCCAACCTTGCCAAGTCCATATCCATTGAAGCCAATGAGCTTCTGGAGTGTTTTCAGTGGAGCGACACCGATTGTGACTTGGAGCATGTGAAGGAAGAACTGGCTGATGTCATTGTCTATTGCCAGGATATGCTGGACAAGCTGGGGCTGGATGTGGACGAAATCGTTATGAACAAGATGGAAAAAAACGAAGCCAAGTATCCAATGGAAAAGTCGAAAGGCAGTGCTGCCAAGTATGATGCGTTGTGAGCTGAACGTGCTTATGTGACTTTGAAACTTGCTACATCAGTATGTTGTATTCCATGGTTGCTAAAGAAAAGAAAGCGGGGCGATGGAAACAGAATGAACTGGATCAAATCATTTGAACTATTGTGTTATACCATCACTGCAATGTTCCTGTGGGATGTTGCCCACAAGAAGAACCGCGAGGAATTGTGGTTGTTTATCTCTGCTGCCATGGCCGGGTCGCCCTGGAACTGTTGGCGGTGCGAGTCACGGACATCTACCACTACAGTCAAGACTTCTATATCAGCATTGGCTTTAAGCCATATCAGTTTCCCTTCTTCGGAGGCCTGATGTGGGGTGGCTTGACAGTCTATGGTCTGCGGATCGCGAAGCGGCTCAACCTGAGCGATTTCATGACAGCGCTTGTCACCAGTTGGTTGATTGTCACGATGGACATTCTGCTAGATGTGGCAGCGATCCGTCTTGATGGCGGGTTCTGGGTCTGGGATGGCAGAGAGATCACGCTACAGATCACACACCACATGTTCATGAGCGTGATCTGGGTGAACTTCCTCGGTTATATGTTTGAGGCGCCAGCGATGGTTTATCTCAGCCTGAGGACTACAGCAAATAGGGATCGAATGCCCGCATGGCAGAGATTGCTAGTTGCCATTGGTATCGGGGTATGCGGTGTTGCCTTTGTGGGAGCCGCAAGCGGGATGTCCCTGCTGCTCAACGAGGTCACGGATGAATGGTTTGCCTGCATCGCATTCATTCTTCTGTGGCTCTTTGTGCTGGTGAAGATCACATGGCGCTGTGTTGGCACTGGAACCAGGATCACGCCAGTAAAGAACTGGGATCTGCCCGTGTTGATCTATTGGATAGCGATGTACGGATTTGGCATAGCGGCGCTGATCCATCTAGGGATCGCATCCGCAGCGCCGGTATACTTCATCTTTGGCATCATCGTGTGCGCCGGGACATTGTTTCTGGCCATAAGGGAATAGGACAACTCGAAATGAATTACAAGGTGATTGATAGAGAGACATATTATAGAAAAGGTGTGTTTCATCACTTTTCAAAAGACTGCAAATGTTCGACATCTATGACAGCGAGAATCGATGTTACAGAACTCGCCGCATATTCCAAGAAGAAAGGAACGAAGTTTTACATCAACTTTTTGTATATCCTCTCAAAGGTTATGAACTCCCGCGATGATTACCGAATGGGATATCTTTGGCAGACCGATGAACTGATTTGTTATGATGTAATCAATCCCACACAGTACGTCTTTCATGAAGATACGGAGACCTGCACACCTGTATACACAAACTATTTTGAGGACTATGAAAAGTTCTACACTGCCGCCTTGCGGGATGTTGAAGAGGCAAAGAAGACAAGGGAATACGGGTTGGACATGGTGAACCATCCAAATTGGTTTGATGCATCGTTTATATCGTGGCTTTCTTATGATTCACTGCATCTTGAACTACCTGATGGGAATCTGTATTTTGCGCCTATCGTCAATTGGGGAAAATACAGAGAAGAAAACGGCAGGCTTGTCATGCCAGTGACTGTTCGTTTGAACCATGCGATCGTCGATGGTTATCTTGTCGCAAACGTATTCCGGCTCTTGGAACGAGAAATCAAGTCTTTTGTTGGGCTTTAACCGGCAAATTCCGATGGGATTGATTTTTTTGATAGTATAAATGTGGAAAAGAAAAGGCTTGTTTCATTTTATCGGAAAAAGTTCTTCACCAGCGCCTCCAGCCAGAGGCGCTTTTTTTACTGCTAAGATTGCTTGATTATGCAAAATGCATGTGGTAATATGTTCCAGATAAGTGTAATACACTTATCTAGAACAATATCGAGGGGTTATGCGGGTTCCTATAAACAGGCACTTATCAAATCGACATAAACATTTTTTGCCTAGCGGCAGAATATATCTTGAATGGATCAAGTGTCATTTTCAGCCTTGAGAGGCTGAAAATGAAAGAAAAGCAATATGAGGTTTTAGATGAGGTTATTATGAGCGTTATATTCACAATCAAGATATGCGATGTTCCAATTGAAGTCTGTTGCATTCACGAGGCTTGCAAGAATATATGGAACCCCATGGGATGGCAAGCACCATCTTTCAACGAATACATCGGTGCCTCTCAAGAGAATTGTCATGATTGAGAGAGGAACAGAGCCTTGGCTTGTAATGAATGGCTCCTGCTTCTGATGAGGCAGGCATAAAGGCAAAAGGACAAGATAAAAATGCAGAAGCTTCTTGCATTGCATGATCAGTTGATATCAACCTGTAGATTCTATCATCTACAATGCAACATGGTAGAAGAGGCGGTTTCGCACGGTGGGCGAAACCATTGCCTTGTTTACAAAGGCAAGGTATGTTTGCCAAAGGATATTCTCGGGCGATGAGTTCTTCAAGGCTTTTCCTTTCTTTGAAAAACACAAAAGCCTGCGGCCTATCTTCATTGTGTATCGCATTGGCAAGACATTGGTCAAGAGGGACAAGAACATGGTTTTCGTTCATCAAGTCATTCCTTCTGAAGAAGGGTAGGGAACCAAGAGCCAAACGTAATGGGCAATCTTATGCTTGGCATTTCTCTTTGCGTTCGTATAAAGATGCTGGTTTGTAAACTGGAGCGTTAATCGAGTCTGTAAATCTGGTGAAATGATATCCTTTCTGCTAGTGCGGTAACACTGCATGGCTCCCCAACCGCTGGATCTAAGCCACGTTATCTTGGCAATGAAATTTATGTCGGCAGGCAAAATCGTTACTGGGTCAAAAGTACGGATGTATTTCAACACACAGGGGAACGGTCAAACTATGGCACACATGCCCGATCCAGAAGGAAGCTCGTCTATATTCGCAACACAAGGGTTGACTAGAAGGAAGCATATCCGGAGGTCATTGAAATTCCGGAAGTTAACCCAGGGACAAGCATAAATATCCATGAACTTTTACGGAGTATTTCATTGGCGGTGGGAAATGCAGGATCAAGATGGTGAAAACCGCTTCTTAAGCTGGTTGTTACTGTTCCCTTATGCGTTAATTAATGCAAAATTCAAAAGAAATAGCGGGGAAAAGCATGTAACTTTAAAAGAAGCACAAGAGCTTCTTGAGGTCTTGCACAAAACTATCCTTCGCTGGATAGGCAAACGGAATATGCCAGCCTATAAAGCCAGACGTCTATGGAAATTTTAGATTTCAGAAGTTGAAGCCTGGGTTCATTCGGGGGAAGCCGCTGACGAAAAGGGAGACCCGGAAGACAAGCCGGCGAACGTAAGCGAGAAGTAATTATTTACGGGAGGATATGCAATGGATATTTTCAATAATACAACAAAGGTTGTCAGGGATGACCTTGAAAAGAAAATCACCCCTGGTAGCCGCATTTCCATCGCTGCATCCTGTTTTTCCATTTACGCTTATCAGGAACTGAAAGCTCAGTTGGAGACGTGTGATGAATTGCGCTTTATCTTCACCTCTCCCACTTTTGTTGCAGAGAAGACCACAAAAGAACGCAGGGAATTCTATATTCCCCGCCTGAAACGGGAAAAGAGCCTGTATGGGACTGAGTTTGAGGTTCGTCTGCGTAATGAACTGAAGCAGAAGGCGGTTGCGAAAGAATGCGCCGAGTGGATGCGTAAAAAGGTTCAATTCCGCTCAAATACCACCAGAGAAGGAATGAATAATTTCCTGCTGATAGAAGCGCCAGAAGACACTTATACGTATATGCCTATGAATTCATTCACAACTGTTGATCTGGGGTGTGAGCGCGGCAACAATCTTACAAATATGGTCACTCGCATGGAAAACCCCGCGAGCACGGAGTTCCTGCGGACGTTTAACTCGATATGGCAGGATAAGGAGAAGCTTTCCGATGTGACAGAAGATGTGATAGAAATGATCTCCGCTGTTTATCAGGAAAACTCGCCTGAGCTGATCTATTTCATGATCCTCTACAATATCTTCAGCGAGTTTCTGGAGGATATTTCTGAGGATGTGCTGCCAAACGATGCGACTGGCTTCAAGGACAGCGTTATATGGCATAAGCTGTTTCATTTTCAAAAGGATGCAGCGCTCGCCATCATCAATAAGCTGGAAATGTATAACGGCTGTATTCTGGCGGACAGCGTCGGACTTGGCAAGACCTTCACGGCGCTGGCTGTTATCAAGTACTACGAAGGACGTAATAAAAATGTGTTGGTGCTCTGTCCAAAAAAACTGTCTGAGAATTGGATGACCTTTCGGGGGAACCTGATAAACAATCCTCTGGCCGATGATCGTCTTCGCTACGATATTCTCTATCATACCGATTTATCCAGGGACAGCGGCAACACGGCGATCGGCTTGCCTATTGATCGCATCAACTGGGGCAACTATGACCTGGTAGTGATCGATGAAAGCCACAATTTCCGAAACGGTACTGGAACGCATAAGCTCGGTGAAGATAAAGAGAACCGCTATATGCGTCTGATGAACCAGGTCATTAAACCTGGTGTCAAGACGAAGGTGCTGATGTTGTCTGCAACTCCCGTCAATAACCGCTTCTATGACCTTCGTAATCAGCTGGCTTTGGCTTATGAGGGTGATCCTTCCGAATTCAACGAAAAGCTGGGAACTAAATCAGATATAGATACCATCTTCCGGCAGGCGCAAAAGGTGTATAACGCCTGGTGTAAATTGCCGGAGAAGCAGCGCACAACGGCAACGCTCCTGTCCCGGCTGGACTTCGATTTCTTTGAAGTGCTGGACAGCGTAACCATCGCCCGCTCCCGTAAACATATACAAACCTACTACGATGTGGCAGACATTGGAAACTTCCCTGACAGGAACAAGCCCGTTTCCCTGCGGCCAAAGCTCACAACGCTGGAAAACGCCATCAACTACAGGGATGTTTTCGAACTTCTTTCCATGCTTCATCTGACTATATATACTCCGACTATTTATATTCAACCCAGCAAGCTGGCAAAGTACCTGGATGAGAAGGAAACAGAGAACTTCCGAAAAGGCCGTGAACTTGGAATCCAGCGCCTGATGAGCATCAACCTGCTTAAGCGAATGGAAAGCTCGGTGCATTCGTTCCTGCTCACTGTGCATCGTATTTACGATTACATCTTTGACACTGCAGAGATCATCAATGCATTTATGGCTGGCAAGGGTTCCTCTGCTCTGGACGAGATGCGAGACCTTTCTGGAGCCACCGCTGATTTTGACGACGATGACCAGAACACCGATTTCTTCCGTGTTGGCAAGAAAGTGCGCATCGACCTCCGGGATATGGACTACATTTCCTGGAAACGGGATATTGATGAAGACCTGGAAAACCTGCTACTCCTCATCTCCATGGTAGAAGACATCACGCCAGAATATGACTTCAAGCTGAATGAGCTGCTGCGTGTAATCCGCGAGAAGGTCGCAAATCCCATCAATCCCGGAAACAAGAAACTGCTCATATTTACTGCTTTTGCGGATACAGCAGAGTATTTGTACGAGAACGTCAGCAGGATGGCAAAACAGGAGCTGGGGCTGAACACGGCGCTGGTGACAGGCTCCGTTGACGGACAGACCACAATACCGAAGTTTAAGGCTGATTTGAATCACGTATTGGCATGCTTCTCCCCAAAGTCAAAAGATCGGGATGTACTCTATCCGAAGGATAGCACCGACATTGACATCCTTATCGCTACCGACTGTATTTCCGAAGGACAGAATCTACAGGACTGCGACTACTGTATCAACTATGACATTCACTGGAACCCGGTGCTCATCATTCAGCGTTTCGGGCGTATTGACCGTATCGGCAGCCAGAACAAGGTGATCCAGCTTGTGAACTTCTGGCCGGATCTTGATCTTGATGAGTATATCAATCTGAAGTCCCGCGTAGAAACCAGAATGCGAATCTCCGTCATGACTTCCACCGGTGATGATGACCTGATCAACCAGGAAGAAAAAGGCGACTTGGAGTACCGCCGGGCACAGCTGAAACGCCTTCAGGAAGAAGTCGTTGATCTGGAGGATATGACCAGTGGCGTTTCCATCATGGATCTGGGGCTGAATGAGTTCCGTATGGATCTGTTGGCGTACATGAAAGAACACGGCGATATAGAACATGTGCCTTTCGGCATCCATGCCGTGGTGAAAGGCGAAAAGCCTGGTGTGGTTTTTGTACTGAAAAACGTGAACGAAAACATCAACATCGAAAACCAGAACCGGCTGCATCCGTTCTACATGGTGTATGTGGGTATGGACGGCGAGGTTATTGCCAATCACCTCCAGCCAAAAGATACGCTGGATGTACTGCGTCATCTAGCTCGTGGCAAGAGTGAACCCGACAAGGCGCTGTGCGAACGGTTCAACAAAGAGACAAACAACGGACGGGACATGGGAAAGGTTTCTCAGCTTCTGGAAGATTCCATCTTGTCCATTATCGATACAAAGGGTGAAGGCGATATTGACAGCTTCTTTGGCAGCGGACAGACGACCTTCCTCTCCGGCGGTTTCTCCGGACTAGATGATTTTGAACTGATCTGCTTTATGGTGGTGATATGATGATTGACTTTCCAGAGGCAACTCGGGTACACAGGCGGATGCCCAAGGAAGCCTTTTACAAACGCCTGCAGTTGACAACGGCGCTGAAAGATAAGTTTGTTTCCGATGTGGATCGCATTTTCGTGGAGAACAGCCTGACGATGGACAATCTCAATCTGACCCGGGATTCAGAAGTCAAAGAGATCCTTCTCCTGTCTATCACGTTGAAGAAGCAGGAGTTTGACGGCAAGGTGGTCGAGGCGATAGCCCGACAGAATCCACACAAGCTGGTGTTTCTGCTCATATACGAGAACACCCAGCAGCTGGCGTTGTATCACAGCAAGCTCTATCGGACGCAATGGATGCCGGAGAATGAACTGAAGCTGACTGCTACGGGCTTCTCACTGGAGGAAATCTGGAATGGGTTTATCGAACAGATAGCCCTGTACGAAGAGCGAGTATCGGACACAAAAGGCCTGACCATAGACGAACGACTGCATCTACATGAGAAGATCGTCAAGCTGGAGAAGCGGATAGCAAAGACCGAGGCGGCTGCCTGGAAAGAAACACAGCCTAAGAAACGGTTTGACCTTTACTCAAGGCTTCAAAAATACAGAAAGGAATTGGATGAACTGAAACATGGAGAATCTTAAGATGCATACGCCAGATTTGGCGGAGGAGAATTTCAAAAAGCTTGCGGCGCTTTTTCCCAATGCCGTCACCGAGACCATTGGCGAGGATGGCGAGGTCGTCCGTGCCATTGACGCTGATGTGCTGCGCCAGGAGATTTCTGCGCAAGTGGTAGAGGGTGTACAGGAGCGCTATCAGTTCACCTGGACAAAAAAGAAAAAGTCCGTTATTCTGGCTAATCAGCCCATCGCTAAGACCCTGCGCCTTGACAGGGAGAAGTCTGTAGGCAGGGATGGAACTCTTGGAAGCATCGACACGGAGAATATCTACATTGAGGGGGATAACCTTGATGTGCTGAAGCTGCTCCAGGAAACGTATCTGGGGAAGGTCAAGATGATCTATATAGATCCTCCGTATAACACTGGCAGCGACTTTATATATGAGGATGATTTTTCTCAGGAAACTGGCGAGTATCTTGGTAATAGCGGTCAATTCGATGAGGAAGGAAATCGCCTCGTTCAGAATACGGAGAGCAATGGTCGATTTCATACAGATTGGCTGAATATGTTGTATCCAAGATTGAGACTTGCAAAGGGGTTATTAAGTGATGATGGTATTATCTTCATATCTATTGATGATAACGAAATAGATAACTTATCAAAAGCAGCAAATGAAATTTTTGGTGAGGATAATTTTATCTGTAAATTTATCTGGAAATCCAAATTGGGCAAAGTAGGAACAACTTCTACTATATCTGTTGTTCATGAGTATATTGTATGCTATTCGAAAAATAGCAGCCTTGTTCAGTTTAAGATGATTGAGAATTCATCTGATGGAAGAAAAGAAAACCTCCGTCAGTGGGGTGTTGCAGACAGGCGTGAGGATAGGCCGTCGATGTTTTATCCAATAACAATCGATGGTGTAACAGTGTATCCAATTAAAGAGGATGGTACTGAAGGCAGATGGCGTGTTGGCGAAGAAATGGCTAAACAACTTCTCAGCGAAGGTGTTCTTGAACTTGGAGAGAAGAATGGAAAGTATAACATTTACAGAATTTTCCCAGGAGGAATATCATATATTCCATACAGCACTCTAATTCTTGATGATGTTGGTACAACAGCAAAAGGTGCTACGATGTTGAAATCTCTCGATCTTAATAAGGTTTTTGATTTTTCTAAACCTATAGAGCTAGTGGCACATTTTGCGTTTCTTTGTACTAATGATGATGACATCATTGTCGATTTCTTTAGTGGTTCTGCAACTACAGCACATGCAACTATGCAGATTAATGCAGAAGAAAAAGGGAATCGTAGGTTTATTATGGTTCAGTTACCTGAATTAACAGATTCTAAATCTGAAGCCTATAAGTCGGGATATAAGACAATCTGCGATATCGGCGAGGAGCGTATCCGTCGTGCTGGGAAGAAAATCAAAGAAGAGTCACCTATGACTACTTCGGACCTTGATATTGGCTTCCGCGTTTTCAAGGTTGATTCCTCCAACATGAACGATGTTTACTATCGTCCGAAGGAATACAAGCAAGGTCAGCTCGGCATTCTTGCTGATAATATAAAAGCCGATCGTACCCCGGAGGATTTGCTGATCCAGGTAATGCTGGATCTGGGCGTTTTGTTGTCCTCCAAGATCGATGAGACCACCATTGCTGGAAAGAAGGTGTTCTCTGTAGCAAATGGCTATCTGATTGCTTGCTTTGATAAAGATGTCACGGACGAGACCGTGAAAGCTATTGCACAAAAGCACCCCTACTACGCCGTTTTCCGTGACGCTGGCATGGCGAGCGATTCCGTCATGGCCAACTTTGAACAGATTTTTGAAACCTACAGTCCCAAGACACAAAGGAAGGTATTGTGATGGCTGATATGAAATTCAAATTTACCATACAGCCTTACCAGACAGAGGCTGTAGACAGCGTGGTGGGTGTGTTCGCCGGTCAGCCGTTTAATGACCGCTTTACCTACCGCCGAGATGTCGAGATGGAAAGAAATATTTTCAACTATCAGATGTCCGATGAAGAGTTATATATGGGTTTTGCCAATAACCGTGTGCAGCTGGACTTCGATCAACTGATGAAAAACATTACACGTATCCAAGGGCTTAACAATATCACACTGGCGAAGACCATTGCCAGCGGCGGGCTTGGTGCCTGCTCCCTTGACGTGGAGATGGAGACCGGCACGGGCAAAACGTATGTGTATATCAAGACCATGTTTGAGTTGAACAAGCAATATGGCTGGAGTAAGTTCATCGTGGTCGTACCCAGCATTGCTATACGTGAGGGCGTTCGTAAAAGCTTCGAGACCATGCAGGATCACTTCATGGAGTATTACGGCAAAAAGGTTCGTTTCTTTGTGTATGATTCAAAGAACCTTACCGAAATCGATGGCTTCAGCCAAAGCGGTGATATCAATGTCATGATCATCAACATGCAGGCTTTCAACTCTTCATTTAACGAAGAAAAGAATGTTGAAGGTCGAAAAGGTGATGCGGCAGCAAGGATTATCTTCTCCAAGCGTGATGATTTTGGCTCAAGAAAACCGATTGATGTTATTGCAGCAAATAACCCTATCGTCATAATGGATGAACCGCAGAAGATGGGTGGAGCAAAGACACAGACTGCACTTAAGAAGTTTAAACCCTTGTTTGTCCTGAATTATTCTGCTACGCATAAGCAGCACCATACCCTTGTGTATGTGCTGGACGCGCTGGATGCCTATAACAAGCAACTGGTCAAGCAGATTGAAGTAAAGGGCTTTGACATTAAAAACCTCCGCGGTACGGACAGCTATCTGTATCTGGGGAGCATCGTCATTTCTTCGAAAAAACCACCGATGGCACGTCTTGAATTTGAGATTGGATACAACAAGTCCATCAACCGAGAGACTAGGCTGGTGGGCGTGGACGATGACCTCTTTGTGCTATCAAAGAACATGGAGCAATACCGTGGCTACCATGTGAATGAGATCGACCCGATCCGCAAGACGGTATCCTTCACCAACGGCGAAGTGATCCATGTCGGCGAAGTGATCGGTGATGTATCCGAGAAGGATATGCGCCGGGTGCAGATCCGAGAAACCATCCGCTCCCACTTTGAGAAAGAGAAGGAATTATATGGCAGGGGCATTAAATGCCTGTCTTTATTCTTCATTGATGAAGTTGCCAAGTACCGTAAATACGATGAGGACGGCAATGAGATGAACTCTGAGTATGGTGAGATTTTTGAGCAGGAATATGTCTCCATTCTCAATGAGTATCTGACTTTGTTCAACACACCGTATGAACAGTATCTGCGTAGTATTGATGTGCATCAGACCCATGCCGGATACTTCAGCATTGATAAGAAAGGTCGCAAGGTGGACAGTAAACTTAAACGCGGCAGCGATGAGAGTGATGATATTTCCGCATATGACCTGATTCTGAAAGATAAGGAGCGCTTGCTATCCTTCAGTAATCCAGTCCGATTCATCTTTTCCCATTCCGCCCTGCGGGAAGGTTGGGATAACCCTAATGTGTTCCAGATTTGTACACTAAAACACGGCGGCAGTTCTCCCACCCAGAAGAGGCAGGAAGTTGGCCGTGGTCTGCGCCTTTGCGTCAACCAGAACGGCGACCGCATGGATGCCGTTACCCTGGGCAGCCAGGTCTTGCAGGTCAACCGGCTGACGGTCATTGCTTCTGATGGCTACAAAGATTTCGTTGCGGATTTGCAGAAGGGCATCCAGGATGACCTATATGAGCGACCAACGAAGGCTTCCCCGGAATACTTCATCGGCAAGACACTGATGTTCGAAGGAAATCAGATCACTGTTTCTGATAAGCAAGGCCGAGATATCTACCGCTACCTCATAAAAAACGACTATATCGATGAAGAGGATCATGTTACGGACAAGTACCGCGCTGATAAGGAGAACAACGTCCTTGTGCCAGTGCCAGAAAGCTGTACGGAGATAGCCGAGGGCGTTCATGCCCTGGTCCAGAGTATCTTCGATCCACATGCGCTGGATAACATGATCAAAGACGGCCACGAGACCAAGATCAAGGAGAATTCACTGAACGATAATTTCTACAAAAAGGAGTTTCAGCGTCTCTGGAACCTTATCAACCATCAATACGCCTATACGGTGGAATTTGACAGCCAGGAGCTGATAAAGAAGTCAATCGCATATATTGATGACAAGATGTTTGTGGCAAAACTCCAGTATACCGTCACATCGGGGCAGCAGGGGAAAGACTGGAGTGCAGTGCAGATTAAGAGTGGCACTATGTTCATTGCCGAAAAGAGCCAGACCTATACGCTCGACCGTGCTGAAGGAAGCCAGGTCACATATGATCTGATTGGTAAGATTGCGGGAGGTGCGAAGCTCACTCGACGAACAGCTGCGGCGATTCTGGACGGAATCCGTCCTACGACATTTGCCATGTTCCAGAATAACCCAGAGGAGTTCATCACGAAGGCTATCAGGCTTATCAATGAGCAGAAGGCTACTATGATCGTGGAACAGATCACCTATAACCGTACCGAGGGCACCTATGATAGCGCAATCTTTACGGCGGAGAAGAACAACGATTTCTCACGGGCTTACCGCTCTAAGAAGAATGTTCAGGACTATGTCTTTGCCGATGGTTATGCCAAGGATGGAAAGAGTGTGGAGCGGCGCATGGCGGAGGATATGGATCTGGCGGAAGAGGTATGCGTTTATGCCAAACTGCCGAAAGGATTCTCTATCCCGACACCTGTGGGCAATTACTCCCCGGATTGGGCGATCGCATTTAACAAAGACAGCGTGAAGCATATTTTCTTCATTGCTGAAACCAAAGGGACAATGGAAACCCTGAATCTAAAGCCTATCGAACAGGCAAAGATCAAATGCGCAAAGAAGCTCTTTGCGGAATTATCAACCGAGGATGTGGTTTACCACGACGTGGACAGCTACCATAGCCTGCTCAACATCATGGAAAGCCTGTAACAATCGTGGATTTGAACAAGCGGACGGTAATTGCCGACCGCCAGTGCGTCAACGATGAATTGAGTGATATGTTCTTTAAACTGGATCTTATTCAATCATATGGCTCTGGCATCAGACGTGAAAAAAGGCAATGGAAGCAAACGGATCGCCTAAGTTGGTGTTTAGTCCAAATAATGATACCGATGACTATACTCTTGCTGTTGCATATGTGAATAAAGAGTTTGCACGCATTCAAAAGGGAGAGGAGGTAAAAAGGACAAAGGTCAAGAAAGTTCCCAGGAAAAGGAACTGTCAAGGATGCAATTCTAGGAGTCATGGCAAACATACGCTTTGATAGAGGCTGAGAGTGTCGGTGGGATATCCCGATCCTAAGGTTGAAAGTGGTCTTAAAATGAACAATGAATGCCTCTGATGCCAAGTCTATTCTGATGAAAAGTATTCACCTTTCCGACATATCGGATAAGTGGAACAAAATCGAGCATCGTATGTTTAGCCAAATAACAAAGAACGGGAGAGGGTGTTCCCTTGCGGCAAGGAATGCTTTGCCTTCCGTCAAGTCCTGTCTTTAGAACCGATGGGTGCACTGCTGGATATGAAAGTATCTGTCATCGGTGTTGACTGCGCAACTGTACGGAATCCCTAAGAGTCATACACCGATATTTTTTTGAGGAAACATGTTCAAACTCTTGCGTTCTTCCTCCATATCGAGTATTATTTAAATGAACTTTGCAGAATAAACCGTGAAAAATTAGCAGGGAGGCGGGCAACCGTCTCCTTCGCTTTTAGGGGTACTTTTTGACAGAAAAACAGATCAGTTTTAAAGAGTTGACAAGGATCTATGGAAAGTAAAGGAAGAAATTCTGAAAGACATGTACTTTAACGGCTTCTACGATGAATTTGGTGCTTCTGATGTGATGAAAGACCAGGCGAATGCCATATGCACCAATCGGGACGAGAACCTAAAGCGTGCAGGCATCATGATGAAATCCGGTTATAAAACAATAGAGAAAGCTACCGCAAACCTGCATCTAGAACTGGGCAAGGAAGACAAATTTACGGCATATTATGAAAGCGTCCAGGGAAGAGAAGAAGAGCCATATCGGCTTCCAATTGATTACTACAAGGATAGAAACCATGGCAAAGCTGTTGAAATCGCCAATCTTGCCATTCAAAAATGCAAAAAGGACCAGGCTCCGTTTTTCTTGTTCCTGCTTCAGGATGCAAAGGAAAAAGGAGATGAGGCGCTGTTCAAGAAACTGATGCAAAGCGCCCCTAGAAGAAAGCTCGTGAATTCTACAGAAGTGGACGCAATGTATTCACACGATGCTTGCTGTGGCGTTCTCCCTATGTGCGCATACTTTCATTTGCTCCATGAGACAAATCTCTTTTCTTCAACTCTTCCGAATCAATGAATGCTTGGACAAACAGCGAATGTTCCCGTTGAAGTACATTCCTATGCCTAAGAAAACCGGTGCCATGGCACATGCGATTTTTTTCGGGATGCGTTTAGAGCCAGAAAGTTGGAAAGACGCTTGAATGGATACCCCTTGCGTGGTAAAGTATAGGAAAGAAAAGGGGGAATGATTATTGCA
>OMYM01000225.1 GCA_900315225.1 uncultured Erysipelotrichaceae bacterium | reverse complement strand
GAACGCAAGGAAACTACAATTTTAAGTAATGGAAAGAAATCATGCAAAATTGGGCTCCGTTCAAAGAATTACAGCAAGTGTTGCCTGCACTGACATGAGATCAGATTCAAACATTGCTCCGTGCCCAGAAAAGAGAAAATCGGATTCACAATATTGGGTTTACAAGTGGAGCGCGATGGTATGTTAAAACTGATGCAGCAAAATCAGATTGACACAATGTTGCGTCAAACTTGCGTCAAACTTGCGTCAAACTTGCGTCAAACTTGCGTTTAATTTGCGTTAACGCAAGTTGGAAATCAACAGTAAAAATCTACACTCACTGAAAAGGAGTTCATAATATTCTTACTCCCATGGAGACCGTTGAACAGTGACCGTACGGTGGGAACTTTTTGAAGCTCAGGAATATTTGGCAGCGAAATACCTCCAATATAATGTCGAACACGGAATTATATTGGAGGTATTTTATTCTTCAAAATTGCACTTGGTCATAGCCATCATATGCAGGGAATCTTCCGTCATCATATAGAACGGTTCATGTCTGTTCCGAGGGGAGATCAAAGCCATTTTCTCTTCATTAAGGCTGAAGTCAAACACTTTGCGTTATACTCAGAAGCGCAATTAGGTGGAATTCTGCATTGTCTGCCTGCTGTTATATGAGGAAGTCTTGTAAAAATCCATTCTAGATTTCTGAGGCTTTTGGTATAACTGCATGATCATTGACCTGATTTCGCCGTTGTCGATGATTTCTTGGATCTTGCCTGTCTTGCGGACCCTTTCCTGCATGCCACAGGCATAGAGGTATTTTATAGGTTGGTGCAACAACATCGCGTTATACTGGAACGGATATTTGCAATCGTTTCGCATATAACTATAGGCAGACAATGCGGAATTCTATCTATTTGTTCGTCCAAGTATAATATAGTCAACGCCAAGTTTGGTTAGCGTGTCGTCAACTGCGGAATCCTTTTCATAAAGGGTTGGATCAAGTTTTGTCTCGATGAAATAGTCTTCTCTCTTTAATTTGGAATACTTCAAGCCAAACCTGACTTCCACTTCATTGCCATAGCGGTTGGCAGTATTGATCAGCTCATAGTCATGATGCAGTGTGAATGCCACATTGTCAGTGATCTGTTCGCCGAACTTGCTCATGGTTTCAAGCCTCAGCTGCAGGATTTCAAGCCTGTTGTTCAATCGGTTATGCGAAGAATCCGAGGGAAAACTTTATGCGAATATTATTGGTGTAAAATAATCATTTAGAACAAGGGGATGCAAGACATATTCGATACGAAAGAATGTTCGCATAAATAAAAGGCGAATGGATCATCAATTCTTGAAGCAGAATTTGAGTAGTTCTAGAAAGGAGTATTTGTTCATGAACATCAAAATTGTAAGAGCAAAACAGAGTGACTTGAAAGAGATATTGGATCTACAGTATCTGGCATATCAAAGTGAAGCAATGTTGTTTGGAAGTAAAGATATTCCTCCCCTAAGGCAAACCATAGAAGAACTGATAGGAGAGTATGATAAAGGGATCGTTTTAAAAGCAGTTACAGAAGAAGGAATCATAATTGGTTCTGTTCGGGCTTATGCGGATGAAAAGACTGTATACATAGGCAAGCTGATGGTTCACCCTGATTACAGACACCATGGCTATGGCAGAAAACTTTTGACAGAGATAGAAAACTGCTACACTGGAAAACGATATGAACTGTTTACCAGCACCAGGAGTAAAGACAATATTCGTCTGTATCAGAATGCTGGCTACACTGTTTTTGATCAAAGACAGATAAGTGAGGAGCTTGTATTTGTTTATCTGGAGAAAAGGTAAGCGGCATACAACATGTCGGGATGGGCTAGAACGAGTTGTAAGGAGATGGAAGTACTGGTATGAATTATAGAATTTTGATCGTGGAAGATGACATCGGCATAGCTGAAGGCATCATGGAACAGATGAAGAAGTGGGGGCTAGAGGCGAAAGCTGTTTGTGATTTTCACAATGTGATGAAAGAATTTGTAGCATTCCAGCCTCATCTTGTTCTCATGGATATTTCTCTTCCCTTTATGAGCGGATACCATTGGTGCAGCGAAATACGGAAGGTTTCCACGGTTCCTGTCATCTTTGTTTCATCTGCCTCCGACAATATGAATATCATCATGGCCGTGAACATGGGAGCAGATGATTTTATCGCCAAGCCCTTTGACCAAAATGTCCTTGTCGCAAAGGTGCAGGCTCTATTAAGAAGAACCTATGACTTTGCCATGTCGTCCCCCATTATCGAGCATAAGGGAGCAATGTTAAACACTGGGGATAACACTCTAACGTATGAAGATAACAAGATTGAGCTGACGAAGAATGAGTATCGCCTGCTTCTTACATTGATGCAGAACAGGGGGAAGATTGTAAGTCGAGAGAAGCTTATGGAAGCACTTTGGCAAAGTGGAGACTTTGTGGATGAGAACACGCTTACCGTTAATGTGGGAAGGCTTAGGAAGAAGCTAGAAAACGCTGGCTTGCATGGTTTTATCATTACCAAGTCTGGTGTTGGCTATACAGTGGGGTAAGCCATGAAACTGTTCTGGTCGTACATCAAAAGCATCATTGGTGGGATAGCCATCTTTTTCTGTTTCTTTGCCTTGCTCATAATGACGTTTGGTCTATATGGGCTTGACATGGCTGCCTTGGCATACCCGTTCCTTCTTTGTGTAATTCTTGGAGTGCTATATCTTGTCTACAGGTATCATGTTGTTGTTCAGCGACATAGAACACTAAATGAACTCAAGAACACGCCAGCAGAGCTGATTGAATTTGGCTCTTGGTCACATGCCTTGCTTGATGAAGACTATTGCGAGATCATAGAAGATCTTGCTAAAAAGAAGCATATGGCATTAGAGGATAGCAGAGAGGAAACTGCCCGACTGATGGATTACTTCACCTTGTGGGTGCATCAGATCAAAACTCCCATCGCTTCCATGCGTTTGCGACTTCAAGGAGAGGACAGCGAATTATCAAGAAACCTGCTTTCCGAATTAGATCGGATTGAAAGATATGTTGAAATGGTGCTTACCTATTTAAGGCTAGAGGTATCAGGCAGTGATTATATCTTTCAGGAATATGATCTGGATTCCATGATTCAAGAAGTGGTTAAAACGTTTGCTGGCGATTTTATCTTGCGGAAGCTTAAGCTCAATTACAAGCCTGTTAACAAGAAAGTTCTCACGGATGAAAAGTGGCTGTCTTTTGTGATTGAACAGGTTCTTTCCAATGCCCTTAAATACACAAGACAAGGGGAAATCTCCATCTATGTGGAGGAACCCCTGACTCTTTGCATCGAAGATACAGGCATGGGTATTTCCAACGAGGATCTTCCCCGTATTTTTGAAAGAAACTATACTGGGGTAAGAGGACGTGCCGATAAAAAGGCAAGTGGCATAGGTCTTTATCTCTGCTGCAGAATATGCAAGAACTTGAACCATGAAATTAGTGTTGAGTCCAAGGTCGGTCATGGTACCAAGATAAAGATAAACCTAGAAACGGAGAAGATGATTGTGGAGTAAGATATGATTGTGACAAAACTGTAAGTTTTCAGGCTGTATTGTAAGCTGATTCGATGGAAGAGAGCATCTATCTTTGCTAAAATCAAAACGAAGATGGAGGTTTGAAAAATGAGCTTGCTTGAGGTTGAGAATCTTAAAAAGATCTACAAGACACGCTTTGGCGGTCAAGAAGTGGAAGCCCTACGGAATGTCAGCTTTGCGGTTGAAGAGGGAGAGTTTGTTGCGATCATGGGTGAATCTGGTTCCGGCAAAACAACTCTCTTGAATATTCTTGCGGCTCTTGACAAAGCCACTACAGGCAGGGTTGTCTTAAAAGGCATGGATCTTTCCGGCATAGCCGAAAAGAAGATCGCTGCGTTTAGACGTGACAATTTGGGATTTGTGTTCCAAGAATTCAATCTTCTGGACACCTTTTCCCTCGAAGACAATATTTTCCTTCCCCTGGTGCTTGCGGGAAATGACTACAAAAGCATGCGTGACAAGCTTGATCCAATAGCCACAAAACTTGGCATCACAGAGATCCTCAAGAAATACCCTTACGAGGTATCGGGTGGCCAGAAGCAAAGAGCAGCTGTTGCTAGAGCGCTTATCACTGATCCTAAGATCATTCTTGCGGATGAACCCACGGGTGCCCTTGATTCCAAG
>OMYM01000067.1 GCA_900315225.1 uncultured Erysipelotrichaceae bacterium | reverse complement strand
TCCAGAGCACCCGGCGGTCGGACTTGACGATGGCGCCCACCGGTATATCAACTATATGGTTCTTATCTAGCATTTTCGTATCCCTCTCTAGAGCAATCTTTAGTGCAATATATCTCTAAGAGTATGATAACCAAAATTGCCTTATATATCAAGGCTTTTTCCGCTTTTTGCATCAAAAAAAGGCGCTTTAGTGCAACGCCTGTGGAAATTTAGGTAATTATCTTCAAAAAACTTCCATGCTATCTCATAATCCCTCTCACGATCACATCGATCAAATGGAGCATAATACCGAATCGTTCTTTCAATTGGACCATCTGGCATTGTGTCATCAGTGATAGTTCTTTCGAAAACATAGCCTTCAGGAGCATTCTTCATGATTCCATCCCATGACCCAGAACCTTGTTCGACAGGTTTAACAGCATCCTTATTTTCCCATTCAGGACGGCTAAAGCCAACACCAATCAAGCTACGATTAATTGTGAATACAATTCTACCTTTGGCATCATACCAAGTGTCTGCTTCATATGATTGAAGTACCGGGAATTGAATTCGATATATTGTTTTGAGCTGCTCTAAAGTCAACCCCAAAGCTATTGCTATAAGCACATCAATCTCTACTAACGCTTGTCTACGCTCAAAATCCATGCGGAGTGGTGTATCCCACGTCCAAGTATTTGTTAATGATGAAAATCGTTTTTGTTGAAGTCTATTATCTTGTTTTGCCCATTTTTCACAACTGAACGATTGATCAAAAACATCTTTCCACAAAGTAGCATAATATGAAGTCAAGCAGTTCAATAACATACCTCTTACAACAAAACTCTTTGTCTGTTTCTTTAAATCAAGAATAGGTAAATTTTGAATTACATCAAATCTAGCATTTGATTTTCCCGTTGTTTTTAAATAGAAATCATATATAAGGGAAGAAAATGAGCTTGCGATTATACCAATTAATGCGTTATCACTTGCCAATTCAAACACCGAATCTACATGTCCAGTTTTTGGTGGAGTAATAGCAGAAATCATTGTACGTTCTCCGCTTTTATTAAGCATCTTACGTAATACTACACGATAATTTGTTAGCACTTTAGTGTTATTGATTCCTTCTGATACCCTTTTATAATATTCTGTAATAGTTACATTCGGCTCGAAATTACATCTTGGAAAATAATCTTGTGGTACCCGAGTTAGATCAATCACATCATAATCACTATTCAATACACAATTTGATCTCGAACACTTAAATAGTGGATTGCTATTTCCTATATGTGGTCCTGAGAAAATATAATTTAATGCATCAGTAGGAAAGTGAACTCTTTGTAAAATAGTGCCATCCTTTTGACGATTTACTTCATGCCACATTTCGTTAGTAGATATCCTGTCTCCGAGTGATCCAATAGTTTTTTCATGTATAGTAAATGTATTTAATACCTGTAAAAATTGTGTTACATGAAGTGCAGGTAACCTAGCCTGCCGCCAATCATTGCTTCCATCGAATACTTTGGCAAAAGTCTGGAGACTACACTTCGATATTTGCAATACACGATCAGGATGCCCCTTTGTATTCCAGTTCCCTTCGCTATCCTTTATGCCTGGTATAGGCAATGAAGGGTCGCCTTCATAACACTCTACGATGCTGGAAGCATCGTAGAGGTTACAGATCGTGTCGAAAGACACGATCTGAAGTGGACCACCATACACATTTAAACTAAATGTCGTATGGTGGTCCACTTCGGGAAACAATTTCCGCTCATTCGCAAACATGAAATGTTTGCGGAGTCGCGGGTAAATTTTTTCCCGAAGTGCACCACCCTTTGGGTCGTCGTAGACGCCCTCAGGGTGAATGAACGCGCTTACACCGCGTTCATTATCGAACTGCCAAGCTTGTGGGAGAAAGCACTTATAAAGATTAGTCTGTTGTCCCTTGAGGTCACTGTAGTTCTGTACAGCATTCAAAAATGCCTGTTCGCCTGACATGGATTCATATTCGGAAAAATACAGATCCCTAATGGCTTCACTTTCTAGTGCGTTGCTTCTGTGTTTCGTTGTCTCGTTTGCGGTCAGTTTCTTTACTGCAAACATGGGGTTCTTATCAGAAAGGACACTTTGTTCGTTCCATTCCAGCTTGATCCATGGCGGATTTCCAATAATCAGGTCAAATCCTCCTCTTTCCATGAAGAGATCGGCGAATTCTAGTTCCCAATGCATGAAATGGTTCTGTTCTGCTATCTGTCTGGCTAAGTTTAGTCTTGGATTCTTTTCACACAAGCCAGGAATATCCACAATGCCTTGGATATCATAGGAATTAAATACTTCTAGAGCTTGTTTTTCTTTTTCAGTAGGGAATAGTGTTTGTTCAAATACCCGCTTTGTTTTTTGACCAGCCGCAACATTTACTGTTCCTTCCAATATCAAAGACATGTCAAAGAAGAATTCGCTTCGTTTTGGAAGCAGATCTGCTTCGACGATTGGCCAGAACCAGAGGGAGCACCAATAGTCCATGGCAAATTTTAGTCTTGCATATGGTCCGGCATTTCTCATGTGTTCCGATTTGTAGAGTTCACTTAAAATCTTGTCTTTTTCTCGGATTGTAGTGTGGGAGTCTTCTGTCGAATCACGATGACCAAAGATAGATAGATTATCTTGGGTGTTTCGTTTGACTTCTTTTCTGAGGTTTACCTGTTTCTCCCAAAGTTCATCAATAATTTTTGATAGTTGAAGAAGTGTTTCAAGTTCACTCTCTGTGTATGGGGCATTAAACTCTTTGTTCCATTTCTTCATCAGCTTAAGGTTTTCCGGCTCCAATGACTTAACGACTTTGTCGGAGTAGCTGCACATGCCTGGATCACCTAGCAGGAAGTGATAGACTTGTTTCTTTTGCATGCGTTTTGTTCCTAATGGAATGCGGATAGGAGCGTTTTCATACCAGCGAAGTCCTTTGGATGTTGCGGTCAGGTTTTCTATGCGGTAGACTTGTCTTCTTGCGCCAATCAATGAATTTCCATTGACTAGCTGGGTTCCAAACCATGGGACAAGACCATTCTTGTAGATTGTGTTGAGCCATAGGGATACTTCAGCGAGTTCTACTGCCACTGGGTTTAAGTCAATGCCGTAGACATTACGGTCTGCGATATACATCTTGACTTTTTGAATCTCATTTAAGCGGTTTTCGTAACTGATGGTATTGCCAGTTTCCTGTTCCTTTCTGGATACATATGCTTCTGCCAGCTGGTTGATCGCTTCGTTTAGGAAGGCGGCTGAACCCATGGCTGGTTCACAGATTGTTAGAGACAGGATGTCTTCTGCTTTCTTTCCTTCAAGGAGTTCTTTCAAAGCATACTTTACAAGGCATTTTGTCAAGACTTCTGGCGTATAGTAGGAAGCGGATTTTTCTCTTTCTCTTCCTGCCAAACGATAGATAAACGTTCCCTTTTCATACATTCTCAACTTGCCGTTATCATAGCGTACACGTTCTTCTTCAGTATATTGGGATAGTTCGGATTCGGGAATGAAGTAGCCTACGTCTAATTCATTGAAGCTATCGCCAGCTTTTTTTACCTCATAGAGATCTTGTTCTGCAATAAAGCCACGGTAGGAAAGAAGTGCTTCATAGACTGCTCCCATTTGATTGATGCCAAGGTTGGCATAGGAG
>OMYM01000588.1 GCA_900315225.1 uncultured Erysipelotrichaceae bacterium | reverse complement strand
GCGTCCACATCCGCTTCCGTATTGGCATAGCCCAGGGAGAAGCGGACGGATCCCTTGGGAAAGGTCCCCAGACTTTTATGCGCGGCGGGAGCGCAGTGGAGGCCGCAGCGGGTCAGGATGCCGAAGCGCTGCTCCAGCGCGTAGGCAACGGCGGCGTTGTCCTGGCGCAGAAAGTCAAAGGAGAGGACACCGACACGTTTTTCAACGTCGGCGGGACCGCACAGGCGCACGTTAGGGATATCGCTTAGACCGTCCAGGAACCGCTTCGTCAGCTCGACCTCATGGGAACGTAATGAATCGACGCCTCGCTCTGAAACATAGGTTATGGCTGCCTCCCAGCCATATATGCCGGGCAGGTTCATGGTGCCGGATTCGAAGCGATCCGGCAGATAATCGGGCAGATATTCACTGTCAGAGACGCTGCCTGTTCCACCGGCTATGAGAGGTGTTATCTTCTCTGCCATCGCTTCTGTTATCAGAAGGGCGCCGATACCGGAAGGTCCCAGCAGCCCCTTGTGACCGGGAATGGACAGGGCGCTGAGCTGGAATCGATGGAAATCAACGGGATAATGCCCCGCGGTTTGCGCACCATCCAATGCGAAGGGGATGCCATACTGAGCGGCTATAGCGCCCACCGCCTCTGTATCCTGGACCGACCCGGACACGTTGGAACCATGAGCCATAATGATCAGCCTGGTGTTTGAACGAATGAGAGCGGGTATATCGTCGGGATCTATGGAGCCGTTCCGGTCCGCCCGGACCCGGTCAAAGCTGACGTCAGGCAGCTGATGCAGTGGCCGCATAACGGCGTTATGTTCCATGCTGCTGACGATCACGTGATCTCCTGGATGCAAATATCCTTTTATCAGGAGATTCAATCCGTAGGTGTTTCCCGGGGTGAGGAGCACATGTGTCGCTTTTTCCGGGAAATGAAAGAACTGCTTGAGTTTTTCCCGCAGGGAAAGAGTGACCAATTCCGCTTCCTGGGCACTTTGGTAGACGGATCGATTCAGGGGTGCGCCCACTTCGTTCAGGTAGCGTATCATGGCCTGGCCTACGGCCTTGGGTTTAGGGAAAGATGTGGCGGCGTTGTCAAGATAGATCATATTCATGATTACAGAATATCACAGCCAGGGGGAAAAGTCACATAGATTTTTTCCATGACTCAGGAGGGAGAAAAGATGCTCGATATCAGCATTCGACAGCTGGAGGTTTTCGTGGCCACAGCGGAGTATTGCAGTTTTACAAAAGCCGCGGAAGACCTGCACCTGACCCAATCTACCGTCAGCATGCATATCCGCACATTGGAAGAAGTGCTGGGTGTATGCTTGATAGAACGGGGAGCCCGCAAGCGGAACATCCTTACGGAGGAAGGAAAGCGGGTCTATCTTATTGCAAAAGATATCCTGTCTCGGGCAGAAGCGCTGGTGGAGCATCAGACGGTGGGGGAGGAGGAGGTGCTGCGCATCGGCACTTCGACCGTACCAGCTCAGTATCTGCTTCCAAAGCTCCTTTCGAGTTTTTTGAAAAAGCACGTTCGCGTTAAATATATCCTTCGACGGGGAGACAGCGAACATGTTCTTCAATACTTGCGAAATGGGGAGATCCGCATTGGGCTCACAGGCTATAAGAACAGCGACAGATCCCTGGTCTTTCAAGAGATCGCCCGAGATCGTCTTGTACTGATCACGGAGAACAGTGAAACATTCAGGAGCTTCCAGAAAGTAGGCAAAAAAGGTCAAGATCTGCTGAGCCTTCCTATGATCGCGCGCGTAGAGAGCTCCGGCACCCAGCATGCCGTTGATGCCTTTCTACAGCGGCTGGGAGTGCAGGCGCCAAACATCGTTGCCCGTATGGACAACCCTGAAAGCATCAAGATGAGCGTGGCGGAGGGCATCGGCGTGTCCATCATGTCCGACCTGGCTGTTTCCTCTGAACTACGAGCCGGAAAGCTTCTGGCCTTTCCCTTCGAGCCCCAGGCTGAGGCGCGCAAGCTTTACATCGTATGGCCCAGGGACATGCTGCTGACCGCTACGGAGCTGAAGTTCATACAGCACGTCAAGGCTCAAACAGGCGCTATTCTTTTATCGGAATAACCGATTTTTTGAAGTGTTTCATCTATATTTCCCATTCGATTTTTGTCGGGTAAGACCCTATAATGAAGGGGAGAAATCGATCCTTTGGTCTTTTTAGGAGGTATGTATGAAGAAAGTGAATTGGACGGTCGTGCTGGCAGGCGTGGCGGTTGGCGTCGCCGCTCTGGCTTTGAGCGCATTGGGGAATCCCGCGAACATGGGCTTCTGCATCGCCTGCTTCGAACGAGACATCGCCGGCTCATTGGGCCTTCACTCCGCCGCGGTGGTCCAGTATATGCGGCCGGAGATCATTGGCCTTGTGCTGGGCGCCATGATCATGGCTTTGGTGAAGGGTGAGTTTCGCGCCAAGGGCGGCTCCTCTCCTGCGACCCGCTTTCTGCTGGGCGCTCTCGTCATGATCGGGGCCCTGGTGTTCCTGGGCTGCCCGCTCAGAATGATGCTCCGCCTGGGCGGAGGCGATCTCAACGCCCTAGTGGCTTTGCTTGGATTTGCGCTG
>OMYM01000383.1 GCA_900315225.1 uncultured Erysipelotrichaceae bacterium | reverse complement strand
ATCATCAAGGATGCCCATGGTGAAGAGGTGTGGACAAGCACAATCGCCTTCCACAAAATCGAAGGAACTTCTACGCTTATCGTTGACGTGCGGTAATGCGCCAAACACAACACATAGGATTTGAGAAACAGAAAGCAACCGAGGCAAATGCTTCGGTTGCCTTTTTTTGTTTCTAATGCGCACTTGAAAGGTGCGCATTGCGAATGGGGCGAGCGGTCAAAGTGTGGTCAAATTGAATGAATGATTGGTCAATAATATTGTTAAATTGGACACAATATCATCCTGATCAAGGGAGGATTATTCTCCCTTATTGTCAATAAGCGTTTGTCATGGCTTCCCAACACTATATTGGTTTGCAGGAAATGAGTTATGGTGTGTAGGTATACAAGATAAAAAGTGCAAAATGGCAGAATGACTTAGAAAAATGGAAGCGTTTTGCAATTCAATAAAATATAAAGAACTTGATCCGATATGTAGGAAATTTACTTTGCATAATGATGAATCATGTTGTATTTTATATCAAAAATAATATGTGTTAAGATGCTAATATCACATATTCATAAATACTAATGGCAATTTGATAATTTATGAAAAAATGGATGACATTTAAAATAAAACTAATTTAAGAAAGGGAGAGTGAAAGGGATGATAGAAATCATGGGAATAAGAAGTATCTTTATGGAAAAGGAAACAAATTGATAGAAAAGAAGATAGGGCAATGTACTTCCATGTCTTTGAAAATGCAGAAGGTTTATCTTTACGATCAACACAATTTATGGTAGTATATTATAAATTCAGATTTAACATGATGCGGTTTTCTCAAATGCATGGAAGAAACGAGATATGCGAATGGTTATGCTGGATGAATGGGCTGTAGGCAAAGGCAATTGTCGTTTGTTTACAAGATTGGTTGCAGGGCATGGTCTCATTCCCGAAGAAAGAGAATGGTTCTCGTGGAGTTTAACATTTCTAGGAAGATCATTCTTGCAAGATTCGAACAGGAGAGTTGGTTTATGAAAAAAATGCTAGCGTTTATCTTGTCTGTTTTTATGATAGCAGGCAACTTGACTGCCATCGCAAATGCCGAAACATTGGATGATGTTGAAGAAAATGCGATGGCTGAATCCGAAGAAGTGGTTGACGTAGAGAGTGATGAATCTGTTGGAATTCTAAAATTGTCCGGCTACCTGGATGGTGCTGATGCTGGCTCCATTGCGGGATACGGGATTGTTGATATTTACATCAACAATGAATATCAGGGGTCTTTCAGCGACTATAGCGCAGAATGGCCTATTGGGTCTTCATATGAAATCAAAGGTGTAAGACCCTTGGAAGGAAAAGAGTTTACGGGTTATTATTCTGGTTCTGCCGCAGGGGTAATTTCGGATGGTGAAAACAATGTCAGCCTGTCTTTCAACACGGTCGATGCAACGAGCTATGGCAAGCAAGCCAAGATGCAAGGCAACAGGAATCATGCGTATCTGTTGTTTGACAAGCCATCCACATGGTATGCCGCAAATATCGTTGCCCAGCAGTTTGGCGGTCACCTTGTGACCGTGACAAGCGAGGAAGAGGCTGGGTTCCTTGAAGAATTTGCTGAGGTTCCTTGCTGGTTAGGCGCAAGCAATGCTACGGATGGCAAGACATGGGAATGGGTGAATGGCGATGCGTTCTCCTTCAACAACTGGGCATTGGGAGAACCAGATGACAGTGTTGACAACGATGAAAGGGGCGAGCATTACCTTGCAAACTATGAAGAAGGCTGGAAGAGCAGCGCAGGATGCACAATGCTGCCGTTTGTTGTGGAACTGGATGGCTATGGTGTCATTGACATCAATGGGTTCATTGATGGTGAGAAGTCCGATTCCTTTGTGGACTACGGCACAATGGATGTCTACATCAACGGCGAGTATCAGGGAACGTTCAGTGATTACTGGAAGGCTTGGCCAGATGGCACGGAGTACGAGATCAAAAACATTCGTCCTGCTGAGGGAAAGGAATATTTGGGCTGCTACGAAGGGTCTGTGGCTGGACAGTTGAATGCGACCACTGGAACAAAGGTTTTCCTATCTTTCGACACAGTGAATGTGGCGAGCTATGGCAAGTATTCAAAGATGCAGGGAAACAGAGGCAATGTATACCTCCTGTTTGACAAGCCATCCACATGGTATGCCGCAAATATCGTTGCCCAGCAGCACGGCGGTCACCTTGTGACCGTAACAAGCGAGGCAGAAGCTGCTTACCTTGAACGTTTTGTAGGTGGATCTTATTGGCTTGGCGCAAGCAATGCTGTAGATGGCGAATCATGGGAATGGGTGAATGGCGATGTGTTCTCCTTCGACAACTGGGCATTAGGCGAACCATATGACAGCGTTGACAACGATGAGCGAAGTGAGCATTACCTTGCAAGCTATGAAGAAGGCTGGAAGAGCAGCGCAGGCTATACGCTGTTGCCGTTTGTCGTAGAGCTTGACGGCTATGGCGTCATAGACATAAACGGTTGGCTGGACAATGAAAAGAATTCCTCCATTGCTGGATATGGGACAATGGATGTTTACATCAATGGCGAGTACCAGGGAACCTTTAGTGATTACTGCAGGGCACTTCCAAATGGCACGGAATATGAGATCAAAAACATTCGTCCTGCCGATGGCAAGGAATACCTTGGCTGCTACACAGGCTCTGTTGCAGGGCAGGTGAATGCGAATACGGGAACAAATGTTTTCCTTTCCTTTGGCACAGTGGATGCGGCAGGCTATGGCAGGGAAGACAAGATGCAAGCCAGAAGAGACCATGTGTACCTCTTGTTCGACATGCCATCCACATGGTATGCGGCCAAGCAGGTATGCGAGCAACGTGGCGGCCACCTTGTGACCGTAACAAGCGAAGAAGAGGCTGCCTTCCTTGCGACTTTCGTTGGTAGCAATTTCTGGCTAGGCGCAAGCAATGTTGAGGATGGCGAGACATGGGAATGGATCAATGGCGAAGAGTTCTCCTATAACAGATGGGCACAGGATGAACCCAGCTATAGCACAGATAATGACGAAAGAAGCGAACATTACCTCGAAAGCGGCACAGGGGAAGGCTGGAACAGCGCTCCTGGATACATGTTGCATCCGTTTGTTTGTGAATTAGATGATTATGGAATCATTGACATAAACGGCTTGCTTGACGGTGAACGGAATTCTTCCATTGAAGGATACGGGACAATGGATGTCTACATCAATGACGAGTACAAAGGAACGTTCAGCGACTATTTCAGGGCATGGCCGATTGGCACGACATATGAAATCAAGAACATCCATCCTGCGGAAGGGAAAGAATTCACTGGTTGCAAACAAGAGTCAGTCGTTGGGCAGATCAAGTCGACCGATACAAATGTATTCCTTGGGTTTAACACAATCCAGGCAGTTGATTTTAGCTCCGCTGGGAAGAAAGGAATGCACAATGGGCAAGCATACATGTTATTTGAAACTCCATCCACATGGTATGCCGCAAAGGAAACATGTGAACGTCTTGGCGGTCACCTGGCGACCGTGACGAGTTTGAACGAGGATGCATTTCTGAACGACTTTGTTGGAAGAAATTATTGGCTAGGCGCAAGCAATGTTGCGGATGGCAAGACATGGGAATGGATCAATGGTGAAGAGCTTTCCTACAGCAGATGGGCATCAGAAGAACCCAACAACAGCATGGACAACGATGAAAGAGGCGAACATTACCTCGAAAGCGGAGGGGAAGCAGGCTGGAACAGCGCTGCAGGCTATATGCTGTATCCGTTTGTTTGTGAATTCGACGATGCGACTATAGCTTCCATTGCTGCTCAGCCACAAGACCAATATGTCAATAATGGTGAAAAAGCCATTGTTACTTTGAAAGCAACAGGCGATGACCTGAAATACCAGTGGTACCTGAAAAACAAGACCGCCAAAAAGTTCAGCAAGAGTTCCATTGTCAAAGACACTTACAGTGTGACAATGTCGGATGCAGTGGATGGCCGTCAGTTGTATTGTGAAGTTACGGATCGTTATGGCAATACGGTAGCCTCGGACATTGTTACTCTTAACAAGTACATTCCACTTACTATTGTCAAACAGCCTGTAGATTCTTCTGTCGAAATCGGTGAAAAGGCTATAACGAAAGTGGAAGCAACGGGAAATGGCCTGACATACCAATGGTATATAAAGAACCGTACTGCCACAAAGTTCAGCAAGAGTTCCATTGTCAAAGACACATACAGTGTGACGATGTCGGAAACAGTGGATGGTCGCCAGTTGTATTGTGTGGTGACTGACATCAAGGGCAATTCTGTTGGATCGGATATCGTGACGCTTCATAAAGTTGTTTCATTGTCAATCGTCCAGCAGCCAAGGGATGCATATGCTATTATGGGAGCCAAGGTGTCTACGACAGTCGTGGCAGAAGGCGATGGACTCACATACCAATGGTATATCAAGAATACCAGCGCAACAAAGTTCTCTAAGAGCAGTGTGACCAAGGCTACCTATAGCACAACCATGAGCAGCAAGGTAAACGGTCGCAAGGCATATTGCGTGGTTGTCGACCGCTATGGACATTCGGTGGTCACGGATATTGTTACGCTTCATGAAGGCACTCCGCTATCGATTGTTGAACAACCAAAGGATGCATATGCAGCCATGGGAACTAAAGTCTCCACGAGAGTCGTGGCGGAGGGCGAAGACCTGACGTACCAATGGTACATCAAGAATGCCAACGCCACGAAGTTCTCCAAAAGCAGCGTTACCAAGGCAACCTACTCCACGATAATGAGCAACACTGTCAATGGCAGGCAAATCTATTGCGTTGTTTCCGATGGATATGGAAACACCGTAACATCCAGCACCGTGACGTTTAGCATGGCGGATCCAGTGGTCATTACAAGGCAGCCGCAGAATGCATCCGCATCGATTGGGAATTATGTGGAAGTCTCATGCGAGGCCAATGGAGAAGGCTTGGCATACGAGTGATATGTCAAGAACCCGACAGCAAGCAGGTTCACCAAAAGCAGCATCACGACTCCTGAATACAGGGTCGTGATGACGGAAAAACGGAATGGAACCCAGCTCTACTGTGTCATCACAGATTCCTATGGGAACACACTGCCACAACGGATACTGTGTCCATTACAGCAAAATGATCATGGGTATTTTAGTAGAAGCGGCGGAACACCGCTTTTTTGTGTCGCGCATGACGCACGTCTAGCGAATGAAAGTCCAATCGCAGAAGCTAACATAAAAAGGAAAAACTCAACACCGGTCAAGCTTTGCTGGTGGAAGTTTGGGTGTTGTGGATGCCCTTATCCTAGGTGCATTGCATGAACAGTAAAAGGGATGAAAAGAAGTTAGGGGTTGTCAGTGATCAATATGGTGATACGATTCAATCAGCCACGATAACACTGACAATGGTTGAAGGAACAAAGATCACGGTCCAACCAACGGATGTTTCTGTTACCATGGCCAACATGACCGCAAGGGTGAACATTGTTGCTGAAGGGGAGGGCTTGAGTTATCAATGGTATCTGAAAAACCCGAATGCAACAAAGCTTAGCAAGAGTTCAATCACATCCGATACGTATTCGGTAAAGATGTCTGAGGTAAACAATGGCAGACAGGTCTACCGTGTGGTAACCGATCAATTTGGCAATTCAGTGCGGTCTGACATCATTTCTCTGTCGATTAAACTTGCGATCAAGGAACAACCAACAGATGTCTATGCCAGGATTGGTGAAAAGGTCTCAACAAGCGTAGTAGCTGAAGGCGATGGGTTGACATACCAGTGGTATCGGGTGTACTTCAAAATTTGGGGTATTTACTTGTGAATTTATGCGAGAATTGAAATTGCGTATTAAGTACTGCCAAACTATCTGCCACTGACGATACGTCAGTTTCTCCACATCGTTCCATTTTCCAGGTT
>OMYM01000224.1 GCA_900315225.1 uncultured Erysipelotrichaceae bacterium | reverse complement strand
ATTCCGAGACCGTTGTCATCAAGGAATATGTTCCATTCAAATTGAGAAAATATTGCGAAAGGGATTTGTTGTCGAATGAAATCCATCTTGACAACAAGTATGATAAGAACATCTTGGTAAATCATTGCATGATGTTATTCAGGGATTTTAAACGCATCCAAACAAAAGTTCTTCGCGAATACAGCTACTTGGTTCCTGGCGATATTGAGAAGATACACCAGGGAAATACCATGTACTTGTTGTATGTGTGGGATGAAGGCTGGAGAGTTCAGGAACTGTTTGAGAACGAAACAACTGACATAGTCCAAACATTGAAGATCTTGATTGTAATCGCAAAAGCGATGATGCTTTTGGAAGAAAAGAACGTATACTTTACCGATTGCAAAGCGAATAATATTCAAATTTCGAGCGATGGAAAAGATGGGTTCAAGAATGTGCTGTTCTTCGATATCGACAGCCTCTGGAGCGAGAATCCAGGTGGTGGTTTCCAGAAAGAAAAAGCTTATTCTTATCCGTATATTCCGTTTTCTGTATACGATGAATACGCAGAAGACTACCTGAAATTAGACTATGAACAATCCTTGGATCATCTTTCGGCGAATGAATGGCATGTCTTTGGTCTTGGAATGATGTTGTTCCTGAACGTTTTTAAGAAAAGATTAGAATCTTTTGGCGTTTCAAATGAAAGCGAATTGTGGAACAAAATCAAGAAATTCATTGATGCCAACTTCACAGGAAAGAATAATATGGCGTTGATCGAATCCATCGAGACTGAGCATATGTGGCAAAAAGAGTTTGTCGTCAAGATCCTGGACATATTAAAGAGATCTTTGGATGCAAGAGAATTCTACAAGCTTAAAGACATGTTGTCAGATCTTGAGGAAGCAAAACAGATATATGAGCAGCCAGTGAAATCATACGCCACAAAAGCTTTCATGATGGTCGATAGATATCCTGTGTTTAGATTTCTTGACGAAAGAAACGATAGCAAAGAGTATGATATCGCTTTGATCGGAAGCCATGTTGCAAGAAATATATTCCTTTCTGCCTACATGGCATGTGTGCAGCACCTGGTGGATGTTCCGCCTTTTGGCAACAAATATATTATAGGCAATAAGGTTTGTTATTTCGAAGCAAGCCCGACGTTCCGTTTGTTTTCCGAGGATTCCAAGGCGTTCTTTGAACAATACCTGAAGGATAATCCAGAAATGAAGAATGCACTCATTGTCTATGATTGCAAGGAAGGGCAAGAACCACAAGACAGGGGATATGTGGTTGATCCCGAGCTATGCCGCAGTCCTTATGCCAAGATATATCTGTACGACTGTGATTTGAATCATTTGCCAAAAGATATTTCGTGTAGCCAATACTTCATTGTCTTGAACAACGATGCCAAGCAAAACGATGCCATTAAGTCGCAGCTTTGCAAAGGACGCGAGGATGAGCAAATCTTCATAGGAATCGTCGAGGGAAAACACGCTGGAAGAAACTATGACCCAGTAGAGATAGAAGATGACAAGCCTACCATCATGTATATGGTTGATGCGCCAAACATCAACATTAAGGAGGATAGGCAACTGGATGTCATCATCGACAAGGGATTCATGGTTCATATGTCGTATATACGCGGCGTTCGTGATAAATGGACGGATGCCAAAAAAGCAAAAGATGAGTTCTTGGAGAAGAAGTATAACGAATACAATTATCTATCTTCGCTGCGTGCTGCAGCGTCAATATTGTATAAGTTATGGTCGATTGAACCAGTCATCTGCAATAGAGGCATGTTAACGGGATTGTTGGAGGATGACAAGACACCTGAGGAATATTTGTATCAAGAGATTTTTTCTGAAGAGTCTCTGTACGAAAACGCTTGGTTTATCGCCTTGGCAAATCTTGAACACCGTAGCTGGTGTGTCTGGCTGGCAGGCAATGGATATATGCGTCCAAGCACTTATCTGAAACACGACAAAAAGAACAGTCCAGAAGCGTGTGAACGTTTGGTAACTAATATTTTTTATGAAAACAATCAGTTCAGATGCTTGAAGAAGAAGGTGCATACATGTCTAGTCAGCAGCTTCATGCCTTTTGACTTCCAGAATGATCCCGAAGGCAACCCTAGGGAGAAGGGACATGATCCTCTTGACACGGTGAGCCACGACAATAGAATGCTTGCCTTAAAGCTAGCAGAATCGAACCGCTCTGGAATTGAATCTAGGCTTTTGGCCGTCTTGAGTTCCAAGGAACATGTCAATGATCCTGATTTGACAAAGATATTAATGAAATATGTTGATGCGGTGCAAAATGTTCTAAAGGGAAAGAACAGCGATTTTCAAGACTGGCTTGCTACATATTGGAAAGACCAGTATAAGCCGGCTGATCGCCATAACCTGCGAGAAAGACTAATAGACTATGCCAGTAACAATGACATACAAGATGGCTTGGAAAACAAGCTCATAGGAGACATTCTCATCATAAACAAAGACCTTTGGCCTTGGCTAGAGTACAACAAAGTCCATGATTTCAAAGGTTCAGATGCGGATATCATTAAATCCCTGCTGATGATTTTGACTGGGATGCGAAAAATAGTTCTCCATAGACCGTTATATGGCTCCATATTCGATGTCGTTATTGGGGCGACAATCCTAGAACCCGATTATTTGGATTTGTTTGCGGTAAACAATAAAACAGACAATATCGACAAGGGTAAAGCAATGAAGATCGTGAATGGATTTGGTAGACAACCAAAGGAATATGCTTTGCTCTGGCCACCACAGGAGGTTCTGCAAAGCAAAGACTATATTCATGTAATCGATATGACAGGCATTGTGGGCATAAAGAACACCAGTCGATATCAAAAACATGTACAGCAAAAACTCAATGCCAAAGAAGTTATTTTGATGGAAGCAAAGAAAGATGCCAAGAAAGGGGAGATTGAGATTGTAATCCAAAAAGGCTATGAGGCACATAGTTTATTCGGATATCCAATTCGACTTGGCCTAAAGGACTTGTGTACACTATATGGCGTAAAAGAACCCGAAGTCATTCCGAGGCTGAATGAATTGGATCCCATAGATGCCAAGACACAGGCTATTCTGGATGGATTAAAAGAAGCAGGATTTGACCCCGATGGCATCAATGAGAACGTCAAGTTTAAGGAAGTAGACACAAGCAAATTGAAGAAGAATGTTGTTGCTGCAACCCTTGATAATCACCTATACATCATTATTCATAATGACTATTTCACCAAGGAAGAGATTGTCGGTTTCGAAAACCTGAGAGATAAGTTCGATGGAAGAGCAACGCTTGTCGTGGTAGCTCCATCTAATTTGTCAAATGGAGAAGACTTCACATTTGTGGGAAAAGAGACAAAACTTATTAAAGATATAGATGAATTTGTCGAAGATCTAAATGAAATCATTAATGAAGATGATGCCAGATGATTGTGATTTTCAGTAAATCCAAAAACAAATACAAGCCTAGATATCTATCTAGGCTTGTATTTTTATATCCTGCTCTTAGATGGCAAATGTCTTGGGATGAATCCCATGCTCATCAAGATACTTTTCCATTCCTGCCAAATGTCCTTGTCTACAGATTTCTAGAAACTCATCAAATGTAGCCAATGAGAACAAACGATCCGTATCCTCCTTGGAAAACGCATAATGCTTTTCCCTGTCATCTGGATAGATGTTCGATTCCAGATGCAGGCAGCCACTGTGGATTTCCCCATAGAGAGAGACAACGCCATTGTCGTAAACGGTAAACTTCTTGTCTTGCATTGCGGTGTCGTCAAGTGTTTTGTTATACAATTTGCGGAAAGATATAATCCATCTTGTTGTTGTGCGGAATTTTCGAGCCAAACATATTCTCTACCATTTTGAAATATCCATCCGACCCTGTGTTTTTGACCCACGCATCGACTGAATCGCTTAGCCGAAGCAGTATCTTTATTGGCAAAGTGAAGTATTCAACGAGAAAATCATTGTCCGAAAGATCGAAATTCTTGGAAAACTTCTTTTTTACTTTGCCATTTACAAATGGATCAAATGCCATCAAGATTGCATTCGCAAGCTCTTGTGTTTCTTCGCTGATTTCGCCGAGGTCTTCTTTTTCTCCTGTCAGGTGTCCTTCAATTTCGTTTAGCGCTACTATGATGGCTTCCTTCATTCGTCCAGAATTGGCAGCAGGATTGCGACGATGAACCTTCAAGGCATTGCCTTCAATCGTAAAGAAGATCATTGTGTAATTATCTTCTTCCCCACGCTTGATCTTCCCAAAACGCTTCGTCATCCTCTTAGCAATCCGATGCATTGAATACTTGTCCATAACATACCTCCTATTGCATCTTTTCCATTATACAATAAAATCAGAAAAGTCGCCAAAGAATTCTCAAGCGATTTTTTTATTTTTCCGTGTATATAACATGTATGGAGGTGGAACATGGAAAAGATAGTAATGTGGTTAATGATGTGTTTGTTTAGTTGCATATTGCTTCAGAAAAATCTAGCAATAAATGTGGCTTATGCAAACGGTAAATGGTTTAAGCGTATTGAGGGTAACAGAAAATTAAACGAAGGACAAATAGATAGAAGTAAGACCTCAGTAAGACTTATTTGTAAAAAAAGTATATTCGATAAATATAAGTTGCTTTGGAATGATCTGGCAGTAAATTTTGCATATGCCAATGAAAAAGGGTTTGGACATAATGAAGGTGATAGAGAGCGGATAGATGAATATAAGGTAACAAAACTATTTAATGGAAGAATAAGCGTAACGGATGAATTAGAGTTGTTTTTGTTAATTCTGGCAATAAATGAGGATCGTGCTAACAAAAAATGGTTTAAGCATATTGAATATAATATTGATATCTATAATTCCATAACCAATAAATATGTTTTCTATAAACAAAATCTACATAAACGTATCATAGATCGTAATATTCATAGAAATCATTTGCTCCCTCTTGCGGTCGAAGGAAGATAACCATGGATCCATATACAGTCAATATCAGTCACATGGAGAATAATGTGACGGTTCTAGGCCCGGGCAATCGGTCGGTGGTATGGACGCAAGGATGTTGCTTTGACTGCCCTGGGTGCATAGCCCAAGGCTATCGCACCCAGCCAGGGATAAAGATGGATATCCAGGACATTGCCCAATGGCATTGGCAATCCCATAGCAATGGCTTGACCATATCCGGGGGAGAGCCAATGCTACAGGCAAGTGGATTGAAACATCTTGTTGAGCTGATCCGCTCCCGACAAGGATATGAACATATGGATGTCATATGCTACAGTGGCTTTACATATGAAGAAATCATGGAACATGAAGAATATAAGGATTTTCTCTCGGTGATCGATGTGTTGATCGATGGGAGATATATGCGGGAACTAGACGATGACCGAGCATATGTTGGAAGCTCTAATCAAAGGATCATATGCTTGAATGAATGTATGAAACCCATGGTCGATATGTATTATACGCCAAAAGATCGATGTGTCGAGATGCGAATGGAAGGGACGCAATTGCATTTGATTGGCGTTCCTTCAAAGAGAATGGCAGAGATATGGCTCAATCTCAAGAAGATCCTTGGACGCAATTTACAGGAGGGGACGCTATGAATCATACGCTGGTTATCAGTTATGAACCAACGGATCCCGGAAGGGTGGTTTTCCGTTGCACATATGAAGAATTCGATGGCTTCCTCTTTGCCATGGAAAAAGATGAATCTGTACGATTTTCAGGCAATGCAAGACAAGTGGAGATCCTCCATGTGGGATATTGGTCGGTGCAGAAAAAACCAGGAAGGATCGATGCCGCCAGCAAGGAAGTCCAATCAGACCTTGTCGTTGTCTTTTCCCAACCAGTCAATATCACGGTGAAAATAGAAAAAGCAAAGGAAGCGATCGAGAGACAATTTGATCAAGTCACATGCCTTACGGTAAACGACCATGAGTTTCGCTGCACGCAATATGAAGATGAGAAAGCAAAGGAACACATTGCGGAAGTGGAAAAAAGAGAAGAAGAATTAAGGCAACAATACAAAGACCTGGACATGCGGAAACAAACGCTTGAGAAACAATTGGAAGAAATGAAAAACCAAGCGAAACAGGTAAATGACAAAGCCAGGGATGAAGAGGTAAAACGAAAACTCGGGATCTTGCAAAAGGGGGATGGAAAGGAGGAATCCATCATGCCCAATGACTGGCTTGCCTTGGCCAAAGAAGCCCAGGAAAAGAAACAACAGTATGAAGAAGAACTCGCCAAGATACAAAAGGCAAAGCAAGAAATCGATGAGTACCAAATAAAGATCGATGAACTGGAAAGAATAGACGAAGGCATGGTTCAAGAAGCTAGGGACAAGTATGAACAAATTAACGATTCTATGAAAAAAAAGAAAGACGTAATGTGTCAGGTTCAGAATATAGATGAAGAAATGGATAAGGCGACACTTATGTCTTATCAAGATCTTCTTGTCTCCTGCTGGAAGGAGCTTGGCGGATACCAGAATGCGGCGATGGTGTTAAGGGAAGATGGCACGCTCCTGGAAAAAATCGATTTTCTTAAGCGACATATCAAAATGATTCGGGGTGACCTGAAAGAAATGATCATGAAGTCCGAAGAGGACATGAAAAAAATCGATGATAATATACATAGTGTTCATAACCCAAGAATGAATCAGGAGGCTGCCAATGCGGATGCGTGAAGATGAATTCCTGGCGATGCTAGGGGAAACGCAGGAAGCCAATGCAAGGAATGAACAGGCACTGGTTGATCTCCAGCAAGATCACCAAGAACAGTTAAGAGTGGAAAAAGAGACCGCAGAAGAAGCAGAAACCATGGCTGAAGAAATGATCAAGACCATTCAGGATCAGCCCCATGCGTTCTTCTATCCCCATGCATTAGAGACATTGTCGCAAGACTTCCAACAGGCTAAAACGTTATGTCTAAATGATATGTTTTCAGCTGGCATAGCCATCTTTCAAACATTAACAACAAAGCTTAGCCTATTATCAATTCAGATAAAGGAAAGCTACAAGGAATGGAAACAAGCATACGAAGATATCTTTGTTAAAGCCAATGCCTTGAAACAAAGGATGATTGACTTTGAGACCACAGCGATCACAACTCTTTACCATAGCGCTGTCTTGACAAGTAGTGAAAGAGAAAAATGGTCGAATGGATGTTACCAGAGGATCAAGACAGAGATCGTGGATATCCTGGGGAAATTACCAATGTTGGAGGATATGGAAGTCATGCGTCTCATGAACCAAGGCAAGGCAATGACAATCACCCAAATGAGAAAGATGGATGAGACATTGGATGAACTACAAAAACAGCTTAGCGCATGCATTGCCTGCATATATCATGAGGTATATTTCTTTGATGAAAGGAAACATGAAGCGGAAAGTATCAAGGATCTGTTTTTGCGAAACAATTTCTGGATTGTGGAAGAAATGGAAAAACAAAATGCTTTGAATGTCATTGAGATCAATGCTACGATGAATGAAAAAGACTATATTGTCGTACGATTGTTACCAGTGCGTAAAAATGGAATGGCAATAGGAAACCAATGCCATTTGATCGCCGACTATCACCTTTGCCTCGATCCTATGATTATTCAATCCACCTTGAAGACATGGTCTTCCTTGGTTGGGGAAGTCTTGGTCGAAGGAACGGTATTGACTTTTTTGGATATGTACAAGGGAGATCGGGCAATGATAGACAATGTGTCGATGATTGACCCGATGGCGCAAAAAAAGACGCTTATATGAAGGGAGAGAAGCAATGAGTGGAGATACGGTTGGATTGGTTGTGGTCAAAGGGGGAAGAATACAGATTGTCAGGGTTCCCTGTGCCAAAGATTGTGTCGCAAAAGGCGTAATGACGACAGCCAAGGCATTGGAAAGAAAGATCGATGAAACAAGAAAACAATATTGTGATCGACCACAATCCTGTAGCGAGGAATTACAGTCGTTCTACGATACAGTCAATGCGAAGGCAGACATCTGCCTTTCGCAAGAAACAACTGCCTCGCATTGGCTGCAGGAAAACGCCAATACTGCGTCAGATGACACAAGGCTGCAAACGTTCTACGACAAGGCATTCCAGAGAAAACAAGAGACAGTCAATACTACGATGATGATTGAAGAGTTATCCAAGGAGATGGCTGAAAAACAAGCTTCAAGAAAAGAAACCGCCGAGTCTTACCTCAAGGATGCCAAGGCATCCTTGAGGATGCTGGAAGGAAAGACAGAGATACTTCACATCATGGAAAGACAATTGAGACAATGCGAAGAATCATACACTCATGGCATGTACCAAACATGCATCGCAAGTGCCATGGATGTTATTTCTACCACCAAGAAGCAGTACCTTTCCTGGATGAGACAAAAAGTGGAAAAAGACATGATAAGGATGGAACTTCAATCAAGGTTGGAAGGAATCAAGGCATTGCTGGACGAAGCAAATGAAGTTATCGTAGAAGATCCTGAAACCTTGGAGGAAACAAGGGAAGAGATTGACAAATATGTACATGGAAGATATAAAGAGACATGTAAGAAAGTCATTGAGTTGGCTGGAATCATCGATGCATGCGATGACACATATTCATTGATGCGGACTATGGACAATGTCCAGAAACTTGAAAAAGAAGTGGAGAAAATGCTTCAGACAGGCTATGCCAACATGGAGTCATTCTACCAACGAAGACATGTGCTACAGCTGTTAACGGAATACATGGAGACACAAGGATACGAGGTGGATTGGGCTGCCTGCGAAGGAAAAGACGCAACGGGAAAACTTGTCTACCATTTCCAAAGCGTCTTTGACAATAATTCGATATCATTGACGGTTTCCGATGAATCAACAGGAAACATGTCCATGGAAATGATGATGTTCTACACCGATGGACATGAGATTGCGGAAGACGAAAAAGCCGCCATGCGAAGAGACATGGAATATGTGCTGCACAATGAAGGATACAGCGCTTCTTTGTCATGTGCGGGACGCCATGGACAATCCAGCAAGCAACTGGAGTATGATGATTTTGAGTCAGTGGAAAGGAAAGTGACAAATGGAAGAATCTAGAAAGGCTTTCTTCAATATCTCTCCCGAAAGATCCCATACATACCTAGTGTATGGCAATACCAATGACATCTTTTGCCCGGGTTCTTATCAAATATTGCGGCTAGATGCCATGTTATTTCGGCTTTTGCAGGAAAGAGGCTATCGACATGTGGTATTCTTTAGTGGTTCGGGTACAAAAGGTGCATATACGCTTGACGATGAGAGCGCCAGGTTCTTCTTTAAGAACATCAATGCCAATGCCATGGCAACACCTCCGACAAGCAAAGAAAAAAGAAAGACGAATGTTCCCGTCGTTGGAAAGAAAGTGGAAAGGAAAGAACAAAGATCCTTGAGGTATGCTCTTCCAGGGATGAACCTAGCCGCCTTCCTGACCCATTGCAAGCCATTGATGGAAGATAAAACCTCAAGCATGGCGATTGTGTTCTACGACCTGTTTACCGAGCGAATCGAAGATTTTAATTCTTTGAAAGAAGCGATTCTAACCATATGGGAAGAAGATAGGGCAAGCAAAAACCTATGTCTATTGGTTGCTCCGGAATCCATGAACGACGAAACCATGATCGCCCGTCGTCTTAAGACGATGGAAATCTACCAGAAATTCTTTGTGACAAAAGATGCGACAGAAGGAAGAATGAATCCCTTCGTATGTCATCGCATTGGTTATCCTCATATCGATGAGGTGAAAAATCTGTTGACGAGAATGTCCCTGGTCGGGACGCAAGATAATCCTCAAGCGATATTTTCGTTTGTCTACAATGACTTGGAACATTTGGCTAGTGAAGTATTGTATTGCGCCTGTATGTCGGGAATGAACTCGTTGCGAGAGATCTATTGGCGACTTGACAATGCCTTGCATAAGCAAGGATCAATGGCATTGGACGAAAAGACAATCGTTCAAATCTTTGGGACAAGCCATCCATGTGCCGAGGAACTGACAGAACAGTTGAAAAAACCTGGATGGGAAAACGTATACAGTGAAATCGATGGGATCATTACATCGGAAAAGACAAAACGAAACAGATGGCAAAAGACCCATGAGAATGATTGGGCGGAACATGCATGCCCTGGCTATGCCTTGGACAGATTCTGCCAGGCAAGCAATGACAATGGCTATGTTCCCGCTATTCCAAGCTTTGTGCTGACCGGATCCCCTGGCACCGGCAAGACAACTGTCGCAAGACTCATTGGAGGAATCCTAAAAGAGGCAGATATTCTTTCCATTGGCCACACGGTATATGTGACACGGGAACAATTGACCAGCAGCTATGTGGCAGGCATTCCCAAGGCAGTGACGGAATGCTTTGACAAAGCAGAGGGAGGCGTGCTGTTCATCGATGAAGCACACCAAATCGGCGCAAAGGATGGCGGTGTGAACAACGAAGGAACAGGTGGCGAGATCGCTTCGACAATGAATGCCCTTATGACCGACCCTGATCGCCATGTATGCGTCATAGCGGCTGGATATGCGGAAAAGATGGACTCCTTCCTCAATCTGGACAATGGCTTGCGAAGAAGATTCCAGCGAAGCATCCACATCGATGACTACAAGCCGGAGCTACTCAAAGATATTCTAGCAAACATGGTCAAGGATAGAGGATGCTCTCTTTCCGAAGAACTAGAAAACGGGGAACTGTTCAATATGGTGGAAAGAATCTACCACGAACGAAACAGAACCAGCTTTGGCAACGCGGGAGACATGGAAACATTGGCGGATATCGCCTGTGGCAAGCCTAAGAATGGCATTGTGACACCAGAATGCTTCATCGACATCCAACTCCACGATACCCGTATAACAAGTGATTTCTTTGTGTCCATGGACACAAGAGACCTCTATGAGAAGGCACTCCAAAGACTACAGAACGAATGTGTGGGAAAAGAAAAAGTCATGGCAATGGTGCAAAAAATGTACCTGAAGATCGAAGAAGCTATGCAAAAGAACATTCCCCTAGGGAATTCCGTAGTCAAGTCCATGGTATTTGTTGGCAACCCAGGCACGGGAAAAACCGAAGTCGCGGAACTCATTGCGGATATTCTATTTCACTTCAAGGTGATTGGCACCGCCAAGCTCATTCACCGAAGCGGATCAGACTTTGCTTCGTCAGGATACGAAAGTCCTCAGATGAAAGTGAAAAAGGCAATCCAAGAAGCACAAGAGAAAAATGCCATTCTGTTTGTTGATGAAGCACACCAGTTGTTAACAATGGGAACAGAAGGAACGATGGCTCTACAAACATTCATGACACCAATGTCCGACAAAGACAAACCACTCATTGTCATATTTGCTGTATACCCAAGATGCTATAACGACTTCATTCGCTTAGACACAGGACTCAAGGGAAGAACCTTGACATTCTATTTTCATGACTTTACTGGCGACCAACTCTATGCGGTATTCCTGGACAAGATGGTCAAAGAGGGAAAAACCGCCAGTGAAGAGGCATTGTCAAGAGCAAAGCAAACATGCAATGAACTCTATTCCCTAAGAGACGAATCCTTCTGCAACGGGAGAATGATAGAACGACTTCTGGAAGAGATGAACGACCGTCGCAGACAGCGATGCAAAGACAACAACATGCCATTCACCGACCACTTTGAGAAAGAAGACGTTCCTTGCGCAAGAGAACTTCTTGATGCATAATGCATGAGAAGTGATACAATTGATGCGCAAGGGGAAACATATGACGCTAAAAAACAACTTTCCAACATATCTTCTGTTGACCAGCATGATATTGACATCCTGCCATATGCCAAGCCAAGGAAACAGACAGATGGACACATATGATTATGCGAAATACAAAGGGATCTATACGGTTGCTGAATACTTGGATGACGAAACATATGACGGTTATGTCAACGATGATGGAACAATGTTTCAAAGACTTCTTGGCTTCCACGACTTACTCAATGCATCGGATGCATTTGAATACTATGCATATGCTAATAATATTATTGAGGTCATTGACACGGATATTCCAGACGAATGCATTGTCAACTATGGAACAGAATCCGAAAAGGATTCAAGATATGAATTTGAAGGCAACGCCATTACAGCGACAGAAGCAATTCAGATATCAGAGAATTATGCTGATATCTTTCCGATCAAGGTAACGGAAGGACGTTTCTTTGAAGAGGAAGATTTTGACTGTTTGGACAACGAGGAGATCCATGTGCTGCTTGGCAATGGCTTCAAGGATTCCTTCGACATCGGGGATACGTTTGAAGCGTACTACATATTTGAACGAAAGATATTCAAGGTCATTGGCTTTATTTCCCCTGATTCCGAGTTCTATCTCAAGTCAAGAAATGCATTGTCATCGTTTGACGGATACGTTGTCATGCCTTTTGCGAATATCAAGGACGATTCATACGTCGGCAGACGGATTCTTCTCCAACAAACATCGGGCTATATTGTTCCTGAGGCAGACAGGAAATCCGCCTTGGAGGCATATGAAGAATGCCTGAGAGAAGCCAGCCTAGAGTCATGGATTCCGATGGTTGGCATGAATGAGATGGATCTTTGCGAGGCATTGTCGCGAGTATATCGTTGATTTCAGCGATCCTGAAAATATAGCCCTCACGCCGATGCAGGGAAGACAAAGGCGATCATGGGAAGATGGATTTTCTCAAGCTTTTCAGTGAATGGAAAAGCTAGCTGTAGAATTGTCCAGAACAAAAATCCACGGGTTCTTTGGGGAACCCGTGGATTTTTGTTCTCTGATAGAGTCATCAAATCGAGGCATAAAAGCCCTAACACATGAATCCTAGTCAATATGAAACAGATATTCCAAATCTTATATTTCTGACACTTCCCACCTTGCAATGATCTCCCAGAGCCTTTAAACTACGGTAGTTTTCGACTTAAGGTATGGTGAAATACCTTCTCGAAAAAGCACCTGAAAGAGGGGGGCTACGCCTGCCCCGCGGATGCCTCGCCCCCACTTTTCCCGTAGGCAAAGGCAAGCAGTTTCGTCACATCCTCGGGAAGGCGGGAAAGCAACTGGTCCACGAACATTTCCTTCATTTCATCGGTCATTCCGACAACATGGTCGATGCTGTCGAAGACTGCATCGGCGAACACCCCGAGAATCTCGGAGACAGCCATGGGCTTTGCCTCCTCGGAAATCATTGCTATCAGACCGCCAAAGGTCTTGTCGTCCTCGTTGTTTCGTTTCTCATAGGCAAGCAACATGTACCTGACAGCCACGATCGTCGCATGGGCGGTGAGTGCATCGTAAGACGTGGAATGGCACTCATCGGTCAGATGAAGGTGCATCTTTATAGTCCAAAAATATTTTTCGTGGCCTTACGCGAACGTTCGCGTAAGACATATTATGCGAACCCCGGTATTATGCGAACCAACCCGCAAAACCGTGGCTCTGGCACTTGCTGGCTCTATCCGAAAGTTCGCATAACAATTCTTTTGGCGGTGGCTGCCAGTACGGCACAGGAACGGACAGCCTGGATGGAAGGCTACGCAAAACACGCCGGAGGCGTTCCAGTCACCAGACAATTTGGCAGCATGCCATGCCTGCCAAGGCCTTGGTCCTTGGATGACAGGGACATACAATTTAGCACATGCGATGCAGGATTCCGCTCACAAAGGAATTGAAGCAAAGCGAACTGTGACGCTTCACGACAATGGACAGCTCTTTTCGGGCGGCGAGGGGAGCCTTGCCAAGGCACGGTGGCTGTCGCAATGATTTTATGCGAACCTTTTGGGAAGCCGATGAAGGAAGCGAGCCACTGGAATCCCAAGGCGTTCGCATAATACCGGGGTTCGCATAATATGTCCCATCTAAGCGCATAATACTCGATGATATCCTCTGGCGTAAGGCTCGTGTCGGTGGTGGCTATGGCGATCCATTCCTTTCTGTTCGCCCTGTTGCGGACGAATACAACCTTGATGGTGACGCCGTTCTTGACGATCTTGATCAGCGCCTCGCTCAGGTACCTGCTGCGCCCCTTGTTTTTCTT
>OMYM01000221.1 GCA_900315225.1 uncultured Erysipelotrichaceae bacterium | reverse complement strand
GACCGTGGATATCCACACGCCTTTGAGCATTCTCTCCGCTCATATCGCCGTTCCGTACCCAGAGCGGTCATATCAACAAAGAGTTTTCCTAATCCAGGAACGAACTACGTTCTCTCCCATCGGCTCTTAATTCACCCATTTTTCTTTCAGCGGCTATCAATTCCCCTATTTTTTGACCCCATATAGTCCGTGGGAAGGACATAGCGCCGAAAATGTACAAACTCATGTATGACCCCACCTCATTTTCACGAGATTTCCGCGCCGAAAGCATACATTATATAGTCGGAAAACGTGCCTTTTTGCGCTAAAAACCACTATATATTGAGCTTTTAAGCTATTTTGTACGAAGTGCGTCAGGGGATTGAGTTTTCCAGAGGTCGTCCCAGGGGGAAAACTGATTTTAGCCATTTTGGATTCAGAGAAAAACCACAATATATTGTGGCATGCGTGTATAGCTCTTCATATACCTATGTAAAGCTTTCCTCTACAAGCACGGCCCTCCATGTTCCTCTTCCTTCACGTTTGATCTTCCCGCTGCATTCCAGCTTTAGAAGCACATGATCCAACTGTTTTCCTGTGAATGCGAATTGCTCCAGCAGATCTTTACGGCGGACACATCCATTACAGGACAAGTATTGATACACCTCATTCTCTCTTTTTTCCGTACTGTCATAGCTGCGGTCTTCCAACAGTCCCATGCGCTTAAGCCTTCTCACACAGGTTTTCTCTTGCCCGATAGTGATCCCAAGCCTATCTGCTATCTCTGTTCCAGACCAACCGTCTTGAACCATATCCAGCACCATGGTATCCATATCGGTAGGCACCATGTGATCACCGTATCGGCGGTACTTTGAGGTCTGTCCGGCAAGCTTCCTCTGAACTCTATCCCATGTTGTTCTATCAATGATCCCTTCATGGTGCTCTGTGATGTACTTGCTAATCTGCACCTCATCTGGCATTTGTGTAATCACATTCCTGAACGGTTTCTTTTGAATCCGGATGTCGCCAACATAGACCTCGTTGCTGAGAATATGGCGGATGGTATCTCTCTGCCACTCATTGCCCCATGAATTGCGGATCCCAAGGAGATTCAGCGCCTCGGCAATCGCCGTCAAGGATTCCCCTGCCAGGAAGCTGTCATAGATCAAGCTTATGTATGTCGCATCGTCGTTGGGACGGAAGTTTCCATCGTCTGTGTCAAATCCGAAATACTTCCCTTTGTGGGCAATAAAGATTCCCTGTTCCGCACGACGCCGATACAGCCATTTCAGGTTCTCGCTGATGCTTTCGCTTTCCGCCTGGGCTGTCGCCAGGGAGAGGTTCAGCAGCATGACGCTGCCTGGTTGTCTGGTGTCTATGTTTTCTTGCTCAAAGATGATATTGACCCTGTTGCCGGTCAGGAGCCTTATAGAATGAAGCCCATCAACGATGTTTCTTGCCCAGCGGCTTGCGCTCTTGCAGATGATGAGGTCTATCTTTCCAGCCAAGGCGTCATGAATCATTCTCCGGAATTCTTCACGGCCATCTGATCGAGTGCCCGATTGCCTGTCGCCATACACACCAGCAAAATCCCATTCAGGATTTGAGCGTATCAGGTTTTCGTAATAAATGGCCTGAGCCTCATAGCGCTCTTCCTGGTTTCCTTGTTTGCTTGACACCCGGATGTAGGCCGCAACATATGGCTTCCGTGTATGACGTTCTGCCAGAATCTTTCTGACCGTTCTTTCTCTCGGCTCTTCAGACATGTTTCTATTTTCCTTTAGGCATAATCAAATCGAAGAGATCCCTTGGTAGGCTGGAAGTAGAATTTTTCGTATCTGATACGAAGTCCAGCTTTATACCTGAACTTCTGGAAGTTCAGGTATATATCGGCTGCATATGCATGGGCTTCCAAGTTTGTTAGATGGGCTAAAGCAATCTCGTCACGCTACTCCCATGCCTCCTGATATAGTTCAAGAAAATGATCGAAGTAATTTATGAACAAAGCAGATAAAACTTCTTGATATCACTTGCCATGTGTTTTCCTTCGAGTTAACATTGTCCTGCCCTTTTTGGGGCAGGACAGAAAGGAATTCACAAGGATATGAAGATTAAGACTGCTGCTTATTGCCGTGTAAGCACGGATAGGGAAGAGCAGGAAGGATCCTATGAGATGCAAGTGAGTTATTTCACAGATAAGATCAAGTCTAACCCAAACATGGAGCTAGTCGGTATTTATGGCGATAAAGGGAAAAGCGGACTACATGTGGATAAACGACCTGGATTAAAGAAACTCATAGAAGACTGTAGGACTGGTAAGATTAACTTGATCCTCACAAAATCCATTTCCCGCTTTGCCCGCAACATGGCGGAATGCGCTGGTATGATCAGGGAACTAAAAAGGTTTGGCGTAACCATCATTTTTGAGGAACAGAACTTGAATTCGAAGGATGAAACATGTTGCTTGCTTTTGAACATCTTTGCTGCTATCGCAGAAGAAGAAAGCCACAGCATCAGCCAACATGCAATCCAGGCACATGAACAACAGACAATGCAAGGAAGACCTTTTGGCAGGGTTTCTTTTGGGTACCAGTGTGATAGCAATAATAACTGGATCATCAATGAACAAGAGGCACCACGAGTGAGAAAAGCCTTTGAACTTGCTGCTGATGGACAATGCTATCATGATATCCAGAAAGCTTTGGACGAAAATGAAACCAATGGCTACAAGTGGAGTCAGAAACGATTGAAATACATGCTCACGAATGTGGTCTACAAGGGAGATTACTATTCCCATGCCACGGTATGCCTAATACCAGGAAGACAAGTGGAGAACAATGGGTATCGTGATAGGTTCTACATCACAGAGCATCACGATCCTATTGTTCTTCCACAACTGTTCGATCAGGTACAGGAGATGATCAAAAGAGGAATCCTGCTCTCTAACAGGCATTTAAGCAAAGAGAACAATGATTTTCAGAAGGGTAGGGGAATCCATGCCTAAAACAGTAACACGCATAGAACAGCCTAAAATGGCAGCTAGAAAGAGAGTCGCAGCATATTGCCGTGTAAGCACAGACAAAGATGCCCAAATAGAAAGCCTAGAAAACCAAATGGAGACGTTCCGCTATAGAGCTGCGACACGAGGAGATTGGGATCTTGTTAACATATACGCTGATGAAGGACTAAGCGGAACGTCTACAAAGGGCAGGGTACAATTCCAAGAAATGATCGAAGACTGCAAAGCAGGGAAAATCGACTACATCATCACCAAGAGCATTAGCCGCTTCGCTAGAAACACAGTAGATACCCTATCTACCGTACGTCAACTACAAAGTTATGGTGTCTATGTCTACTTCGAGAAAGAAGGGATCGACACAGCTGATTCATTCTCGGAAATGGTGCTGACCATCATGGCATCGTTTGCCCAAGAAGAAAGCCGCAGCATTTCCGAGAATGTGAAGTGGGGGATAAGGAAACGCTTCGAAGCAGGACAAGAAGTCAAAGTTCCTCTCTATGGTTTCTACCACACGAACGATGAGCTGTTCCTGATCCAAGAGGATGAAGCAGCCATCGTTTGTGAGGTATTTGAACGCTTTGTCCATGGAGAAGCACCGCAAGTCATCTTAAATGACATGATCGCAAGGGATGTCAAGCCACCAGCTGGAAAATGCTGGAAACGCCTCCAACTAGATCGCATGATCAGAAACGAGAAATACATTGGCGATGTGATCCTACAGAAAACCTACATTGAGAACCACCTCAACCACAAACAAATCCGAAACAAAGGCGAACTGCCAATGTTCCGCGTTGAAAACGCGCACGCTGCCATTGTTGACAGGCATATATTCGAGCAAGCACAAAAGATCATGGCAATGAGAAATGTGTCGAATGGCAATTGTTCCTATCCCTATGGCGATATCCTATGTTGCCCACATTGCGGAAAACCCCTGATCCATGGAAGCCTAAACAACTTCTACTACGATGGACAAAGAATACAAAACGGTGGTTGGGGATGCTATGGAAAGGATGGATGCGGACAATACTTACTCATCCAGAATATCCTAGACAAAGCAATAATCACAGCATACAACGAGAAATATAACGATACACAAGAAACAGTAGAATACTATTGGCTCGATGATACCATCAAAGAAATCAAACTTGACGAATACCAGATCACTATCTATTGGCGAGATGGTGAGAAATGCATCTCCAAGATGCATTTCTCAAACAACTGCTACAGCCCAAGCCAATACTCTGTATTCTACAATGATTACTTGGAACGAGTAAGAAGTGGCAAGACAAAAAACAAGTACAAATACCTGATGGGCTTAACAAGAGAGAAACACCATGATAATAACCAGGATCCCAGCGAAAAACGAGAATAATAAGGTACGTATCGCAGTCTATTGCCGCGTAAGCACCAAGCAAGAAGAACAAGAAGACAGCCTAGAAACACAAAAAAAGGCGTACACCTCCCTAATATCCCTTCGTTCCGATTGGGAACTTGTGGAGGTGTACGCCGACAACCTTTCTGGTTTAAACGCCGAAAAACGCCCAGAATTCATGCGTATGATCAATGATGCCATGGAAGGGAAAATCGATCACATCCTCTGCAAGAGCGTCTCCCGCTTCTCCCGCAATGTAGCAGAATGCAAGAAGTATACCGACATGCTCAGAAACAAGAACATAACAGTCGAATTCGAAGAACAAAATCTCAAAACAGACGATCCAACCTGCTCATTCATCTTCTCCCTCATGTCCGCCATTGCTGAAAATGAAAGCAGAAGCATTTCTGAAAACGTCAAATGGGGACAGAGGGAGAAGGTGAAGAGAGGCGAATACAACCTAGGAAATAATCGAATACTAGGCTACGATTCCATTGACGGCAAACTAATACCAAACAAACATGCCGATAGCATCCGACTAATCTATTCCCTCTTCCTACAAGGAAAAAACATCGAGGAAATCCGAAGACAACTGGATGCTATCGGCATTAAGACAAAAAATGGAACACCTCTCAGCCATAACAACATCTTGTACATCTTGAAAAACGAAACCTACAAAGGCGACAAGCTCCTACAGAAGACCAATCCAAAAGACCTGATTACAAAACGCCCTGATCCCAACATCCCATTTGAAAGCAATTACTTGATTGATGATCATGAAGCAATCATAAGCAGAGAAGAATGGGATGCAGTAGCCAAGAAACTCCAAGCAAACAAAGAATTCGAAGAAACAGTTGGTCATAGAGGTGGTCAACCACATTTTTTATACGGCAAAGTCTTCTGTGGTGAGTGTGGCTCTCCCATGACACGCCGAACCGTCAATGGTTCTAATGGAGAGAAAACCAAAGTTTGGGTCTGCCGTGAGAAGAGAAACAGAAAAGGATGCAATGGCAGGAACGTAAAAGAAGAAACATTATTAGCTGTAGCAAAAGATGCGAAAACAATTATCGTCACAAAAGACACAATTGTAGCAAAGTAACCCTCAAGGCACAAAAAAAGGCCGAGAACGACTGAAGACCCAATGGATGGGTCATCAGCCATTCTCGGCGAAAAAAGCTCTCTATGAGGTTTAAAAATGGTTGTAGCTGTGTGTTCGTTGAGAATGAAAAGAATCACTAACAAGGAACACACCTGAAGGTTTTCAAATATTCTATCGATGCAACGTACTTATGAAAAGGAAGGGTTGAACGGAAAGAAACGTTACAACGCAAGGGAATGTACGTTCATTAACACTTGCCAAGTATCTTGTTTTCTAATATAATTTTACCCAGATGTCTTGCAATGCAGAAAGCGCACATTTATGGCATTTATGTTACCTAGTTTTTTTATCCGCAACAGTTATTTATAACTAACTATTGCGGATAAATTACTCTGAGGAGATGTAATGGGACAAATGATCACCAATAAAAAAGCCTATCAGGAAGGAATTGCCGCATTATGCGCGGACGATCAAAAAAACAGCTCGTTTCGCAAAAAGTAGCAGCGATTTATCTCCAACATATGGAAAATGAGGCGGCTCCAAATACGCATACTACCCATTGCTCACAAAAAGAGGAGCAAAGAAAGGAGCATTGCTGAAGAACAAGCCAAATGACTTGGAAGCAATGGATTGGGGCTACGAAAATTGCATTGCATGCCGTAATCCCGCCACATATACAAAAGCGCATATAATGAAGAATCATTTTTATGTAATAGATGGCTATGCCGTCGAAGACGATGACCTAGGCCAACCGCGAAACATCTACATGGAAGATAACTTGATACCAACACTTGACCAATTCAAATGCCATCGCATAAAAAAGATGAAAGAATATCCAGAACACTACCGGCATTCCCGCTACGGCGAAAATGAATACAACCTTAATATCAAGGCATCCATTTGCAGTCAAACTGTGTGGGAACCGGTTTGCCGGGGATGTTGTCCGATGGCCTTGCGTTTAAGGTAGGGTCATGTTTTAGTGGACGGTATCAATCACTCAAAGAGATTTATACTTAACCGAGGAAATAGATAGAAAGAAAAGTATAAAATTAATTTAATCGTACAAAAGCATTAGGCACATGATAACCAGCGGAACCCCCATGAATGGAACCATGCCTGTTGGCAAGCCTCATTTCCCAAAAAAAAGGCGCATTAAAAAGAATGCCCGTCTATCGTGTTTTTTT
>OMYM01000215.1 GCA_900315225.1 uncultured Erysipelotrichaceae bacterium | reverse complement strand
GGTGACCAGATCTTCTGTCTCGCTCAGGTTGATGATATTGTGTGTCCATCCTGGCTTCATCCACACGCCTTGAATGTGATCTCCCGATACCTCATACTCTTCGATCTCGTTGTCTTTCAGATTCCGCATCTGAATCAAGCCATGCCCTTTGACAACGATGAAGATCTCGTTCTTGCAGTTGTGCCAATGCTGTCCTTTCGTGATGCCTGGCTTGCTGATGTTGATGCTAACCTGACCACGATCAGGTGTTCTCACCAGCTCGGTGAAGCTGCCTCGGTCATCGCAATTCATCTTGTAGTCGAAGATGGTGGCTTCCTTGGGAAGATAGCTCAGATACATCGCATGCAGCTTCTTCGCAAAGCCACCATCTTCCAACTTTGGAATGACATAGTCCAACGGAAAGTCATGGAACTTCATGAGCAAGTCTACAATCTCTCCCAGTGTTGCCTTGTGCTTCACAGGGCAATGGCAGTAGCGACCGTTCTCATCTTCCACTGCTTCTACACCTTCATAGTGACAATGATGCGGGTGTCCTTCCATTGCATCAAAGATTTCTTCGCATATGTCATCGAAGAAGACCATCTCCATCATGACGCTTGGATCATTGACGGTGATTGGTTCTTCCCTGGCAATGCAATGGCAGAAGGTTCCAACGGCACTGTTGTATCTTGGCCTGATCCATTTGCCAACCATGTTCTCAAAACGATAGACGTAGACGGGAGCACCTGTCTCTTCCCCGTATTTGAACATCAGTTCTTCCCCAGCAAGCTTGGACCTTCCATACTCTGAATCACCGAATCGACCTGAAAGCGTTGCTTGCACGGATGAGGTGATCAGGATTGGTGCTTTGTTGTTGTGGCGTTTGAGTGTTTCTAGCAAGGTGCTGGTGAACCCAAAGTTTCCTTCCATGAACTCTGCCGTGTCTTTTGGTCTATTCACGCCTGCCGCATGAACGATAAAGTCGCAATCAGAGCAGAAGCGATCTAGATCTGCTTCTGTGTTGTCTTTGTCGTATTCGTAGATCTTGTCTATCCGAAGGTGCGGCCGGGTTCGATTTTTCCCATCTCTGATCGTCTTCAAATTCTCAACAAGGTTACGGCCTAAAGCACCGGCCGCACCGGTAACCAGTATGTTCATACGTCTTTTCTCCAAACCATCTTGTTGACAACGCCAACATAGCTCTGAATGATCTTTACGACCTTGTCGGATACATTTGTATCTACATAGTCTGGCACGGGAATAGCTCCTCCGTTCTTTTCATCCTTGACCATCCCCACAGCTGTGTCAACGGCCTGAAGCAGCCCCTTGGCATCAATGCCTGAAAGAATGAAGCAAGCTTTGTCTAGCGCTTCAGGCCGTTCTGTGGATGTTCTGATGCACACAGCCGGGATGGGATGCCCAATGGATGTGAAGAACGAACTTTCTTCTGGTAGGGTGCCAGAGTCTGATACAACCGCAAAGGCATTCATTTGCAGGCAGTTGTAGTCATGGAAGCCAAGGGGTTCATGCTGGATCACACGGTGATCCAGCTTGAAACCAGAGGCTTCCAGGCGTTTGCGTGAGCGTGGGTGGCATGAATACAGGATGGGCATGTCATACTTCTCTGCCATCATGTTGATTGCCGTGAAGAGACTGGTGAAGTTTTTCTCGGTGTCGATGTTCTCCTCGCGATGGGCGGAAAGAAGTATATACTTGCCTTTTTCTAGCCCAAGGCGAGCGTGAACATCGGAAGCCTGGATGGCTTCCAGGTTTTCCGATAGTACTTCTGCCATGGGTGAACCTGTGACATATGTACGTTCTTTTGGCAGACCACAGTCTGCCAAATAGCGACGGGCATGTTCGGAATAGGCAAGGTTTACATCGGAAATAATATCTACAATGCGACGATTGGTCTCTTCGGGCAGGCATTCATCCTTGCAGCGATTGCCTGCCTCCATGTGAAAGATCGGGATGTGCAAGCGTTTTGCCCCGATGACGGATAGACAGGAGTTGGTATCTCCTAAAACCAGAACTGCGTCTGGTTTTAGGTCTACCATCGCCTTATAAGACGTAGCAATGATGTTTCCCATGGTTTCGCCAAGATCCGCCCCTACGGCATCCAAATACAGCTCTGGATCCGATAGGCCTAGATCTTTGAAGAACACACCATTCAGGTTATAGTCATAGTTTTGACCTGTATGCACCAGAATTGTATCAAAGTATTTCCGGCACTTTTTGATCACCGCCGCAAGGCGGATGATCTCTGGGCGAGTGCCCACAATGATCATCAGCTTGATCTTTCCGTTTTCTTTCCAAGCGGGATATTGCATAATAAGCTATCTCCTATTCTTTCTCTTCACGCTTCCACGGCATGGGGACGACCTTCCAGCTCTTCCTTGACGTAATCTGTTTCCATGATCTTCTTGACCACGCCATCCACATCCAGTCGATGTGTATTATGACTTGTGTATGCCTCATCACCTTCGGTGTGGACAGTGCCCTTCACATAGAACTTATCGTAGTTTAGTCCTCGCGCATCGGGAGCGATGCGATAATAGTGCCCCATATCCACCGATCTAAGCATTTCTTCTCTTGTCACAAGTGTCTCATACAGCTTTTCGCCATGGCGTGAACCAATGATCTTTTTCTCGGTTTCGCCAAACACTTTCATTACGCCATCTGCCAGATCGCCAATGGTGGACGCATCGGCCTTCTGCACGAATAGATCTCCTGGCTCAGCATGCTCAAAAGCAAACGCGACTAGATCCACTGCCTCATCCAGATTCATGAGGAATCGTGTCATGTCGGGATCGGTAATAGTGATAGGAGCTTTTCTCTTTATCTGGTCGATAAAGAGAGGAATGACAGAGCCACGGCTGCACATGACATTGCCATAACGGGTGCAAGCAAGAACAGTGCCTCCTCGTTCAAATGACTTCTGTGCTCTTGCTTGCACCACTTTCTCGCCAACTGCCTTTGTCATGCCCATCGTGTTGATGGGATATGCGGCTTTGTCAGTGGAAAGGAAGACAACCCTTTGCACTTTGGCTTCAACGGCGGCAGTAATGACATTGTCCGTGCCAATGATGTTCGTTCTTACCGCTTCCATCGGAAAGAACTCACATGATGGCACTTCCTTCAGTGCCGCCGCATGGAAAACATAATTTGCGCCATACATGACATCTCTGACAGAGTCTAGGTTTCTCACATCGCCAACATAGAACTGAACCTTGGAACAGTGATCAGGATACTGTGCCTGCAATGTATGTCTCATCCAGTCCTGTTTCTTCTCATCACGGCTAATGATGCGTATTTCGCCAATATCGGATGTCAAAAAGTGTTTTAATACCGTGGAACCGAATGAACCGGTTCCACCGGTAATAACCAATACTTTGTCTTTGAAAGCTTTTGTAATTTTCATTGTATCTTTTTTCTCCTTGTAAAATGTTTTTTCCCTCATGGAGCCCCTCTTACCCTAAAGCTCCAATTAAAGCATTTTCCAATGTCAAAACTTTCTAAAGTTCGTTATATCCCCCATATTGCACAAACGGCACAGCATGTACATCGTCTTTCGTGTCGAATGCGTCTTTTCCGCAAACCAAATCCAGGCTCCCGCTTAGAGCATGCCGTCAATGGCAGGAGGAAAACACCCATAGAAGCCAAAACAAGCCCTGTCCAGTCAAAGGCTTTTCTTAGCTTTGACCAGGGATGATATTCCTGCCATCCCGAGTCGCCACCCCTGCTACGGGGGCTGAAAACGGCATTGCCTTGAACTCATCGTCTTTTGTATCATAGCCATAGTACATGCCTTTTTGGCCATGGAACTCCCTATGTTTTCTTTTGGCGATATGTCCACTTCATGTTCTCGGATATGCTTCCGCCCGAAGATGACCTGGATGCCATTGCCGTTCAACAGCTTTACATGTTTCCTGCCCATCGACTGACTGATTTACATAGGATCAAGTCAATCTTCCCTTCCATGGCATCTGAGAACTCTATGTCTTTTGTTTTTCGAAGCTTTCTTCTTGTTTCCCCATGGTGGTGGATACCCGGATGTAGGCCGCAATCTGCATTTTCCCGGTCGACCGGAGTCCTGGTATTCTTGTTAGGGCGAATGACATGCACATCTTCAAATATCTCTTCCAGTCAACGGATGGCCATGGCGTTCATTTCGTGCAGGGAATGCCTTGCCTCTTCCAGCCGTGGGTCGAGGGAGCAATGTTGGTGAACTCTCCTCCTTGCAGGGTTGTAGGTGACAAGCGTCTTTCTGAGTGTGCATGGCCTTTCTTGATTCGATCTTCGGTTTATTCAGGTTGCTTTACACAGTTGGTTCGTATTTCTTTTACTTCAGCCCGTCCATCTTCTTGTAGACATCCCCGCGGGATCCAGCCAGAATCGTTGTGACCACGATGATCTTGCCATTGATGACGGCATACACAACCCTGTATCCGCCCAGCCTGATCCTGTAGTAATCGTTCCGCTTTCCTTTGATTCTCTTGACGTCCACCCTTTCAGGATGTTCTCCGGTCAACAGCTCCTTAATTGCCGCTTTATACCGTTCCCTGACGTCTTCGTGCGTCTGAAAGAATTTATCTGCGGCTTTCGTGTACTGAATTTCATATGAGGTCTTTTGTCCGCCTCCCATTGCAGCCTACCTTTACACGGTAAACCGCTCCGAAGAAGCAATTGACAGATCATCATCCGTGAGTCCATCGATCTGTTCAAGGATCTCTGCGGATTCTTCAGCAGAGGCTTCCCGAACATTGGCAGTCAGCCGGTAAAATGGATCTTTCTTCAACCTGTCAACATAATCCTTTGTCGCTTCCTTGATAAGCTCCGTAAGTGTCATATGAAAGACGGATGCCACATCCTTCATTTCCTGGATTTCGGCTTCTTCCATTTTGAAGTTCAATGCCTTTGTCGCCATTTGGCAGCACCTCCTTTACGTTTTACAATATACCCCCTATAGACCGTAAAGTCAATAAAGCTTTTGAAAGCCTCTTTGAACCGATTTTTGATCCTCGGAAAAATCGATTCGGTAGAGGTCGATTGGAATTCAGTCTTTAAGGAACTTCCAGCGGAATTCGATCCTAGACCCTAGCGCACCGCATCCCGCAAATGCACTTTTTCAATCTTTTCACCATTCATTTTGCTACTCCTTTGACAAGCCGTATTTTCCAATGTCAAACCTTTCTAAAGTTCGCTATATTGTCGAATTCGGCTTTTCCGCAAATCCAATCCGAAACTTCCGCTTAGAGCATGTCGTCAAAGGCAGGAGGAAAATACCCACAGAAGCCAAAATAAGCCCGTCTGGCAGCGTTTTCCACTCGGGATGATAATCTTATCATCCCTGATGTCTTCGTTGCCAGACGGGCTTTGTTTGCCGTTGGTGCTAATCCTTGGCCAAGCCATGGCGATTGGTTGGTCAAAGGTCATGCCCTTCTTGTTGCCATTGCCCTTCCGACACACCCACCCCAAAACAGTATCTACAGCGCATCCAGAATGCAGCATTGGCTACCGACTGAATAGGTCGTCCAGCGTCACTTGGTTGGCAATGATGGAATTCGCCCCCGTTTTCACGCCATGCGGTGTGATAATCGTCATTTGCAATGCCTTCTTTGTCCCGGTCATCGCTCCAAACGATTCCATCTTTCGCTTGAGTGTGTCCTCAATGCCCTTGGTGATGCTGTGGGCATCGTTCCAGAACTTGATCTCGCATAGGTTGATCACATTGTCCTCGCGATCCAGCACAAGATCCACCTGGGCTCCACGTATGCCTCGGCGCGCATCCCCTTTCGTGGACCATGTCGAGGGATAGGCAAGCGCATTAATGCCCAGAGCCTTTTCAATAAGCTCCTCATGGTCCAGGCACAATTGTTCGAATGTCAGCCCTTCCCATGCCTCACGCTCCGGAAAATGAATGGTACGGCTCCAAAAATTCCTGGTGAAAAACCTGCCATGGATAAAGTGGAAATAGAACGCCGTGTAGAAATCCGCCAGCTGGTACATGGGTTCTCCAACGCCTCGGCCAAAGACGATGGCTTCCCTCACAAAGCCGGAAAGCTTCAAGTCATTCAATATCTTGTCAAGACCATCGGAGCCTGTCAGCTCGACTTTTTTGGCGATCTCATCCCTGGTCATGCCTCCGCGCCTTTGGCTGAGTCGCTCCACGACCCGCAGGCAGTCGTCGCAGCCAGTACACAGCACCCCGTACAGCTCCAGGATCTCGTTCCTCAGCTGCCCGTTTACAGTAAAGAAAAGCTCGTCTATGTTCTGCGAGAGCGACATGCTTTTATCCAGGTATTTCCAATACTGGGGAATGCCCCCTAGAACCATGTAGCCCCTGGCGATTTCCTGGCGAGGCCAGGAAATGCCCTTGGACACCATCAGCTCCTCCACCTCGTACAGCCTCAACGGTCTCACGTCCAGCCTACAGGTGCAGCGTTGGAACAAACCACCCCGGTTGTGGAAAACCTTTTCCACCATCCAGGATGTCACGGAGCCGCAAGCAATGAAGACCAGATTGTCGTGTTGTTCAGCCCAATTGCCCCAGAATGTCTCAAAGGCACGCAAAAACTCTGGGGAAGACTTCGCCAGCCACGGCATCTCGTCGAAAAACACTACCAGTTTTTCATCTTCGCTGCGGGTGTCTAGATAATCCGCCAGGCTCCAAAACGCATCGTTCCAATCCTTGGGTACCGGACAGGGTTCGCCGCTGAATCTCTTTAACTGCCGTGCAAAGACCTCCAGGCTTTCCTCCACGGTGGAATTCTGAATGCCTGTAATCCGGAATGCATATTTCCGCTGGAAAAACCTGTCAATCAGAAACGTCTTTCCGACCCTGCGCCTCCCTGTGACGATGACAAGCTGGGCAGTTCCATCTTTCATGCAATTTTCAAGCTTTTGGCACTCTCCCTTTCTTCCAATCATCTTACTATTCATCTCACCATTCATATTGCTCCTCCTTTGGCAAGAACCAGCTAAACTTGAAAGAATCTCTTTGTCCTTCTTGCGCATACGATAGCATGAGTTCGGCGCATCGTCAAGCCAAAAGTATCGAATTCGGCTTTTCACGCAAATTCAATCGAGGTTTCCGCTTAGAGCATGCAGCCAAAAGTAGTTTTCACCACCCCTGGCAGCAACCACAACACCCATAGAAGCCAAAATAAGCCCGTCCGGCAGCGTTTTCCACTCGGGATGATAATCTTATCATCCCGGATGTCTTCGCTGCCAGACGGGCTTTGTTTGCCGATGATGCCAATCCTTGGCCAAGCCATGCACATGGATTTATTCCACGGTTCAATTGACAATGGGACCCCGCACCCCTTGACCCCTTATGGACAAGAGGTGTCGGGAAAAGAAATGCCCTTCGGCGACACCTCGGGGAAAAGTGTACAAGGGGTGCGCCCATTGTAAATCGACTTTCGCGGCATAAAGCCATGGTGTTT
>OMYM01000094.1 GCA_900315225.1 uncultured Erysipelotrichaceae bacterium | reverse complement strand
TTGCTTGCCTAGGTATTGGCGTGCCTCCGCATAGACTTGCTTGGGAAGCATATCCTTGGGGCTGAAGCTGCATTCAAGCAAAGACATGGTCGAATAAACAATGTATTCATCGTCTTGGTTTGGGTAGTCGCCAAACAGGGCGTAATAGGAACGCAAATCTTGCTTGGTGCGGAAAAGAGAGATGCCGATATGCGGTATGCCTGCGCCAAACACATCGACATAGACAATGTTCTTGTCGTTGGCGCGATAGGCAAATAGTTGCCTGCTCGTAATCTGGTTGTATATTTTGGTCTTGCGAAAGGCATAGAGTTTCTCGTATGTGGATATTGATGTCATAAACTTCCTCCTTGAGCATAGAATACCAAAAACATGCTCGCCTTAGGAAGCGCTTTGTTCAGGACTTTCCTTAGCAACGGACAGTTGCTTTTCAGTGCTCAGTGTACGCTATATAATCCATGGTGACAAGGAGGATGGGCATGGAAACCAAGAATATATTGAAAAGCCTGCGGGAAAAAAACAGGCTTACGCAAGAGGAGCTGGCCGAGCATGTTGGCGTGACGAGGCAAGCGGTCAGTCGTTGGGAAAATGGGGATACCCAGCCAAATACCGATACGCTGAGGCTGCTTTCAAAAGAGTTTGACGTTTCGATCAATACGCTTCTAGGATCGCCTAGAAAGCTTGTGTGCCAATGCTGCGGGATGGTGATGGATGAGGATTCGTTCATTGGCAGGAATCTTGATGGAAGCCGCAACGAAGAGTATTGCAAATGGTGCTATGTGGATGGGACGTTCACTTATGGAAACATGAATGAATTGATCGATGCTTGCGTCGGGCATATGGCGAACGAAGGCTTCTCGGAAGATCAAGCGCGCAGCTATATGGAGCGGCTATTGCCTACATTGGATTATTGGAAAAGATATGAGGAACTTAGCGATGACGGGCAGTTTGATGAATACAAGAAAAAGCTGATGGAAGAGATCAACGACCTCCATATCGATGGCTTGCCCAAAGTTGAAAAGCTATATCCTTTGGCGGGAAGATACGTCAACCTGGAATATCGGCTTCCCAATGGGACGATGGTGAAATTTCTGGACGATAACGCGACATATCTTGGGACTGAGTTGGCTTCGGCGTTTGGCGGCGACAGGTGCTTTGGCGTGATTGCAGGCATGGATTTCATCTTGGCATGCACATACGAGAAAGATGGTCTCAATCCAGAGCTTGTCGTCTATAGGCAGAGATAGGGCGATGGAATACATTAGGCTAACAAAAGAAAATCTGGCAAGCGAGCATATATGTTGCGCTTTGTCCAGCAACAAGGACATTCAGGTTTTATCAAAGAAAGCCTGGCTGGCAGAGCGTCTTGATGAAGGTCTTGTGTTTTTGAAGGGCGTGGAGAGAGGCAAGTGTTTCATTGAGTACCTCCCAATGGAAAATGCATGGAATCCCATCGAAGGGGCAGGATATATGTTCATTGACTGCCTTTGGGTGGCAGGGTCTTTCAAGGGGCATGGATATGCCAATGACCTGCTTGCTAGATGTATTTGCGACAGCAAGGGCAAAGGGAAGAAAGGCTTGTGCATCCTTTCTTCCGCGAAAAAGAAGCCATTTCTTGCTGATCCGAGATACTTGGAACACAAGGGATTTGAGGCTTGCGATGAAGCTGACAACGGCATCCAACTATGGCATTTGCCATTTGGACCAGATGGCCAAAAGCCGATGTTCAAGGAATGCGCGAGGCATCCGCATGTCGATGAAAAGGGCTTTGTACTCTATTACACAAGCCAATGCCCGTTCAATGCCAAGTACGTGCCTATCGTTGTGAAAGCTGCCAAGGAACATGGGATTGCGTTCAAGGCGATTCATATCCAAAACAAGGAAGAAGCCCAAAACGCCCCGACTCCCATAACGACATATGCATTGTTTTTCGATGGAAACTACTTGACCAATGAACAGATGAACGTAAACAAATTCATGAAGCTTGTGTCCCGTTGAATGGTGCCAAAGGAACGGAAAGACAATCATGCCTTGAACATGAAAAACCGGATGACGATTGTCATCCGGTCTTTCTTACAGCACGACGCATCCCTCGGTGTCTGCCTTGATCGGGACGACTTCCATGAAGTCGGTGACGCATAGCGCCAAAGGAATCCCTGTCCAGCAGAATAGCGTATACAACAGGCCAAGTTTCCATCTGCCTTGATAGTATCTGTGTCCACCAAGCCATCCTAGGAAGAGCATGAGCCAAAGATAAGTCTTCTTGTTGAAACGGTGCTTGCCCTTGCTCGCGTCAAGCGCCACAAGCATGCGCCAGATTGGTCCCCAAATGCCGTAGGTTTCTTCCTGCTTTCCCGCCTGGATATGGGCTGCCTGACGGGCATAGTCTAGTTCAGCAAGTCGCTGTGCTTCAGACTTGTCGGCTTCCATGTCGTCTAGGACGAAGGTTGTCTTGTTGCGTTTTGCCATGCGTCGTCTCCTTTTCGCTTTGTTTCGGTTGCGGCTATTTTGCCATGGCCTCTGCCTTGATGCGGGCGATTTCGTCCTGGATTTCGGCCATCTTGTCCTTTGTTAATGGATAGAACTTCATGGCAACGAGGTTGAGCAGCCAGCCAATGGCAGGAAGTCCAAGATAGCAGAACAGCGTTGCGGCAAGAAGTGCCCCGGTGAACGGATCGTCAGCGGTAGGAAGAGCCTCTTTGAAGCCAATCAGTGCGTATACAATAGCGACAATGGTTGCGGCCAAGGAGGAAATAAGCTTGTCGACAAAACTGAACAATGTTCCCATGAGTCCTGGAACGTAGCGGCCTGTACGATATACTTCGTAGTCGGCGCAATCGGCAGTCATTGGGATGACGATGTTGCCGGAGAGCTGTGAAAAGCCCTTCATCGCGATGTATGCGAGGATGAACAGCAGACCGGTAAAGCTCCAGTTGGCTGGGCTGAACAAGCCACCCCAGGAAGCGAGATTTGTCAACTGGAAGGTCGGCAACGCCATTCCGCTGTTATGTCCAAGGATGATTAGGATCATCAAGACCAAGGCGGAAGCCAAGGACCCATATGTTCCGACCAATAGGCATTGTTTCTGTCCCATGTTGCGGGCAATGGTGCCAATGCCAAAGATGCCAAACAGAGCGACAGGAATGCCGGTGATCGCGGAAACGGAACCATTGAGGGCATAGTTGCCGAAGATAATGCCAAACAAAGACATTGTGACGGCCGCATTGGTTGTCGCTCCCATTGCAAGCTTGTCGGAAGAAGCCGCAAGCACGAGCATCTGGATGCCACGGTTGTGGGCGAGGACATCGGCGTAGTCCTTGAAGCCGATGCGCTCCACCTTGCCAAGTCCATAATACTTTTCATTGTCTTTGCGCCATAGGCCGATGATCGCACAGCAGGCAAATACCGCCGCAAGCAAGCCAACGGTCAATTGAGCCTCGTGCCACATTGCCGGGTTATAGAAGCCAGAGAGAACCTGGATGCCATCGTTGGAGGTTATTACACGTTCAAGCGAAGGACTTTGGGCGAGCAGGGCGGCAATCTTGTCGGCTGCATCGGCTGAAGTCAATGTGTATTTTGGCAATAGTGTTCCAGAGAGGTATACCGGCCAGAACAAGCTCATCAACAATACGTTGTATGTTGCGTCAAACATGGTAAAGATTGGACGCTGTTTTGGATCGTTGGTCAAGCAAGACTGGGCGCTCTTGGTGACGACACATTGCAATGTGTAGCCAACGATGTAGATTGCGTACATGATGATGAACACAAAGAATCGCGCTCCCGATGGAATCGTTGGAATAATGTGGAACATCAGCCAGGTCATGACGAACAAGACGATGTTGCCGGCGAGGATAAACGGACGGTTCTTGCCGAACTTGGTATTTGTATTATCGACGATCATGCCGATGAATGGGTCGGTGACGCCATCCCAGATACGCATGATGGTGACGATGCTGCCGGCCAATACCGCCGCAACGCCGACGATGCCGACTAGGAAATAAGAGATTGAGCCAACCAATACCATGTAGGCGTTGGTGGAAGTGTTGTTAAGCGCGTAGAAGGCAATTTCCCATAGCTTGGCGCGATGGATACCGCTCTGCGTGTCTTCGAGTGGTTGTTTAGACATGATATTTCTCCTTATGATATATTTAAATTGATTTTATTTAAAGCCGTAATTTCCTATAAAACGATTATTCGCCATCCATGACATTTGGCATGGATTCCCAGCGTTCCTTGAGATGGAAAGCGGCTCGCTTTGGCTGTCTCTGGCGGGTGAAGATGCCTTTCTTGTTTCCATCGACACGCATGATTCCTTCTGTCGTCTGGAAATCGGCAAAGTTCCATACTTGTTCGCCGACAACGTTGTCATAGCTGTCGAAGACGCTTTCGACCATTTTCAATACTTCAATCTGGTAGCTTTCCGACCACATGACGGAAGGAAGCTTGTCGATGGCGGAATGAGTATCGGCACCATACTCGCTAAAGACGATTGGCTTGTTTGGCTCGACTTCTTTCCATCCGTCCATTTCCTTGCGGAAGAGAATTTCTGCTTCTTCAATGTCTGCCCCGCCCAGGATGTACCAGCCATAGTAACGGTTGAGGCATAGGAAATCCGCGACCTGGTGGCATTTGCATACGCTTGGGCTGCTGTTGCCAATCAGCGCAAAAGTGCGAGGACGTTTCTGTGGATCGCAATCGCGGGCATATGCAAAGACTTCCTCGAAGTATGGCGTGGCTGTTTCATCGGAGGTATCCGGTTCATTCAACAACGACCAAGCAATGACACATGCATGATTCTTGTCGCGGCGGATCATTTCGGCGATAGAGTTCTTGTGGTGTTCCTTCAGCTGTGGCGTTGTTTCCTTGGCAAAGAATGCGACTTTCTTGCCAGAGCTTGCCTCGGCGAAGTTCATCAGGCTAGGGAAGCATCCGACAGCCTGCACTTCATCAATGACCAGGAATCCTTCGCGGTCTGCCATTTGGTACACTTCATCGGCGTATGGATAGTGGCTTGTCCTAAATGAATTGGCTCCGATCCACTTCATGAGTTCGAAGTCACGTTTGATGACGGCGGCGCTATAGCCTCTGCCGATGATGTCTGCGTCTTCGTGCTTGCCAAAGCCTTTTAGGTATACAGGCTTGCCATTGAGCAAGATTTTTGTCCCTTTGATCTCAATGGTGCGAATACCGATTTCTTCACGATATTCATCAATGAGCTCATCCCCGTTTTTTAGGCGAATGACAATTGTGTACAGGTAGGCGTTGCGAACCTGCCACAGCTTTGCGTTTTCTACATGCAGGATACCTTCGGAGCCATTGGCTCTCGCAACACAATTTCCTTCAGCATCAAGCAGCTGTACTTCAACGCTGCCCTGTCCAATTGTTGCGACCTTGTAGGACACGTTGGCATCTGCGCCATCAAGTGAATGGACAACCTCATAGTCGTCGATGCGGTTCTTTGGCATTGCCATCAAAAAGACATTTCGATGCAAGCCGGAATAATTATAGAAGTCAAAGTATGGCGTTGCCCGCTTGCGGCCATTCGGCATTGTCTTGGTTGCGCCGACTGGCATGCGTGTTTCCGATAGTTCATTGTTGATGCGAATGGCGATATGATTCACTCCGCCGTAGACGGCGCAATCGGTGATATCCGCTACAAATGGCAGGAATCCACCTTCGTGCGTGGCAACCTCTATGCCATTGCACCAGACTTTGGCAACATGCGTGGCAGAGCCAAAGCGCACTGCCACCGTCTTGCCGTTCCACTCGGCGGGAACATAGAAATCTTTTTCGTACCAGAAGTCTCCACAATACTCGCGGATCGCTTTGTCGGTATAGAAATCGGCAAAGCTTGCTGGTACTGGCAGAGTGTCTGCCTTGGGAAGCTTCTTTGTCCATCCGTCTTGCTCTCCGCAGGAAGCTGGATCGATCTGAAAGCCCCACATTCCGTTTAGGCTGACAGTGCGCCTGGATGCAGAGTCAATAGGGTAAAGCAATGATTGAAGCATAATGTTTCCTCCTGTTATCTATAGGTAATGATAATGGGATGTTTCAAAACCCAATAGCAGACCGTTTCACGTTTATAGCATTTTGTTTTGTCTTGCGTTGATATCGTTGCATATAACTACAGGCAAAAGACCCTTGTGCAGAGAAGTAGCAAGGTTGTTAATGCTCAATTTCTGCTTTTTGTGAAGGGGGATGCGTTTCCTTGTTTTTGGAGCTTCTATCGTTGGATAGTGCTACTAAAGCAAAAGATTGTTCTATATCCTAAAAGGGATATTTGATAATATATAGTTGAAAGCCGCAGGGACTATGCCAGAAGCTTCAGAAATCCAGAACAGATTTCTACTGGTTTTCCGCATATGATTGTAAGCATACGATGCTGAATTCCACTTAATTGTGACTCTGAATATAGATACCCACAGGCGGCGCTTCGTAATAACAAAATGAGGAGGATTGAATAATGACAATGCAAATGGGCTTTCGGTGGTATGGCGAAGGAAACGACAAAATCACGTTGTCCGACATTCGCCAGATCCCTGGCGTTTCGACCATAGTCTGGGCGCTGCATGACAAGATGCCTGGGGAAGTATGGCCAAAAGAGGAGATCGCGGCGGTTCAGAAGCAGCTGGAGCCGTATGGGTTCAACATGGATGTGGTCGAATCGGTGAATGTACACGATGACATCAAGATCGGCTTGCCGACAAGGGACATGTATATTGAAAACTACAAGCAGACAATCAAGAACCTGACCGAGTTTGGCGTCAAGGTTATTTGCTACAATTTCATGCCTGTGTTCGACTGGACGAGAACAAACCTGTTCCACCCGGTTGGCGATGGATCCACAGCCCTGTACTATGAGGCAAGCATGATCCAAGATGATCCGAAAGCGATGGCGGACTATGTCATGAGCTTTACCGAAAAGTACAACATGACGTTCCCAGGCTGGGAGCCGGAACGCATGGCACATCTTGACGAGTTGTTTGAAAAATACAAGGGCGTGACCAAGGAAAAGCTATGGGAGAACCTGAAATATTTCTTGGAAGCGATCATGCCAACGTGCAGGGAATGCGACATCAAGATGGCGATCCACATGGATGATCCGCCATGGGATATCTTTGGTTTGCCAAGGTTGATGGTCGATGAGGCAAGCATTGATTATTTCCTGAAGCTTGTCGATGATCCGTATAACTGCCTGACGCTTTGCTCAGGCAGCCTTAACGCCAATCCGAAGAACAACGTTGCCGATATTGTTCGCAAGCATTGTGATCGCATTGCCTTTGCGCATATCCGCAATATCAAGCATTTTGACAACGGTGATTTTTCCGAGGCTTCGCATCGCGATTGCGATGGCGAGACAGGCATTTTGGATATCTTGCGCGCCTATCATGATGGTGGCTTCAATGGATACATCCGTCCCGACCATGGGCGTCATTTGTGGGATGAAAAGCCTGGCAACGTCAGACCGGGATATGGTCTCTATGACCGTGCCCTTGGCATCATGTACATGCTTGGCGCTTGGGACCTGATGGATAAGGAGGCAGCGAAATGATTCTTACAAACGATGGATTGAAAGATAGGGCGGCATGGAAGGAGAAGGGATATCGCCTTCCTAGGTTCGACCGCCAGCAAATGGTCGAAAAGACTTTGGCTCATCCGACATGGATTCACTTTGGCGCAGGAAACATATTCAAGGCATTCCAGGCCGATGCGTGCCAGCGCCTATTGGACAATGGGTACAGCGGCTATGGCGTAGTCGCGGCAGACTATGCGGAAAGAAGCCTGGAAGTAAACGACAACCTTGTGATCAAGGTGACGCTGAAGACAGATGGCAGCGTTGAAAAGGCAGTGATTGCTTCGATCAGCGAGAAAGTTTATGTGTTTGGCAATGAAGACCGCCTGCAGGCGATGTTCGAGGATCCAAAGCTTCAGATGGCTTCATTCACGATCACCGAGAAGGGCTATGCCCTTTATGGCGCAGATGGCGAATACCTGCCTGCCATCAAAGAGGACCTTGCGGGTGATCCAGAGAATCCTTCCACCTACATGGGGCGTATTACAAAGTTCTTGCATGACCGCTATGTGAAAAATGGCCGTCCCGTTGCCATGGTGAGCATGGACAATTGTTCGCACAATGGCGACAAGCTCAAGGCGATTGTCATGGCGTTTGCCCAGCGCTATGGCGAGGATTTTGTTGCATGGCTTGAGAAATCGGTCAGCTTCCCTTGGTCGATGATCGACAAGATTACCCCGGCACCTTCCAAAGATGTCGAAGCTATTCTGTTGGCAGATGGCCTGCCGGAAGGCACGCCGTTTGTCAATGCGGAAGAAAGCGAGTATCTTGTCATTGAGGATGACTTCCCTAACGGTCGTCCTGCTCTTGAAAAAGCAGGAATTTTCTTCACCGACCGCGAAACCGTTGACAAAGTGGAGAGAATGAAGGTATGTACTTGCCTTAACCCGCTGCATACAGCCTTGGCTGTGTATGGCTGTCTGCTAGGCTTTGACAAGATCGCCAGCGAGATGAAAGATGAAGACCTTGTGAAGCTGGTTGAAACCATTGGATACAAGGAAGGGCTCCCGGTTGTCGTTGATCCAGGAATCATCAACCCGAAGGAATTCATCGATACTGTCGTCAATGTCCGCATTCCCAATCCTTTCATGCCTGATACCCCGCAGAGAATCGCAACCGATACATCGCAGAAGCTTTCGATTCGCTTTGGCGAAACAATCAAGAACTATATCGCTTCAAATGAACTCGATGTGGCAAACTTGAAACTCATTCCACTGGTGTTCGCAGGTTGGTTGCGCTACTTGATGGCGATCAACGACAATGGCGAGAAATTCGAGCCAAGCCCAGATCCATTGCTTGAAACCGTGCAGCCATACGTTGCAGGCTTCAATCTTGATGAGGTTCCCGAGGTAGAAAAACTCCACGATCTTCTTGCGAACAAGACGATCTTTGGCGTAGATCTCTACGAAGCGGGATTAGCCGATGCAGTATGTGCATATTTCAAGGAACTATGCGCGGGCAAAGGTGCGGTAAGAAGCACTCTTCACAAATATGTTGATAGGTAAAACCTGTTATAGGAAAATAAAGAACTCCTTTTTCAAAAAAGATGGCTATGCCGTCTTTTTTGAGGTTTGAACAACATTCGAGTTCCTTGCAAGACCCGCGAATAAAAAAACAAGGCGCAATGCGTCTTGCAAGTGTTTCTTATGCATTGTAGCAATGAGATGTCGTTAATGGAACAGCTTCTCTTTTGACTATTGGTATTGTAAATATCGTGAAAGGGCAGCAACATTGCCAGTATTGTGTGAATAACGCGAAAAAGCTACCGCAAAGAGGAGATTGCTTGGCATTGTATGATGCTTTCATTGCTTTTGTTCTGGAAGACTCATCAAATCGCTAAGCTTTTTGCTATAGAAAAAGTCATGTACCATCTCATCGAATTCTTTCCACATTGGCAATGTCTTGCAGGTGGCGCGCCGTGGGCATTCGTATGTTTCGCTAGCCAGGCATGCAACGGGGCTAAGGCTTCCCTCCATTAGACAAAGGATTTCGCCGATGACGTAGTCTTCTGGCTTGCGGCATAGCTTGTAGCCGCCCCCTTTTCCGCTTGCGCCAGAAATCAATCCTCCTGCAACCATTTCCTTTACTATAATCTCCAGATACTTCTTGGAAATTTCCTGCCTGGCGGCGATATCCTTCAGCGGTATATATGCGCCATTGTTATTTTCAGCTAGGTCGATCATGACGCGGATCGCGTAGCGTCCTCTTGTAGAAATCATAATACAATATCCCTTTCATAAACCTATTTTACCTTAGGGTGAATAGGTGAAACAAGAATTTGTTTCATTGTTGTATCTGAAACTTTTTCATCAGATGAAAGAAAAAGTAGAAAAGCTTTCGAAAACCTATTGACATAGTAGGTAAATAGGAGTAATCTAATATCGTTCTATTTGGAAGGAGGAACGGAAGATGTTCTACGCTACAGCACGCTTATTGAATATCTTTATGCATTGTCGAATGCTTAGCCCCAGGGCATGTTGTGTCCAAGGGGGATCATCGATTGACTTGAAGATAGAAAAGGAGATATAAACCATGAGTAAATATAGATTTGAGACATTGCAGCTGCACGTAGGGCAGGAACAAGCAGATCCAGCGACAGACGCTCGCGCCGTTCCCATCTACCAGACGACTTCCTATGTATTCCACAATAGCGAACACGCTTCACAACGCTTTGGGCTTGCGGATCCTGGCAATATCTATGGAAGGCTGACGAATTCCACCCAAGAAGTACTGGAGAAAAGGATTGCTGCGTTAGAGGGAGGCGGTGCCGCATTGGCGCTTGCTTCGGGAGCATCGGCCATAGCCTATATGATTGAAGCACTGGCAGCCAATGGTGGGCATATCGTGGCGCAAAAGACCATTTACGGTGGAACTTTCAATCTTTTGGCGCATACGCTTCCCCAGTATGGAATCAAGACAACTTTTGTCGATGCGCATGACCTCGCGGAAGTGGAGGCGGCCATCAAAGAGGACACAAGGGCAATCTTCCTTGAGACGCTGGGCAATCCCAACAGCGATATCCCTGATATTGACGCAATATCGGAAATAGCGCATAGGCATGGGATTCCAGTGGCGGTAGACAATACATTTGGCACACCGTATCTGATTCGTCCAATCGAGCATGGCGCTGATATTGTCGTACATTCTGCTACCAAGTTTATTGGTGGACATGGTACTACGCTTGGTGGAATTATCGTGGAATCAGGTAATTTTGACTGGAGCGCAAGCAAGAAGTACCCGAACATCGCAGAGCCAAACCCAAGCTATCATGGCGTTTCGTTCTATGCCGTTGCGGGACCAGCCGCGTTTGTGACATACATCCGCGCAATCTTGTTGCGCGACACAGGTGCAGCCATTTCTCCATTCAATGCTTTCCTGTTGTTGCAGGGGGTTGAGACGTTGTCCTTGCGCCTTGAGAGGCATGTGGAGAATACAAAGAAGGTTGTAGAGTATCTCGATAATCATCCTTTGGTGGAAAAAGTAAACCATCCTTCTCTTGCTGATCATCCTGACCATGCGCTTTATGAAAAGTATTTCCCTAATGGTGGCGGGTCTATCTTCACATTCGACATCAAGGGAACACAAGAAGATGCGTGGAAGTTTATCGATAATCTGAAGATCTTCTCGTTGCTGGCAAATGTGGCAGATGTCAAGAGTTTGGTGATTCATCCAGCTTCTACCACACATTCGCAGCTTTCCAAGGAAGAACTTCTGGATCAAGGAATCAAGGAAAATACAATCCGTCTCTCCATTGGAACGGAACACATAGATGATATTATCGCTGACTTGGAAAACGGGTTTGCGGCTGTACAACAAAAATGAAAGGAAGGCTTAATTTATGGGCAACATTTATAAGGGGACTCTTGGCCTGATTGGCAACACACCATTGGTTGAATTGGTAAACATTGAAAAGGACCTCGGCTTAGAAGCAACGATCTTGGCAAAACTTGAGTATTTGAATCCAGCGGGAAGCGTGAAGGATCGTATTGCCAAGGCGATGATCGAAGATGCGGAAGAGAAGGGATTGTTGAAGAAAGGCTCTGTTATCATAGAGCCGACTTCGGGCAATACCGGCATTGGGCTGGCATCGATTGCGGCCGCAAAAGGATATCGGATTATCTTGACAATGCCTGAAACCATGAGCGTTGAAAGAAGGAATATTCTTAAGGCGTATGGCGCAGAATTGGTGTTGACGGAAGGCGCAAAGGGAATGAAAGGCGCAATCGCCAAGGCGGAGGAACTCGCCAAGGAAATCCCGAATGGCTTTATCCCAGGACAGTTCGTCAATCCAGCAAACCCTGCGATTCACAAGGCGACAACTGGACCAGAAATCTGGAATGACACGGATGGCAAGGTAGACATATTCATTGCGGGTGTTGGAACTGGCGGAACAGTGACTGGTGTAGGCGAATACCTGAAGGAACAGAATCCAGAAGTCAAGGTTGTGGCTCTAGAGCCAGAGGATTCCCCTGTGCTTTCCGAAGGAAAAGCTGGAAGCCACAAGATCCAGGGGATTGGTGCAGGTTTTGTCCCGCAAGTGCTGAATACGAAAGTATACGATGAAGTATTCAAGGCTTCAAACAAAGATGCGTTTGCAACCGCCAAGCTTCTTGCCAGGAAGGAAGGTATTTCCGTAGGCATATCGTCTGGTGCATCGCTCTTTGGCGCAATTTCATTGGCCAAGCGTCCAGAAAACAAAGGAAAAGTGATTGTCGCTCTATTGCCAGACAGTGGCGACAGGTACTACTCAACGCCTCTGTTTACAGAATGATTGAAAAAAATGCCTTTTCGAAGGCATTTTTTGTCTAAGAAAACAGTGGCTGCGTGGTATGATGTAGCAGCTGTCATTAGAATAGGAGGACACATGATACTTGACGAGATTGATAGGCACGTCATGGAATTAGCGAAAGAGTCGGAAACAGAACTGAAGGAAATATACGATAACCTTGATCGCATATGCATAAGTAATTCCGACCGGATTCTATCGGCATTTATCGAAAACAGAGTTTCCTACACGGATTTCGCTGATATCAACGGATACGGCAACTATGATACAGGCAGGGATAAGCTTGAAAGAATTTTCGCAACGGTTTTGGGATGCGAAGATGCCTTGGTAAGATCACAGATCATGAGTGGGACAAATGCGCTTTATCTTGCGTTTTCCGCTTTGTTAAAACATGGGGATACGATGATTTCTCTCAGTGGGAAGCCATATGACTCGCTCCAGGAGATGATTGGCTTGTTTGGCGACTCTAGCCAGTCATTAAAGGCATATGGCGTAAAGTATGAACAGATCGATCTCATAGGCAATGACTTTGACGAAGAGACAATCGTTGAAAGGCTAAAGAGAAACGATGTCAAGCTGGTGGAGATACAAAGATCCAGGGGGTATTCTTCGCGCAAATCCTTGACGATTGCGTCCATTGAGCATTTGATCCAAAGGATTAGAGAAGTAAATAAAGACGTAATTGTCATGGTCGACAATTGCTATGGGGAACTGGTTGAGGAAAAAGAGCCGGGACATGTCGGGGCGGACATCGTGGTTGGGTCGTTGATGAAAAACCTGGGTGGTGGCGTAGCCGCAAGCGGTGGCTACATTGCGGGAAGAAAAGATTTGATTGCAATGGTCGCCGACCGCTTGACGGCTCCAGGCATTGGCAAGGAGCTTGGCGCTAACTTTAACCAGAACAATTCTTTCTTCAAGGGGATTTTCATGGCTCCTTCGGCAGTCAAGTCCGCGCTAAAGACGGCGGTCTTTGCGGCATATATGCTGGAAAGACTTGGTTATCAAAACGTTTCCCCTTTGCATGATGAGCACAGGACCGATATTATCCAGACCGTTGAACTAGGGGATGCGGAAAGCCTTGTGAAGTTTACCCAAGGGCTTCAGGAATCCTCTCCGATCGATGCCTTTGTCAAGGTTTTGCCCGCACCGATGCCAGGGTACCCGTTTGATGAAGTAATGGCGTGTGGCGCATTTACCCAAGGAAGCACAATCGAACTGAGCGCCGATGCGCCGATGGTTCCTCCCTATACGTTGTACATGCAGGGAAGCCTTTCCTTTGAATACGGCAAGTTGTCCATCATGCTTGCTCTTTCCAAGATCGCCAAAAATAGATAAAAGCCAGAATCCAGGGACTCTGGCTTTTTAGCAGCTTCCATACTGTCCGCCGTCAATGCGTATGATGGCGTTGTTAATGAATGATGCTTCATCGCTGACGAGGAATGCGACAAGGTTTGCGACTTCCTCGGGTTTTCCGTACCTCTTCAGTAGGATTTTATCTGTTTCTTGGCGCAGGAATTCTTCATCGTACCCATCCAGTTCGTTTTCCGTGCCGATAAAGCCAGGGGCGATTGCGTTTACGTTGACGAAGGGAGAGCATTGGATGGCGAGATTGTGCGTCAAGGAGATCATGGCTGCCTTGGAGGCATCATAGTCACAGCACATTGGGTAATACGTGTTGATGCCATTGGTCGATGAAATGTTGATGATCTTGCCGTATTTATTGTCAATCATATGCCGATAGACCCGTTTTGCGCAATTAAAGGCACCAACGACATTCACATCAAGGATTCGGCGGAAATCCTTGGCGGTCTTGAATTGAAATAGATTCGGCATGTCGATCCCTGCGTTGTTGACCAGGATATCCACGTATGAAAGCTGTGATTCTATCTGCGAGATCATGGCATCGACTTCTTCTTCCCGTGAAACGTCCGCCTGTAAGGCAAGGCAGTGTACATTGTACGCGGATGCGATGGTTTCCTGTAGATACAGCGCGTCTGTTTCGGAAGAGAAATAGTTTATGGCAATGTCATGCCCTTTTTCAGCAAGTTTCAAGGCGATGGCCTTGCCAATGCCTTTGGCTGCGCCAGTGACTAGTGCGACTTTTCCCATGATAAAAAAAGGACTTGGATCAAGCCCTTCCTGCGTACTTTCCATCAGCTGTGCTGACAAGGATTTTCTCACCTTGCGCAATGAACTGAGGAACTCTTAATGACAAGCCAGTCTCGGTCATGGCATCCTTTGTCTGGGAGGATGGAGCGCCCTTGATTGCCGGGCTAGTCTCGCCAACGACAAGCTCGACCGTTGCCGGGACGTTGATCGTCAGGACGTTGCCTTCAAACATGATCAGCGTAACCTCTAGACCATCGTAGATAAAATATTTGTTAAAGCCTATCTGCTCATCCGTTAGGTCGAATGTCTCGTATGTCTCCATGTCCATGAATGTATAGACATTGTCTACGCTGTAGGAAAAGCTTACCATTTTCTTTTCGATTGGCGCGGCTTCAAACTTGGTCGATGCGTTGAAATTTCTTTCCTGGGTGGAACCTGTCTTGAGGTTCCTCATTTTTGTCTTAAGAATTGCGGCACCCTTGCCTGGCTTGACATGCTGGAAATCCAGGACAACCCATGGGTCGTCGTCTACGATTATCGTTAAGCCTGTCTTAAAATCACCTGCTTCAATAGCCATACTGTCTTTCTCCTTTTTCTTTGCCTATTGTATCAATATCTTTGCCCAATATCAATTCCAAATCATCAAAATATCGATCCTTGGAGTTGCTTGTGTTCGCGGATATATCTGTTCCACTTGATGTATCCGTAGGTTGTATTGGTGAAATACCCAAGCTTTAGCACCAACAAGACATATTGTCCAGAGAGAATGTTGATGATGGATTCCAGCAATGCGCAAATATACCATGCAATCCATTGTTCACGCAGACGGAAGAAGATAAACAACCCATTGGCAATGCCTACGGCTGATGCGCAGGCATCCAGGTATATGACGATTAATTCCAGGTTGCGGTTTCCGCCGAGAAAATCGGTTGCGATGTCAAGCCCTGAAAGCAGGTATCCAACGCCAATGGTCCATGCGGCGATTGCCAGGATTGTCAATATTTCTTGATATCCAGAAAGTTTTCTGACAACCGTCAATTCCTCCTCTACATCGTCTTTGTGCCTTGACCAATTGATGTAGCTGATGATATCGATGGGCAGCCAGAAGAACAATGTGACAGCCATAGTCGCAAACCGATACATCAACACAAGGCAGATGACGATCTCGGTGATCTCCACGGCAACCGATACAAGAAAATTGTACCTGGATTGCTTGGAAATCAACAGTTCGCACAGAATGTTGAGGAAGGTATCCAGCAGATACAGCAACATGATGATAATTCCGCTGACACCATTGGCGCTTTCCTCTGGGAAGATCACCGATATTACCGTGGCAAGCACCATGATGGACATGAACCAGCATTTTTCATATGTGGTAAAGAATCGGGAGAAAAACAAGACAACGGAAATAGAAATTGCCAAGATCACAAGTGAATTTGCCAGGTTAAACACAGGCATCATGGCTTCTGCCATCGTCTCGCGATAGGCTTTATCGGTTTCCTCTGCAGATGGATCCATATGGTCGAAATACAGACGCGTTCCATTGTTGCATTCGTATTCATAGGCAATGATTGATTCGCTATCCAATGCGACATATTCATCATATGGATACGATTTGACCAGCTTTTTTTCGCCGCTCATATACACAACATCGCAGACAGTGCAGTCCTCGTCATAATCCTCTTCTTCCATGTTCCTTGCCATTTCCAGGCTCCCTATGTATGCCGTATTGCCCGGGGATGCCTGAACCCTTGCTGTTCCAATGACAAAGCATGCCAGGGATACCAGCAAAGACAAAGCAAGCGCAATCGTCTCCACGAGCTTGATTCGCTTGTTTTGCTCTATGTAAGATGTTAAAATGTTGTTCATACAGATCTCCTTTTTCAAATGCTATATATTACCTGAAAAGTGTGAAAAACGCAAAATGAAATTCATTGGCAGAATGAACATGATGGACTTGCAGGCTGACGGTACGAATTATGCCTAATTGTACATCTGAGTATAAGAATACAGAGTTTCTCAAAGAATGAAAGCGTTTAAAAAGTGAATTGAAGTATTGGGGAAACTTGCTAAAATGATATTGTGGCAATCTTGGATGAGAGATGCAACAAAAGATATGCCATGGTACTAGCCAGCTGTTGTAGCAAATGCTTGCACTTGCAGGAAATGAATGCGGGATGTTTGCTCGTTATAGCTGGTCAGCGATATGACGAATATATAGGCAAGGAGGCAGGGTTATGAAAAAAGGAAAGACACCGGATCCAAATGTGATTCATCCGATTCCAGGATACGAGAAGGAAATCTATGTCAAGCCGACTGTGCGGAATCCAAATATCATCGTTGGTGAATTCACGTATATCGCGGATGCAGAGTTTGAAAGCCATGTGACTCATCATTATGCCTGGAATGGGGATCGGCTTGTCATTGGCAGGTTTTGCCAGATTGCCTCTGGAGTAGAGTTTGTCATGAATGGCGCGAATCATCAGATGAACGCCGCCACCACTTTCCCGTTTTATACGTTGGAAGGATGGAACATGGAGCCGCCCATGGCAAGCGATCTTCCTCTCAAGGGAGATACCGTCATTGGCAACGATGTTTGGATTGGGCAGAACGCGGTTGTTTTGCCTGGCGTGCATATTGGCGATGGTGCCATTATTGGCGCAAACAGTGTTGTTGGCAGCGATGTCGCCCCCTATGTCATCGTTGCGGGCAATCCGGCAAGGACGATACGCAAGAGGTTTGACGATGAACTGATCGCATTGTTGCTTAGGTTCAAGTGGTGGGATAAAGACATTGAGGAGATCAATGCCTTGATTCCTGTCTTGACGTGTTCCGACATGGAAAAAACCAGGGGGTATCTCAAGAGGTTGCTAGATGAAGATGGCGGAATATAGGTTGGTGTTTCAGTCGGAAGAGACTGCCTTGCATGTCGCAAGCATATGTCGTGAGATAACCAAGGAAACTGGATGGGAGAATGCGACGGAAAGTGCTGGAAAAACCGTATCCGCAAGGGCGATGGTGCCTTTTGAAGAAAGGGAGTTCCTTGAAGATAAGCTTGAAGAAGGCGATACGCTTTTTCAGTGGTTGTGCTTTCAGGTGGCGAAGGAATGTTCTGGCGAAGCTTTCTCTGGGATTTGTCGTCTTGAGGATGATAAACTAAAAATAAAGATGCGCATCACGGTGTCGACAACGAAAGATGGGTTGCGGTTTCGCATACGAAGGAATTCTCTTGAAAAGCAACAGTATTGGATGCTGGATTGGGACATTCGCCCAGACGGGACGTTTGTTAAAAGTGAGCTTTCAATCTATCGGGAAAAGCAAAATGAAATGCATCGTAGAACGGATCTTGATCAAAGATCCAATGGGAATGAGAAATGATCCAGAGGTTGCGGCGTTTATCGCAAGGATCAGCGAGGCGCTAGGGAGCGATGGAAGGATTGTGTTGCGTTTGTCTGGCATTCCATGCGAGAACAGGGTTCTTGTTTCAGGCGAAAGCGAGGAATTGTGTCAAAGGCATGTCGATGCATTGAAAGGCATGCTTGCTGAGAAAGGCTATTTATGCAGTGGAGAGGAGTAAATAGAGATTGAAAATGAACTACAAGGCATTGATTCTGGCGGTATTGATTGTTGTATGTGGATCTTGCGCAAAGGAACCTGAAAGTTCCAAGGACGAGATCAGCGTTGTTGAAATTACTGATTTGGAAAAGGTAAAAAACGATATTTATGCGATGGCAGAGGCAAGCGAAGAGGTGAATTTGCTTGACGAGGGAAAGCTTGTCAAGCATATGCGCATTGATGAATCGGGTGAGATTGTGGAAGATGGGTCAGGAGCGTACTTTGACCAGATGATCAGTGTTGCCCAAGGTGATCTGTTGCGTTTCTCCATTGCTGCGGGTACTTCTTACCCGACAACAAGAAGACTTTATTACTTTGACCAGGATGGTAACATCATCGGCGCCCCTTTGGTATCGTCTGGAGATTTGATAAGGATAACAGAAGGGATTTCATATGTTTCGGCGCAAATTTTCTATAATGATGAAAGCAATTGTGATCAAGGGGTCAGCCTTGCCAAAGTGACGCCAATGGTTTGGGAGCCGAAAGAACTAGGCGGTGGATTTGTGACAAGTCTTGGCGACGATGGCTATGAAAATGCCTTCCAGGATATTTCCTACAAGAGGTTTCTTGGCGAATATTGGGATTGCTATGTAGGGGAAAAGGAAGGCTACAAGGTGTCCAAGGTGGCGCTTGGCCTAGATGCGGGACAACAAACAAACTACTTCTATGTCTTTGAACCAGAAGAATATGCATACACCGTGCTGATTTCCGCTGGGATGAATGCATGCGAGCTTTCCCCCATTTTTGGGCTGGCAAGTTTCATGAAAGGGGTAATGGATGACGAACAGCTGCTACCGCTGAAGAATGGCATTCGTTTTGTTGTGCTTCCTGTGATATGCCCTTCAAGTTTCGATGCATCTCCAAAGCAATATTTGAATCCAAATGGTGTTAGGATTAACAAGAACTTTGATTATGCCGGAAGCTGGTACATGACTTCAACGGATGGCAGGGGAACCAAGGGCGACTATCCCGATAGCGAGCCAGAGACGCAAGCATTGAAAAAGTGGCTTCATTTGTATGCTGGGGCAAATCTGTATATTGATTGCCACTCGGATTTGAACAATGACATCAATTACCTGTTTGACACTGTGTTTAGCGACAATCAGATCATGGCCAATGCGATCAATGCCCAGAACAACATGGCTGCTCTTTATGGACAAAAAGGATATTTTTCGGGTGATCCAGCGATTAGAAACTGGCTTGAGCCAGGTGATGTCTACCCAAAGACAAAGTATGCTAAAGAGACGCTAGGGATTTCTGCCATGATGATCGAGCAATGGGAAAAATCATCTGCCTATGGAGGAAATGCCACGGTGCAATGCGAGGAAAACTCCATCCGAAACTACGCTACGATGATTGAGCAGTATGTTTTGTATCATATTGTGGGATCCGGCTATTAACGGCGATAAAGGCAAGAGAGGTTTGCAAATGGAGAGAAGGATCAAGACATGTGTCGTGGCTGCTGTGCTTGCATGTGTATGCTTGCTTGCGTCCTGCAACAAATATGTTTCACATTATAGCGCCTTGGGGCTTGTGCGGACAAATACAGCGCGCTCAGCCTATATGAGCTTTCATTCCCTGGAAGGGGTCGTGTCGTTTAAGTTAAAGTGCAAGAAGGATTCCGAAAAAAGAATGAAATACTCCGCAAGCCTAGAATCTGGCAACGTCACGGTGTTCTACGAAGCCTCTGGGACAAGAACCGAGTTGTTTGCCCTTGGCGCTGGGGAAGAAGTTAGTTCATACCTGGATGAATTGGAGCCAGGAACGATTTATGTCATTGTTGAAACAGACGAACCATGCCAGAAAGGAGCATTCCATTTTGATATGGAATAGCGTCCTGCCACGGGAAATGCCATGAAAACAGATAAAACGGTTGTGGAAAAACGACTGGAAAACATGAGAGAACTGTATGTCAGGACGGGGAAACTGCTGGATAGCCTTCCAGATGGAATTCCTGGCAAGACAAAAGACTACCTGAAAGAGAAAATCCTAGGCGACAAGGACCTCAAGAGAATGATGGAGGGCATAGACTCCCATCGCCCGACCAGGATTTTCCTGGTCGGCAGGACAGGCGTAGGAAAGAGCAGTCTCATCAATGCGTTGTGCAACGCGTATGTCGCAAAGGTCAGCGATACAAGAAGCTGCACAAATGGCGCAGAGGTTTATCAATGCAAGGAAGAAGGCAGAACCCTGATGGAGATTCTTGATACCCGTGGGATCGCCGAATCAGAAGCACTCGATAAGAATCAATCGGCAGAGAGGCAGCTCATTGAACAAATCAATGAATTCTCCCCCGATGTTGCAGTAATGATGCTTAACTGCATGCATCGCGATGATATCACAAGCGATGTGGAATTCATGAAAAAAGTAGCGAAAGCCTACAAGGATAAAAACAACATTCGCTTGCCCATTGTCGTTGTGGTGAACAAATGCGATGAAATGGCTCCATCCCGAAAGAAAGACCCGGCGGAATACCCCAAGTCAAAGGTAGACAAGATCAATGAAGTGGTTCAATACTACAAAGTGATTATTGTCAAGAACGGTCTCAAGGTTGACGATATCATTGGTGTCTCTTCTTTGATCGATTGGCAAACGCCCGATGGCATCGAGGTATCAGTGGAGGAAATCGACAATCTACCGCAGAAAGACGTGGATCATCTACAGATATCCTTTGATGGAAGATACAAGATAGGGGAACTGCTCGATATATTGGAAGAGGCCATCCAAGACTTTGAGGCGCAGATGGGTCTTCGGATGGCCGCAAGGTTAAACGAGGTGGTCAAACGATTCGCCGACCATCTTAACAAGATGTTTTCCAGCATATCTGCCACTGTGGCGGCAACGCCCATTCCGGTATCAGACATCCATATCTTGTTGGCAATTCAATCGCTGCTCGTCATGATGATTGCGTCATTAAGCGGAAGAGAGATTTCCATTGGGGCGGCGAAAGAATTCATTGTGAGCGTTGGCGGCGTTGCCTCGGTTGGCTTTTCATTGCGATTGGTCGCGCAACAAGGGACAAAGTTCATCAATGCCATATGGCCGGGGGCAGGCTCCGTGGTCAGCGCATCCATTGCGGCCATGGGCACAAATGCCATTGGCAAGGCAGCCATTGCCTACTACATTGATGACAAGGGAATTGAGGAAGCACGCAGAAGATGGGAAGAAGCAAAGGCTAGTCATTGATTCAAGAAGCGATTGTGCATCTGAGCATATCAAGTTATTCGGTGTCTGTCGGCGACTTTCCTTTATGCCGAAAAACCATAGGAAACAAAGGACGAAACGACATTAGGTCGTCTCGTCCTTTTGCAATGTCCAAGGTTTTTCTGCCTTTCAGGTAAACATTTACCCTTGCTGGGGAGACTTGTATCTCGCAAGGTCGGATGAAAGATGGATCTTATTGAATAAGATATTCTTTTTGATTTGGATGAATGCATCTTCGTTTGTGTCGCTTCCATCGGGATATAGGATAATGGTCCATCCTGGATTCTTGGCGCTTGTCCATTCCAGGCGCAGCGAATTGATTTCGCCGGTTTTCTTGTCCTGGCCAAATGCGAGCCTTGCGGACTGGTTGGTCTTGGGAATGAAGCTGAATTGGTGCATGAAGCTTGCTATTGAGCAGTTGGAGTATAGATCCATGCCCAGGGAATCATTGTGCGTTGTGGTGATGCCATCGACAACCATGGACGCTGCCCAATGTGTCAGATCAAGCCCTTCCTTCTTCCAAACGCCAAGAATGCTGGATGAAAGCTGGGGAAATCTTTTTTTGGTTGGATGTGGGGTTGCGACCCATCGCCATTCTTCATCTGTTCCTTTTGTCGGCTGAAATTCAAAAGCGAGGGGTATGTCGGCGATTTCATCGACCAATGGATAGCTATATTTCATCCTGATTGTGTATCCGTCCTTCGATGGGATGGCTTTGAGCATGGATGCGCTGTTGATCGTATGATAGGAAGGCAAAACGATGTCATTGTTCTTTTCCAGAAACCATTTTACATCAGACAACGTTGGTTGTGTCTTTGGCTCTGTTTTGTTTGAACTTCCCGTGCCGTAAAAAGATTCATACTTTTCGGGAAACCATCCACTGTCATAGAGACAATAGGTTATCTTATAACTCCGTTCGACATATGCTGTTTCGCTTTCTCCCGTGACATTGACCCATATCCATGCGATGCCGTTTCTTTCATCATCCTTGAGTATTTTGTAGCTTGTTACTTCCATGGTGTCCTCGGTGATATTGGAAAATGATGAATAGGTCAAGAAATCATCTTTTGCTTGTTCATAGGATAGTTCCTGGGAACATCCACAAAGGATGAATATCATTGGCAGAATAAGCCACTTAAGCTTTCTTGTCATATGGCAGATGTTTGTGCGGCGATGTTGTTTTGCTGTATCGATTTGCATGGCAAAGATCCTCCTGTTGTCTGGGGATGTTATACTCTTTTGAAAATAAAAAATGGCACGTCTACGACGTGCCTGGTGCAGATGGCTACGATTGCCATTGGGTTTGTTGCCTTAGAATTGTGTCCAGAGAATATACGGGTATTTCTCCTTGTGGTCGAGGATATCGCTGCGGTTGAGCCAAACGGATATCGTGGTTTCATGCTCACCATCATGATAGTAGCCTTGGGCATCAAGGTTGTAAGGATCAATGGCGCCCATGTCAAGCAACTCGATAAACTCATCAATCGTGTAGACATCGGCTATCATGTTTTCATTCTGGACTTCTTCCTTTGTCATCATATGACAGTGATGTTTGCTTTGTTGGCATCGGTTTTTTCGGTCGCGATCACAATGAGGAAATAGCCAATGTCCATTGTCAGCCCGTGTTCCCTTTGCAAGACGACATGAAGCACTTTGTCTTCCTGTCGGATTTGGTCGATGGAAAGGCAGTTTGAGCCGCTGCGTTCAATGGAGAATATCACAACTGCATCGTTTGTCTCAAAGTCGATTTCTGGAAATTCGATGGTTGCTTTCATGGCTTCTTCCATTGCTGCATGGAGGTTTTGATAGGCTTGGGGGTCATGGATCAAACGCGTAAAGAGATGTGGATCATCGCTTAGCGTGGCAAGCTTTTCTTGCAATGTCTCGTCATAACGGAGCGAGAGCCGATAGCTATATGTTTTCATGGATATATTGTACCACAGCAAAGAAACGAAAGTATCCGATATCAATATGAAAACTTGCGATTGCTTCATGTTGTTCTCTCTTTTTGGGAAGAATTTTGAAAAGCGCAGGTGAAATGTGGTATATTTATTTAAAGTCAATGCATTTGACGGGAAGAGGTAGTAGAATGAAGAAGCATAAAAGATCATTGAACCGCAGCATTACCAAGGGATGCAGTTTTTTTATCGTCTTGCTGTTCATACTGTTAAGCCTGGCAAACGTGTCGCTTTATAGGAAAAGCGTCTTTGAGGACTACCAGGCGTATATCGAGGATATACTAATGTTCACCTTGGAACATATCGATGCCGATGACCTTGGAAAATGCATTGAAACCGGGGTGGAAAGCGAGAAATACAAGGAATCGCTCAACTTCATGGACGATATCTTGAATCATTTCCATGATATTCATTACTTCTATGCCATATTGCCCTTGAACACTAATGAAACAGGGAACACTATGAGTGTTTTTTCCGCCGAAAGGTACTACGACAGGTATGTCGATACCGAGGGAAACCTGTATTTGGGGTGGATTTCAGATACCGAATTCGATGCTGAGACGGCAAGAAAGTTCCTCGATGTTCTTCATGGGGATGAGATTGTGTTTTTCGAGGAAAGAACGGAATGGGGAATGGATTATACTGGCGCTGTGGCGATCAAGGATACGCTTGGCAAACCCGTTGCGGTATTGGCAGTGGACGTTGAAACCACGTTCATAAGCCAAATGATTGTCCGCTATGCGCTTGTGAACGTAGGAATCATATCTGTGCTGGGATTGGTTTTCGTGGCTATGTTTATTTTCTGGTCGAGAAAGAACATCACCGTGCCGATTGGGAAGCTGGAACAAAGTGCTGTACATTTTGCGGATCATTCCCATGGGCAAAGGGATGTCTCAAGCCTGACGTTTGAAGCGCCGAAAATGGAAGAGGACAATGAAATCAAGGCATTGTCTGATGCGGTGGTGAAAATGACGGATGATATACGCAATTATATCTCCGATATTGTCAGTGCCGAGGAAAATGCCGCAAACATGAGAGAACTCGCGAACAAGGACGCTCTTACCGGTGTTGGGAACAAGACGGCGTATGACCGAGAGTTCAAGCTCATGAAGGAGAAAATAGAAAATGGAAACCACAGGGTCGCCTTGGCGGTGGTGGATTTGAATTTCCTGAAAAAAATCAACGATACCTATGGCCATGACAAGGGGAACTTTGCGATTAAGAAACTGTGTTCGATGATTTGTAGCATATTCAGTTATTCCAAGGTATTTAGGATTGGTGGAGATGAGTTTATCATTGTCCTGAAGGGTAGCGATTATGATCGTTGCGATAGCCTGTACGAGACTTTCTGGACAAATATCGAACAGATGGCAGCGGATGATACGCTGGAGCCATGGGAAAGGATATCCGCCGCCATTGGCGTTGCATACTTCAATCCTGAGATCGACGATAGCATTGACAGTCTCTTTAGGCGTGCCGACGACATCATGTATGAAGTAAAGAAGGAAATGAAGGCGGAAAGAATAGACTAGGGACAAGGCAAAGCGTAGGAAATCAAGGAGAGGACATGCATTTTGTGGACGCAAAGACCATCCTGTCTGGCAAGATGGCATCGTATGGAATGAATATCTACCGGGGTTGCTCGCATGGGTGCATTTATTGTGACAGCCGCAGCAAGTGCTATCGTTTTTCCCATCCCTTCGAGGATATCGAGGTAAAGCAGAATGCACCTGTTCTTTTGGAACAGGCATTGCTTTCAAAACGAAACAGAAGCATGATTGGGACAGGGTCGATGTCAGACCCCTATATGCATTGCGAAAGAACGCTTTGCCTGACGCGGCATTGCCTGGAGATTATCCTGCGTCATGGGTTTGGCGCGACAGTGATTACGAAATCGGATTTGATCCTCAGGGACATCGATCTTCTTGAAGCGATTAATCGCAACGCCAAGTGTGTGGTGCAGATGACGCTGACAACGTTTGATGAAAGACTATGTTCGATCCTTGAGCCAAACGTATGCAATACCCAGCGCCGCATTGAAGTACTTCATCATTTGAAAGAAAGGGGCATTCCCACGATTGTCTGGCTTTCCCCGATCCTTCCCTTCATCAATGACACCGAGGAGAACATCCTTGCCATTCTTAATGCCTGCCATGCGGCAGGCGTCAAGGGAATTGTTTGCTTTGGCATGGGTTTGACGCTCAGGGAAGGAAACAGAGAATATTACTACGAGGCTTTGGACAGGCATTTTCCTGGGCTTAGGCAGCGTTATGAGCAGTCATATGGAAATGCCTATGAGGTCAATAGTCCCTCTTCGCGCCAGCTGATGAAAGTGTTTGTTGCGTATTGTGAGAAAAATGGCATGTTATGGCGGCCGGACGATTGTTTTGCCTATATCGCAAAGTTTCCCCTGCGTCATGAGCAGCCGTCTCTTTTCGATGTATAGCGCAATGCATTTGCTGATTTATACTTGGACGCACAAATAGGTAGAATTCTGCATCGTCTGCCTGCTGTTATATGCGGAACGATTGTAAATATCTGTTCCAGATAT
>OMYM01000085.1 GCA_900315225.1 uncultured Erysipelotrichaceae bacterium | reverse complement strand
TGAGACAGTATCCAAATTTATGCTCAGCAGGTGGGGAATCGCTGCCTTTGGCACCACCAGTAATCTTAATGCCCTTAGCCATGGCGAGGAACAGATCTTTACATTTACAAGATATCATCTTTTGTCGTGCTGGGGTGTTCTTGGCTTGTTTGCAGTTGTGTGTATTATTACCAGCTGGTTTACATTGAAGTTTATGCGACTTGATGAGAAGAGTTAGAAGGAGAAAGATATGTTTGGAATTATATTTTTGATAGCAGCTACAGCAGTGATCGTAATCGTTTGTCTTCCCACTGGACAAAGTGGAAATATCAAGACAGTTGAAGAACCAGCAACTGTACAACATGATAAGACGATCATGAAATATAAACATGATCATATTCCAAGAGTATGTCCAGAATGCGGGGGAGAAGATTGTTTTTCGTCTGATAGGTGTGAAGTGTGTGGATACAGGACAAAGGGAGTGTAGGAAAATGTATTGTCATAATTGTGGAAAGAAGATCAACAGGGATTGGCAGAAATGCCCTGAATGTAATGAAGACGTAGCCAATAGCTTTGAATACAATGAATACTGCGGAGGTTTCTATGGTTTATCTCAGCATATGCCGACAAGCGTTGCAAGGGATGTTTCAAGGTATCAAAGAGAACACCAAGCATTTCCAGCGAATCAGAGAGAAGACAACGTCCAGATTATCGTCTCGGAAGTAAAGAAAATCATGCAGGATGCCTCTGGGCGATGGGAGAAACAGAAGGAACGCATGCAGGAATTCATATGCCTGCTTGCACTGGTGAATGTTATCACACTGGTTGCGATGGTGATGATCACAGCTGTGTTTGTCAAGAAGATTGACACAGCCCAAGAGACAATACTCAAGCAAAGCAATGTGATCGAGGAGAAAAACAATGAGATTGAAGGAATGACGACAATGTATGAAGAACTTATGAATAAATTTAATCTTATGCAAAATGAAGCAAATGATTCAAGAGATAATTATCATAACATCAATAAAGAGTATGAAGAACAGTAAGGGAGAAAGATTATGGGAAATAATTGTACATCAGGACAGAACACATTGTTAAGCTATCGTGTCGATATTTCATTTGTTATGGATGCTACTGGCAGCATGCAACCATTTTTAAGCACTGTCAAGGCAAAGGCATTGAGCTTATATCCAGATATTACCAGTAGGATGAATGCCAAAGGAAAAAAGATTACCCAGCTTAGGGGAAGGATTATCGCATATCGAGATTTTCTGGAAGATGGAAACGATGCGATGCTTGTGACGGACTTCTTCGACCTGAATACAGAAGCACAAGAGTTCAGTGATTGTATCAATAGCATTGAAGCAAAAGGTGGAGGAGACGATCTGGAGGATGGTTTGGAAGCCGTTGCAATGGCAATGGCCTCTGATTGGGTGAAAGGACGCGGGAAACGTAGACAGATTGTCGCTGTCTGGTCAGATGCTGGATGCCATGACATTGGCTATGGCAAGAAAGCACCTAACTACCCTAAGGGCATGCCCAAAAACCACGATGAACTGTTTAGCTGGTGGGGGTCTAATCAGACAAGTGGTAAATACATGGATATGAGCGCAAGAAGATTGTTACTGTTTACACCCGATACGGATTGGTGGAGCAAATTGAGAAAATGGTCGAATACGGTATGGACACCAATGAATGTTGGTGGATTCAGTGAATCCGACTATAAAACGATGATTGAAAAGATTGTGAACTCTATCTAGAGGTGAAACATGAACATGCTTGACCACTTCGACCAGTTGTACATGTTGAACAAGCAGAAGAACGAAGGCAATGGCGAAGACAGTTTCTTTGGAAGTTACGATGACACTGCGGCCATTGTCTGTGTCATGGATGGCTCGGGAGGTCTCGGTTCTATGTCATATCATTCTATGGGTGGCAAGACCGGAGCCTTCCTGGCTTCCCGCACTTGTTGCGATGCTGTAAGAGACTGGTATTTTGAACAGCTAAAGACAAAACGAAAAATTCAAACTGATATGTTGAAAGAACACATAACACGCTCTTACCGAAAGTTAACCGAATATGCCAAGGATAAAACGGAAATGAAGGGAGACCTTATCCGTGATTTTCCCACGACGCTGGCTTGTGCGTTATTGCGCCAAGAAAAGAGACACATCGTTTTGCATGCCATATGGGCAGGTGATTCCCGTGTATATCAGTTGTGTGAGGAAGGGTTGATGGCTTGTAGTATCGATGATTCTAATGAACCAGATGCCTTTGAAGCCCTTTATGACTCCCCTCGCATGACAAATGTCTTGTCAAGCGATGGGAAGTACACACTGCATCATAAGAAGTTTAACATCAACGGTCCCTGTTTGATTCTTGCGGCGACAGATGGATGTTTTGATTGTTTCTATTCGCCAATGCATTTTGAGCATGCTATCTTGGAAGCGTTGTTGAACAACAACAACCCGAATGGTTTTGAACAAAGCCTGCGAGATGCCATTGCCCAAAATGCCAGCGATGACTTCACTCTAGGCATCATGAGTGTAGGCTACGGCGATTACACCAATTGCCAGAAACACTTCCGTGACAGATACCACAGTATATGTAAGAACTACATGGATCCTATCTACAGAAAACTCGATGAAGACGGTAGCCAAGATGAAAAAATAGATTATATCCAGAGTCTTTGGGCATCTGGATACAAGCAAAATTACGAAATACTCTGGAGTAAACAACATGGTTAGCATACATGGCTACGAACTGATCACGCCTATGACTGATCAAAACGCTGGAATGTCCCAATGGTGCTATGCCAAAAAGAACGGGAAAGACTACTTCCTAAAAAGGTATATGGTCCATTATCCGTTTAATGAAGACGATACCCCGATGAATCAAAAGGTGAAAAAAGAATGCCTGTTGATGGAGAAAAAATACGCCGCATTTTACAAAAAGATTAACGATTGTGCCAAGGGACACGTTGTCCGTGTGGAGGAATACTTCCGCAGTGGATCTGATTACTACATCGTCATGGAACGTATCTTCAGTGTCGATGAATCATTCGAAGATCTCCAGAAAAGACCATTGAAAGAACGCTTGTTGCTATGCAAGACATTGGCTTATGGCGTGATGTGCTTACATGAACATGGCATTGTCCACGCTGATTTAAAAAAGGAAAACATTCTCCTTGTGAAGACAAAGAACAACCATCTTGCGACCAAGATCATTGATTATGACGAAGGTTTTCTGGAATCCAATCCTCCTAACGATCCTGATGCCTTATGTGGCGATCCCGTGTACTTTGCGCCAGAATCCCTCTTGTTCATCAATGGTGAGACAGATACGGTGAATGCGAAGATAGATATCTTTGCTATGGGATTGATCATGCATCAATACATCACGGGAGAACTGCCCTCATTCAGTAAAGAATACAGCTATCCATGCGAAGTGATCGCAAACAATGGAAAACTAGAAGTGAGTAGATCTCTGGGAAGGCCATATCGTACAATAATCGAAAAGATGTTAACAAAAGATCCTAATGACAGGTATAACGCAAGACAAGTTCTTGAAAAATTAAATAATCCTAGCTTCTTCTATATTCCAAATAATACAGTTCAAGCAAATTGTCAATAACAGTATAGCGCGCTAATCACACAGGTTGATTCCGATCATTCGTTACATCGAAACAATATAATGCATCAAGGAATTACTAAAGATTGAATTGTAAAGATACAATTCAATCTTTTTCTATATGGTTCAAATAATCACTTGCAAGCATTAAAATATATGATATAATATCTATGGTCATGAAATTCTATGACCAAGATCATGAAAGGATACAATTGTATGAAGAATACTGGAAACTTGTATTATTTAAACGCATTCTTATTCTCAGTGTTGGGAGTAATGAATATGCTCAGGGGAAAGAAATTGTTTGGTGCCTTTGATTTTGTGTCAAGCGCATGCTATGTATTGCTTGGTACAGTAAAAAACAAGGAATTGATGGAAAGCGAATGACAATCCACGGGTTCATGAATGAACCCGTGGATTTTATGTCCGAACGAGCAAATATCTGGAATGTCATTGACAAGGTTAACATTACATTGAAACACGTATCTTGTTCTTGATATTTAGCTGTATACTGCTATAATCTTGAATGTGTCAAGAAATGACATAGGAGAGATGTTATGGAAGAAATGTTGATATGGGTAGATGAGAATGATAATCAGACAGGTTCTGGCGAGAAACTGTATACACATCAGATTGGACAATTGCATAGAGCGTTTTCTGTCTTTCTGTATGATAGAGTAAAACAAGAAATGCTAATACAGAAAAGAGCATACGGAAAATACCATTCTGGTGGTAAATGGTCTAACGCATGTTGTTCTCATCCAAGGTTAGGGCAGACGTTGGAAGAGGCTGTGAAGATTCGTCTGCCCTATGAGCTAGGTGTAGGGCTAGAGGGAACATTGGTGGAATGCGGCAGTTTTGTGTACTTTGCGGATTTTGGTGACTTGAGCGAACATGAATTGGATCATGTGTTTTTGAATGAAGTAAACAAAGAAGATGTAGTCATAGATCGATTCAGGGAAGATGAGATAGCTGAGCTTCAGTGGATTGGAATCAAGGAGTTAGAAACATGGATGAAAGATCGTCCAGAAGATTTCTCGGCTTGGTTCTTTCCCGCATATGAAAAGGTCAAGCCTTACATCAATGCTTTCTCATGTGTTGATAAGTAACGAATATTGAAGAACTGTTACTTATGTAACTGATGGATGGTATCTGTTGGTGTTTCTTTATGAAAGTCACATATAATACTTGTGTGAAAGGGGAACAGCGATGGATGTGTTTGAAAAGCTAAAGGCTGGGATTGCTGTGGATATGTTGTCACTGGAATATCGTCCAGCGGTGGATGAACTGCATAGGGCAGACAAAGCCTTGTTCCATGTTAACCATAGTGAGCCAGGATCACAAGAATTGACCGATGCATTGAATGAGTTGTTTGACGGGGAGTATCCTGAAGGACTTGGGTTATTTACACCAGTGCAGATTGATTTTCCCAAGCAGATGACATTTGGCAAGAGGGTGTTTATCAATCATCATTTCACTGCCATGTCGATTGGAGGCATCAATATTGGTGATCATGTCCAGATCGGTCCAAATGTAACGATTGTTACAGACAATCATGACTTTGCGAATAGGTATGTACTCAAGTGCAAGCCGGTGAATATTGGAAACAATGTCTGGATTGGTGCCAATGCCGTGATTATGCCTGGGGTGACAATCGGAGATAATGCTGTGATTGCTGGGGGTGCGCTTGTGACAAAGGATGTTCCTTCGGATTGTGTGGCAGGAGGATCACCTGCAAAAGTATTAAAGTATCTAAAGCAAGAAAAGGAGAAGAACAAGATGAACGTAATGGAAGAAAAGTTTGCATTGAAGGAATTGTGCGACACATTCAGTGTCTTGGCGGATGAGATGAAGCTTCATGAACAGTCTTTGTTGTTTACTGAAAACGGAACATTGACAGCGAAGAATAACGGGAATGTTTCACACTATGAAGGACGTGAAGCGATTGAGGAAAGCTGTACCAAGTTCATGAATCTCTTCGAGATTCATTTCCACAACAATGGACAGGCGTTGTTTGACATCATTGATGAGACACACGCCACAGGAACAGCGTATAACGAGACGATTCTCATTGGGAATGGAAAGATCACCACCAATGGCATTGTCTATCACGACAAGTACGAAAAGGTGGATGGCAAGTGGTTGATCGCTGCGAGAGAATCTAATTTTGTTTGGTCAAAGACGGAGGACTACAACAGATGAGTACATTGATCGCATATTTCTCTAGGGCGGATGAGAATTACTTTGGTGGTTCCATGAAGTACATAGAGAAGGGTAATACGGAAGTTGTGGCAGAGAAGATCGCAAGTATGATCGATGCGGATCTCTTCAAGATTGAGATGGCAAAGCCATACTCCAAGGAATACATGAAATGCATCAATGAAGCGAAGGAAGACAAACAGAAGGGCATTCGCCCTTCCCTTGTCAAGGATATGGCATCCATTGAGGCATATGATACAGTAATACTGGCATATCCAAACTACTGGGGAACATACCCAATGGCAGTCTTGACCTTCCTGGAAGCACATGATTTCTCAGGCAAGAGAATCCTTCCCCTTTGCACAAATGAAGGATCGGGCATGGGAAGCAGCGAAAGCGATCTAAAGAAATTGCTTGTAAATGCCAAGATTGAAAAAGGTCTTTCAATCACGGGAAGCTCTGTGCATTCATCGGATGGAAAGGTTAGAAGCTGGCTAAGGAACAACGGCTTGTGCTAAAAGGGAAGGAAGACCTACGGGTCAGAAGAACACTTGACTCCATACGAAGGGCTTTCGAAGAACTGATGACGGAAAAAGACTATGAGAAGATTACCGTCACAGAACTGGCAGAACGGGCCATGATTAACAAGAAAACCTTCTACACATACTATCCAGATCTAGATAGCCTGTTAATGGAAATCCAGGATGAACTATCAAACGAGTTTGCTCAAAGGACGAAAGACTATACAATTCGTGATATTGACAAGCTGACAAGAGAATTCTTTCTGTTCTCGGAAGAAAAGGGTGCTTTCTATGAAAAGATCACTTGCACTGACAGTATTATCCGCAACCGAATGATCCGTAATGTCTTAAGCAAGACAGACCGCGGCTATGGTTCATTAAAGAACTACAGTGAATATGAAGTGAACCTCATCCGTACATTCACGAATAGTACGACATTAAGCCTATATAGACAATGGATCCAAGACGGAAAGAAAGTCCCTGTGGAGGATGCAATCCGTCTTGTGACAAAGCTATTGGAGAATGGACTCAAAGGAATACTCTGAGCATACTCAGATGAAGGAAATTCACCAAACGTTCACAATGTGTTCATATGCCCAACAAAATTAGATGATATACTATCATCGTCATCAGGGGAATACGTTTAAAGGCAGACAGCTATTCCTCATTGACCTTCTCCTAAATAAAAAGATACCGCTGGCAACAGCGGTTTTCTTTTTAAGATTTTAACGCATGACTTTCTGTAACAATGTCTGGTAGTTGTCTACGACATCATAGATGACACTGTCACTGGATATGGCTTTAAAGTGTTCTCTGGCACAATGAATCTTGGATTCCTCAATGGTTCTTAACTGCATGGAAGACAATGATCCCTTTGTCTCTGCCACAAAGTATATATGCTTGATATGGTCTTCATAGAAAGCAATTGCCCAGTCTGGATTATATCTTCCTACAGGAGTAGATATGTAGAAGCCATTAGGTAGCTTGACATATACAGCTACTTCCTCACTTGTATCAAGGCTTTCCGCAAACTGTTTTTCTGTTGTTGAATCATACACTAAATGGTCATATAGGTTCTTCTGTGTCTTGATGGCGTTTTGGTCAAGCCTTCCTTTGATCGTTGGCTCAGTGAAGATATCCTTGTCATAGTGTTCATCCAGGATGTTGTAGGTGATATGTTCAATGATGGCTGTTGCTTTCTCTTCGTTGATCAAGTTTCCTGCCTTTAGGATGAATTCTTCAGGGTTGTCCTTGAATTGATCAAAAGTATCTTTCCTGATCCGTGTAAGTATCGCTACGATGGTCTTGCGAGTGAGAGATGTAGCTTCGACAAGCTTGCCTATGAGATCATACTTTACACTGCTATTCACAGCAATCTTTGTGGATGAATCATAGACACCTGTTTGTTCTTTTCGAAATGATTCACCAGCCTGGAGTTCTTCCTTGGAGCTAATCTGCTTCATGGAGCCATGCTCTACCATGAAAAAGATCTTAGATACATGGAGTTTTGTGTTCAAGGCATCCACCGCATTTGCGATCAATTCATCGGTATCAAAGTCCACGACATAGACAGTCTTCTGGTTGATTCTCTTCCACAATTCTTTGAATTGCGTCATACTAAACTTTTCTTCATCAAACCTTGCTTCGACATTTGCCTTGCGAGGATCTTTGAACTCAAGTTCCACATAGACAGAATCAAGTAGACGCAACACAGCATCAGAAGCATTGGCTGCTTCTGGCGCAATCGCTACAGCATTATTTCTTTTATCCTCGTGGTATTTGTTTGTTAGATTTCCCTTCTTGTCGATGTATTGATGACTGATCAGATCAAAGATAATCGCATGAGCGACATCATCCGTTATGAGGAAATCCTCTCCCATGTTGTCCTTGACCTTCTTCATTTTGAACAACTCAATAGTTACCATTCTTGGTCTATGCACCATCGTCTCAGCAATCTCCGTTTGCAATGCCTTGGTGAATGTTCCATAGCTTTCAGATGCTATGACAGTCAAGACATTAATGTTATGTACATCACCCCCAAGAATACTTTCATCCATTCTTTCCCCTTGTTGATTGACGCAAAGACGTAGTCCACGTCCCACTTCTTGTCGTTTCTTGATGTCACTATCGCTTTGTTTAAGAGTACAGATCTGGAATACATTAGGGTTGTCCCATCCTTCCTTCAAAGCTGAATGAGAGAAGATAAATCTTACAGGAGATCTATGAGGATCTTGATCCAGTAACAATTCTTTGTTACGCATGATCAAGTCATAAGCATCCTTGTCATCCGATGTTTTTTCTTTATTGAGCTTGCTGTTGGTAATATGTCCCTTCTTGTCGATAGAGAAATATCCAGCATGGGTATCCTTTGCGCTAATCGCATCCAGATACTTCACATAGTCATCTTCACCCAGACGCAATTGCAGATGACGTACAATGTCTTCATACTCCTCTTCAAACATGTCAGCATAGATGCCATTGTACGGCTGTCCAGAAGAATCATACTGCTTATACTTTGCTACTTCATCTATGAAGAACAAAGAAAGAACCTTGATACCCTTATGGAACAACTGCCTCTCTCTTTCAATATGCGACAAGATCGTCTCCCGTATCTGTATCCTACGGAACTGCTGTTCATTGATCTTCCCAATGACATCCCCAGCAAATATTTTCATCCCATTGAGGAAAGAAACAGAGTCATCCCTGCCATCAATACCAGTGATGATATAGTTATTCTTGTACTCTTCAAGTTCCCCTGAATGCGCATAAAGATCATATCCCTGAGAAACAGTTCTTGTAATCGTCTTAATGCCATTCTTTCCCTTTGCTTCAAACTGAATGGTAGCCGTAGGATTCTCTTGGGAAAGATTAATGCTTTCAAGATACACAAATCCCTCTGTGGCAGTCGTTCCCGTTTCCGTGATCCCTTTAACAGCAATCTTCTTTACCAACTGCTTGTTATACGCTTCCATTGCATCCAGGCGATAGACCATATTGTAAATATCTTTGTGAGTGGCAGAATACCTCAATGTAATCAAAGGATTAAACTTCTTAAGCTTCTCCTTGGTAACCTTTCCTTCGACAGACTGAGGCTCATCTATGATAAGAATAGGATTGGTTCTAGCTATGATGTCAATCGGTCTTCTACTTCTGAATTCATCAAGCTTCATGTCTATCCTTCTGGCATCCTTGCCTCTGGCATTAAATGCCTGGGAATTAATGATCATGACATTGATCGAACTATCCGAAGCAAAGTGATCAATCTCAGTCAGTTGAGAAGAGTTGTAAATGAAATATCTGATCTTCTTTCCATACTCCTCCGCAAAGTGATCTTCCGTAGTTTGAAAAGACTTATATACACCTTCACGTATGGCTACACTAGGTACTACGATAATGAACTTCGTCCACCCATAATGCTTGTTAAGCTCATACATTGTCTTAATGTATGTATACGTCTTTCCTACACCCGTTTCCATCTCAATGGTAAGATTATACTTACCCTCAAGCTTATCAGAAGGCTTGATGAGATTCTCCCCTTGAATCTTCTGGATGTGCTTGAGAATCTCATCATCAGTCAATTCATAGACAAGAGGTTGATTACTCCACCCAGTATAAGAGATATCATCGAATAGCTTTTCTGCGAATTCAACACCATTTCTTTTGATGATACCTCTATCCATCATATATGTTGGTGTAAGATAAGGCTGCCCAGCAAAGACATCAACAACTGCCTTAGCAGCGTCTGCTTGAAATTTCTGATGCTTGTATTGTAGTTTCATATATGAGAACTCCTTATGAGCATTAAATAACTTTAATTCTTGTATCAGGAGAAATCAACTTGAATATCTCGCCAACGTTGATTTTAGAAGGACTATCAGTAAAACTAGAATCACGGAAAACCACCCTAAGAGGCTTTCTTCCAGCGATCTCCTTGATGACATTATCAGGTACATTGTCATCAAAGCAAGCGATTAAATCTCCATCATTGTATGTGTGAACGGCATATCCACCGATATCTTCACTCTTGTAGGGCATGGACAAGGGAAGCCCCCATTCCAGCAGGCATCCAAACAAAAGATCTAGGTCAGTCCTATCTTCCTTGATGTTGGATTCCATGTCAAACAGGTTGTTTTGATTTATCTCATTTGGTGCATAATAGACATCCTTCATGTTGGAGGAATCTACCTTGAAGACACGGAAACCAACATCTAGATCCTGGGCAAGCAATCC
>OMYM01000213.1 GCA_900315225.1 uncultured Erysipelotrichaceae bacterium | reverse complement strand
GAATACTACAAGAAGTCCCATGAAATATTGTCAAGGCTGTCGGAGGATACGGGGACGGTGGAGTCGCTGCGAGACCTGGCAATCAGCTACGAAAGGCTTGGTGGAATAGAGGCAGCCTTTGGAAGACCGAGGGAGGCGCAAGAATACTATGAAAAGGAACTTGAGATCGCCAAGCGGCTTCTAGACGAGACTGACAAGGTTGATGCAAGACGTTTCATAAGCGTGGTATACAGTTTCCTCGGCGACATCAGCAAGTCCCTTGGCGACCATGAGAAATCCCAGGAATACTACAAGAAGTCCCTTGGGATCAGTGAGAGGCTGTCGGAGGAGACGGGGACGGTGGAGTCGCTTGATGATCTAGCTGTATCGTATTATAAGATCGGATCAATCGTTCTGGATAACAGTGAAAAGATGAAGTACTACCAGAAGGCTTCAGATATCTGGAATGATTTAAGGAAGAAGTATCCGAGTGTCAAGATGTTTGCTGATAGGTATAGGATCGTATCGAATGTCATGAAGGATATTCCTGACGTGAAGCCAAAGTCAGGACGGAAATCATGGTTCAAATGGTTTAAGAAGTGATTTCATGATGTTGTCATGATTCGTAATGTCTGAATCATCATACTTTCGTAAGAGAGATGCTTGTTCCTTCGCCAGCTGGTGAATGCCGCAAATAGTAGAATCCTTGTGATTACTGAAGCAGTTAAAAAAGCGTAGAAGCAAATGCTTCTACGCTTTATCTTTCTTTCCCTCGGAAGAATAGTCCTAGCATGCCTGGTCCAACATGTGCTCCTGAGAAGGGTTCATGTTGGGCTATGGTGATGTCTATGCCTGGGGTGATTTCTTGGACTTTTGATGCAAGGGTTTGAGCGTCTTCGAGGCAGTCTCCATGTGAGATGCATATGATGGGATCGTCTGTTTCCATGTGTTTCTCGGCGTATTTTTTAGCGAGTGCATCAATGGATTTTCTGCGTCCTCTTGTTTTCTCGCAGGAGATGATGTGTCCTGTTGCATCTCCATATAGGATGGGTTTAATGTTTAGGGCTGTTCCGATGGCTGCGGTCATGCCACTGACGCGTCCGGTATTTTTAAGGAAATTCAGGTCGTCTACGGTGAAGTATTGGCAGACGTGGGGAACTTCATCGTCTAGGATTTTTGCGGCTGTACGGGCATCTTTTCCTTGTTTCTCTAGCTTTACCGCATCCACGGCAAGTATTCCGTTGCCAAAGCCACAGCCAAGGGAATCCACGATGTGGACAAAGCTTCCTTTGAATTGATCCATGAGTTCTATGGCGGCTGCTCTTGCCGCATTGAATGTTCCACTGATGCCAGAACTCATGGATATGTATATAATATCCAATCCTTTTTCTAGAACTGGAGCAAAGCTTGATATAAACAACTGTGTGTTTAACAGGCTTGTACGGACGATATGTCCGTTTCTTAGGCTTTCATAAAACGAATGTCCGTCAAAGTGATCGACATCTCCTAGATATGTATGTGGTTTTCCGTCTACGGTATAGTCGCATGGCAATACCTGGATGCCTTCTAGCATTGATCCAGGCAGATTGGCGCTACCATCCACAAACACTGCATATGACATAACAATACCTCCTAACATCTATGATTATAGATCATTGTTATGATGTTTTCAAATTTTCTAACCAAAAAGTTGATTGTATTTCTGGGGGAGATTCATTGGACCATCTGTTTCTGTGTAGAATATCCATTCAAGGATAGTTCTTCCTTCTTCTTGGTAGATTTGACCGATTGCTCCGTGTGGGGAAACAATATACGTGGGTCTTTCTGGATCTTTTTCAAGATATTTGTCTTCTTTGATGCAGAATTTCTCTACCTTGCGTGGGGAATAGGTGAAGAGGGTCGGAGTGTCCCAATAGCTCCAGTCTGTGTCATTGCGTTGTTTGGCTAGCTCATATGCTTGTGACATTGTTTCTGTTCTGGCGTATTGTGATTTTTGGGTAACCTTAGTTCCACAATAGCCACAGAACAGGTCATTGTCAGCCAATGGCTTGCCACAATAAGAACAATATCTTGCCATTGTCTTCTCCATCAGTCAATCTTTGCCTGTGGGCAATGATTGACAATATACTTGTATACGAAGTCATAATCTTTGCTTTCAGCATAGACTTGGTTGTGAACGAATCTTCCGTTTACCCTGATTAGGTTTTTATCGGGGTATGCCTTGACTCTCTTGACTCGGGAAAATTTGGAGTACAATGATCCTCCATAGGATGATAGAGCACCTGCTCCCATGGTAGTGAAGTTGTTGGTGCTGCGTCCAAAAGCCATTGTCAACTGTTCCAGTGCCTTTGCTTTTTCTGTCTTGATTTGTGTGTGGTCGATTCCTTCTTCGTCCATTTCAAACAGTACTGTGTATTTCCCGTTATTAGCATATGTAACGATCCAGTATGCAGGAAAGGATAGTACCATGATGATTGCCATGGCAATGCCCAAGCCACCAGTCATGCTTATCATGGTTTCAATGAAATCACCTGTAAACAAACCAATGAGCAAGGCAAAGATCAGGATGATTACGGCAGCCATTCCCAATACCTTCCATACTTCCACCAGAATGAATAGGCTCTTGGTCATAGGCAATTCATAAACCCATGTGTACTTCCCGTATTCATCCTGAAACATTGTATCGCTGCTAGGACGATTCTGATTTTCGTCATTCAGCTTCTCACCGCACTTTCCGCAAAAACGCGCACCTTCTTCCAAAGGTTCTCCGCAACGCGGGCATATTCTTGTCATAACGCACCTCCTATGCAAGAATATTATACACGAATGCGATGAAGGAAGTCTTTATGATTCTCTTATGAAATATGACTTGAAGACAGAAGAAATGTTTCGTATAATACCAGAAGACTTGGAGGTACATGCAATGAACAGATATTGCGTCAAGTGTGGAAATCCTTTGGAAGAAGGAGCAAAGTTCTGTAATCATTGTGGCAATGAGGTATATATACCTCATCCACAACAAAGAGCAAACAATGTGAATGAAGGATTCTTCGACCGTTTTATCGACCGTATCAACGGTATGACAGGTGAACAAGGAGAAGCGGATATAAAGCTAAAGGAACTCTTCTCCCAGACATTCAAGAAACACAAGGATGTGGAGAAAGAACTCTTGTATGTCTCGGGAATGTCATTCACTACTCCTGAAGAGAAAGACATGCTCAGCCAATGGCCAAGCCCTTGGCTGTATGGCAGAGTGTTCCTAAGCCTTGGTGTTGTGTTTGCTGGACTATGGGTCATGGTGGAAATCTTTGGCAATGCGATAGCTGTACCAGGACTGATATTCATTGGCGCACTTCTCGTTCCCTTCTCATTGTCGATATTCTTCTGGGAAGTGAATGTTCCAAGGAACATATCTATCTTTGACTGCGTGCGTTTCTTTTTCGTGGGTGGGGTCTTGTCCCTAGTGTCAACATCCATTGTGTACGCTGTCATTGGCGATCTAGCGAACATTTCAGTCATCGGCGCTTTCTTTGTTGGCTTTGCGGAAGAACTGGGAAAGGCCGTGATCTCGATCTATTACGCGAAGAAGTTCAACAGTAAGTACGTACTCAATGGACTGTTAATAGGTGCCTGTGTTGGGGCGGGGTTCGCAGTCTTTGAGACAGCAGGTTACTTGTTCCTATACGCCTTGCAAGTAGGGATTGTGGACATGCTAGAACTATTGTATGTCCGCTCATTCTTCTCGGTAGGGACACACTTGATGTGGACAGCAATTGTGACAGCTGCATTTGTATCAGTGAAACAAGACAAAGCATTCAACATCTCCATGATAGGGAATAAGAAGTTCATTCGTTTCTTCTTGATTGCTGTTTTGTTGCATGCGTTGTGGGACATGCCATTTGCGGGAAGATTGTTGTATAGCGCCTTGTCCACCATAGCGATCATCATCGTGCTGGTCATGATATCGGCAGGATTGCGACAGATCAGCAGGGTCGTCAACCAAGCAAATCGAACAGGATACTATAGCTAAGGAGAAGCTTTATGAAACGAATGATAGTCATGATTACGAGCATCCTTGTGTTCTTATTGACAAACGGATGCTCACAATCCAGGGAACTGGCAGTGGGACATTGGTCTGCTGAAGTGGATATGACAGATTTGACAAACGAATCAATCATAGAAGGGATGGGAGAAGCTACCGGGGAGGTGGATGAAATCCCTCAGATGGAGGGATTGTTTGTCATCATGGATGCAGACTTCAACGAAGATGGAACGTTCGAAATGGGCATAAACAGAGCCTCCTGCGAAGCCTATTACCAATCCGTTTGCGATCAATGCATTGATTACATGTATCAGGTATATGGGCAGATGATTGAACAAAATGGCTTGGATATCACAGTGGATGAATTGCTTGAAAGCGCAGGCTACACCATGGAGGATATTGTAGGCCAATTCGAATCATCTGTCGATATTGACGCAATGGTTCAAAAATCTACAATATCTGGTAAATACGTCATGAACGGAAATAGGGTCTTTATCACTGTGAAGGGAGAAGAAGGAACATCCATTGATGCTGGTGAAGTGAATGGTGATACAATGACATTCATTGGTCCTGATGAAGACAACGAATATGCTAGATTATATCCGTTTGTCTTCAAGAAACAATGAGTTGTTGTAGATGTTGAAGACAGTGTATAATCTGGAATGGGTGGAAGTCACATGTGTGTGCTAGTATAAAATGT
>OMYM01000211.1 GCA_900315225.1 uncultured Erysipelotrichaceae bacterium | reverse complement strand
GGCACAGTCAGGATCCCCAACCTGGAGGTACGCCTGCAGATGCTGAATGCCTTCAAGGAGTCCCCGAACAAAGAGTTCTTCCAGCGGATTGAAAGATCCGAAAAACTGCTTGCGGCAGCCAAAGGCAATGACGCCGGAACAGTCGCCGAGGTCCTGAAGGAGATCCACGATGAAAGGCCGCCAATCCACTACAACAATGAGCAGGCGCTGCGCTATGTCGTGCTGATGGGCTTTAACAACTCGCCTAGGTCAAGGTACACGTCCTTCGAGGAGCTTTCCAGCGGCCAGGGCTATGTCGACATCCTTTTCAAGCCGCAGAAGCAATCGAGCGAAATCCCCATGCTGGTGGAGTTGAAGTACGGGGAATCAGCCAACAAGGCAATCGGCCAGATTTATGACAAGGACTACATCGCCCACCTCAGGAAAGAAGGATACCATGGCAACGTCCTTCTCGTTGGCATCAACTACAGCCCATACACAAAAGAGCATACCTGTAGGATTGAAAAGATCAAGATTTGAACCACAATCCATCGGCAGTATGACAACAAACTGGATAGATAGCTGGTAGTCCATGACTACCAGCTATTTCATGTTCCACATTATCACGGATTCCATCCGAAGGTTTATAGTGTCTATATTATGGATATACACAAAGCGATGAGATTTCCTTGCTGTTTCATCCAGAAGAGAATACATTTGGCCGCAAGATCAGGAAGTACAACTCTATTCTTTCTGGTGTAGCAAGCGGTTCGTTTTCCATGCTCCTAGGACAACAGGCAATATTTGATTGCCGGATGATACCGCTTCCGACCATAGAAAGAGTACAAGACTACTTCAGATGGCGGCAGGAAGACGCGCATCGCAATTCTTTGAACTCCCACTGTTACTGGATGCTTCGCAAACAAGACAAGAGCCGCGACACGCATGATGAAAGGGCAAACGGTCGCATTCAAGAATGAATTGCTGTTCAGCAATGGCATCAACTTTAAAAACCTTCCTAGCTGGCAGAAAAGAGGCATGGGAGTATATTGGGAAACATACGAGAAACAGGGATTAAATCCGATTACAGGCAAAGTGGAAACCGCTGAACGCTATAACCTGAAAGTGGATGAAGAACTGCCGCTAAGAGAAGAATATTCCCAGTTTATTGCAGGGTTTTTGAAGTAGGATTCAACATCTAAAAACCATTTTGTTTTGAAGCAATCAACCACGAAAAGAATTGTTGCCAAGGAGTTTCTGCATCCGTTGGCAATTTGTTTCGTGGTTGATTGTCTTTCAAGATTCAATATTCTTATTTACAAGGTAGACATGGCGTAATCCCAAAAGCAAAATTTACGTAAATTTTAATTTTCAACTAATTTGAATATGTTATATAAAGCTGGTCGATTCAGATATCCATGTTTTCAGCCACATGCACCATGAAGGCAATGAGTTCATCCCCCTGCGATAGATATGATTGTCGGCATGGAAGTTTTGCTGGAAGATTTTCACTTTTCACTAGGTCGATAAGAACCATAGTGTCCTTAAATTCAGCAATGCAGCTTTCCAATGATGCCAAGGGAACTTTTTCCGCATTTGACAGAAGACATTTCCAAACAAAAGCCGCGCCAACCAAAAATAACGCTTGACGTATACACCCAATGGGTGTACGCTAATGCATGGAGGTAAAACACATGAATGTACATGATATGAGAATTCTACTTAGTATCACGCAAAAAGAATTTGCGAAAAGATACAACATCCCCTATCGCACGATTCAAAACTGGGAATCAGGTGTCCGCACCCCTCCAGAATATGTTTCTTATCTTTTGGAAGTTCAAGTCCGACGCGACCTGGTGAATCACAAGACATCCGTTTTGCCCAAGTATGACCCAAACAAACTTGATTTACCAAAAAGAAGCGACTTTGTTGGCGGTCTTTCCTGGCTTCGAGAAGTTCGAAAGTGCATGGGAGAGGACATCGTCTTTGCATTGGATGAAGCCCTGATGTGCCATCAGTATTTTCTTGGGCGCAATGAAGAATTTATCGTATGGATTTATGGCTTGGACTCCACCACGCGCTTCAATGGTGTCGTTGTGCTGGGAAATGAAATCGACGAACGCGATGTGATAAACAAGAATGGGCTTCTTTATACCAACCTGAATAGGACGGTAACAGATTCACTTGCGAATGAATCAATCTTGGACATGCAGGGAATAACCGAAGGTCTTAGTGCGTATTATTTTCAAAACAATGAAAGCTTTGACGGTATTTACATACCGCCAGAATACCGCACAAGGTTTAATATGCTCGCTCGTGATGCCATGGAATATTACAATTTTTAAGGAGACTCTATATATGAATACAAGTAGCGAAGAAAAAGTAATGTATCAAATCATGAATGCTTTAAATAACAGTGGGATTCCAATAAGTTTTAAAGGCTCAATGGTTTTGAGAGCATGCTTGTTAGAAGCAGGCTATTCTGAAGATATACGGCACACATCAGATATAGACGCAAACTGGTTTTCTGACGATCAACCAACGGAAGAACAAATTATCCAATCTATGCAAAAGGTCGTGCAACAGAACGGTCTCAATTTAGATATAACCCTATTCAGAAAGTATGGCGAAGGTCGCTCTGCAGGATTTACGTTCATTGATCGTGATTCAGGTGAAATCTTGTTCACCATGGATATGGATGTCAACCGGCATCTTCCATCAATCAAGGTATATGAAATCGGAGAGATCCGTTTCCGTGGCGTTATTCCAACCCAAATGCTCGCAGACAAGGTATCGGTTGTATCAACCAACAAGGTTTTCCGCAGAATCAAAGATGTCATAGATTTGTACTATCTCTCAAAGGCTTTCGACTTTCATCGTGAGGATGTTTTGGAAATCATGCAGAAAAGCGGAAGAACCTTAGGAGACTTCCATGGATTTCTTCATCGGACCGATGATCTAAAACATTCCTATGATAAATTCCGCTTATCAGGCGATGTTGCAAAGCCTGCGTTTGAAGAAGTGTATGATACTGTCCATACTTACATCCACAGCATGCTTCCAAATGAAGAGACGTAGATGATTGTTCATTGCTACATAGCACGACAATGCTAGCAATCAAATAATTAATTCTGACACGGATATTTCAATATTTAATCATAAAATCCCATTATTGTGGTACTAAATCAGAGAAAATCGCCTTCATATATCTAACTCGTTACAGTAAAAGAGCCTTTGATGAAAG
>OMYM01000190.1 GCA_900315225.1 uncultured Erysipelotrichaceae bacterium | reverse complement strand
CTAAATGGTCTGACGTTGTTTGATTTCTCGTATGTCGCCGGCCAGCGTGTCAAGATCCCCGACATTGACGATCAGGCTTTGGCTGGCCGCTTCAGCGTTGAGGCGGGCGAAACATACACGCCTTGGATTCGAAAGACCCTGGAGACGCAGGCTGTCAATATCTCTTGCGATGTATCGTCCGCCGTAAGGATGCCAGTCTTGTTGCCGGTGTATTATATCAGTCATTATGATGTGATGGCTGCCGTCAATGGACAAACTGGCAAGGTCAGCGTCAGGGCGGAGAAGGAATCTCGCTATTACTTTCTTCCCTGGTGGCTGAAAGCCATGATTGCGACATTGACATTTATCGCCATCTGTTTCTTTTCTTTCACATTGTTTGGTCTCGACCCACATGATGGCATGTTAGCAACGGGAATGCTTGCGGCCTATTTCATCATTGTCACCCTGTGCCTGTATTCGGACACTGTCAAAAACAAGTTTTCTATTGAACATGGCCATGAGATATTCACATCGCATGAGAAAACATTTCATAGGGAAAGGGGCAGGCTTGTGGTCAACGACCACATCCTGGAAAGAAGGGTGGCCAAACCGGTCTTTTTCAGCGATATAGAAGGAATGAAACGACCGATAGCGCTCAAGTTCACCACCTTTCAAAGAGTCATGAAGATCATCCTCATATGTACAGTGACCATGTTTTTCCCGGTGATCATAGCTTTGTTTATCAATGGCTTTGACTTTGCCAGGCTTAACCTTGGAGGGTCGGCTGTCTGGTTTTGCATCGCGGTGCCAACGGTCCCGATCTACCTCTTGAAGTTTGGCATTGTCGAGCTTCATGACCAGCCATGGATTTACTTGATTGATGGAAAGGGAAAAGAGAAACGGTATAGGGAAAAGCTTAACATTGACATGGATGTGATCAAGACATTGTTGCTTTCGTTTGTGTTTCCACCGATCTGCTTTGCGGTGTGGTTTGGTATTATTAGCTTTTGCGTCATGGTTTACCTGACAGCCTTTGGCTGAGAATGAGACAAAGAAAAGATGCATCGACTCCTTTTTCTCTTGCGTTTCGTAAACGGGAAAGCCTGGATGGATACAACTATGCTTAAAGACACAATTAGGTGGAATTCTTCATTGTCTGCCTTCCGCATATAAAACCAGGCCAACCCTTGAAGCAACAACATTCTGCCATGCCTGGTTTTGGAATTGCTACAATGCCTAACATTCATTTTGAGGGTAGGCATTCTAATTTCGTGTTTTCAGACCGAAGCATTCCAAACGCACATGTCATTTATACGATGCGTATATCATGTTGAAGAAAAATCTTCAGCAAATCTTGATTTCCGGAGATCGATTCATGTTTGATCTCACTATCTTATGGCAACCGCTTGACCAGGATACAAGGAGTATACCGTAGGAACATATACCATCAAAGTGTTATTGGCTTTATCGTCTATGTATATCCTCATTCATCAGTATTTCGGATATTACGGAAAAGTTGTTCTTATATCGGGTGACATACGGATATGTTTCGTATAGTTTCTTCCATAGTCGATATACTTCATGTAGATGATCAATCTTCTCTTCTTCCGTCTGGCTCACAAGAGCCATTTTATAGTGGGAAAGACCAAGGTCATCCAGTGCTTCTGGGGAAGGTGAATCTTGCCCAATTTTCTCTCGGATCGCAAAGGATTTCATAAAATAGTAACGTGCTTTTGGCAAATCTTCCATGGCATGATAGATGTCACCGATTCTACTGTAGCTTATGCCAAGATCCCTTCTTGATTCTAAAGATTGTGTTTCCTTTTCATGGAATTCATCGATTTCCAGAACCTTTTCATAGTAATCCAAAGCTTCAGATAAATTGTTCATTTCTAGGAAGATGTCGCCTAAGCGGCTATAGATAATACTGAAATCTCTTCTGTCTGCGGGAAGTTGTGTTTGGCTTGCCAAGGACAATGAAAGCTCCAAGGCATTCTCAAAGAACGATTTAGCTTGTTGAAAATGATCATCGCTGAAATGAATATCACCAATGTTGATGTAGCTATGGCAAAGGTCTCTTTTAGCCTCCATGGTATGTGTTTCATCAACAAGTTGTTTGTGAATGAACATGGCTTTCTCATAGAATAGAAGTGCTTTTACCAATTCACCCATGGCTCGATGAATGTCTCCAAGGTCATCATAGGTTTTGCTTAATTCCCTTTTGGATGATATGGTCTGTGTATCGTGCATCAGTTGTCTTCTGATCGCCATGGACTTTTCAAAGCATTCCTTGGCTTTAGGAAACCGATTGTCAATGAGATGAAGTTTGCCTTGCTTTTCGTAAGCTATCGCGAGATATCTGAGTGCTTCAACCGTATTGGTTTCTTGGCGAAGGTCTTCTCTGATTGTACATTCTTTTTCAGTGAATTCCCTGGATTTTTCCAGATCACCAATTTTCAGGTACAGGTCGCCAAGTCTTTCGTAGATTACACCTAGATTTGTTCTGACTTCAATGGATTGTGTTTCCTTCATCAGTGATTCGTTGACTTCCTTTGCACGTAAAAAGCATTTCAATGCTTTAGGGACATTGTCCATGTCTCTGTATATATCTCCGACAAATTCATTGCTTATGCAATAATCCAATCTAGCTTCGATGGTATTGGTTTCCTTCATGATAGATTTTGTAATCTTCAGTGCCTGTTCAAAGTAATCCCTGGCATATGATAGGTTGCCCTTGGCTTGGTGGATCAGGGCAACTCTTTCGTAAGTGATACTGATGTCTCTTCTTGCGACAATTGTTTGCTGATCTTCGCTTAGCGTTGTGTTGATCGACAAAGACTTTTCATGGAACGCCAAGGCTCTATCCAAATCGCCTAGCGCTTGGTGTACATCGCCAAGTTTTTCATAGGTGATGCTTAATGATCGAAGATATTCAAGGGTTTGGGATTCTTTGACCAATTGCTCCCTGATTTCCATGGCTTTCTCAAGGAAATTCCTGGAATTGGCCAAATCCCCCATGTTCATGTATATTTCCCCACGTCTGTTTTGAATATAGCCTACAGCATTTTGTGTTTCCTGCGATTTCCCGGCAATGTTTAAATCCCACGCTTTGTCAAAGAAACCCAAGGCAACCGTCAAATCCCCCATTGCCTGACATATATCTCCCAGGTCGAAGTAACAAACGTAAAGATCCCTTTGAGATTGAGGCGTTGATGTCTCTTCAAATATGCGTTTCCTTATTTTCAATGATCTTTCAAAGAAAGCCTTGGCTTTGCCATATTGGCCAAAAGAGCGATATGTCTCGCCAATATCACTTAGACAAATGGATCTGTCACGGAGATCGGATAGTTTCTTTGTCCATTCCTCCGCTTTCCTTGCCAGACGTATTCCAATGGATTTATGGCTAGAGTCAGCCATGGTTGTCAAAAGGTTGATGAAATCATATATGCCTTCATTGTCATCATCAGCGATTTTATAATCAATCAAAGTATTCCAGAACTGGGGTATTTGGTACAATTCTGTTTTGAAATCCATGAAAAAGCGTCTAAGGAATTGCGTCACGTTATAATCATTATACCAATCATGTGTAAATAAGCTATGTATGAGAAAAGGATTGGCTTGCATATACGAAAGAACAAGGTATTCTCCCACAAGATCTGGTTTTAGCGCAGCGACATATTTCTTGTTTCCTATACTCGCAAGTAAACCGATTTCTTCTAGATAATCTTTAAGAATCTGTGATTTCTCTGTCAATAACAAGTCCTCGATCAAATCAAGGCTTTCTTTGCTCTCTTCCTGCAATCTTTCCAGCCAAATGTCATCGTTGAATGTGGCACGGGTCAGGATATCTGTCAATGCCTGAACAAAGTCTGGAATGTCTTCCCGTTGCAGGCTGGCTTTGTCAAGCCAAATATGTTTTTCTCGATCAAAAACATGAGAAAGGGCTTTGTCCTTCTCCCATTTTACTGGATCGTTTCCACTTGCCCAGCTTTCTGCCATGAACAATGCATACAAAGGTCTTTGGTTACGGGGATCAATGTCACTTGATAGTTTCTTTTGAAGGTTTGACGAAGTTTTATCATCCATTACGATCCCATGAGCCAAACATGTATATTGTTTCATGATCTTTCTCAAGGAGTTCTTGTCCAATGGCTTTAGGGTAAACAAGGGAAGATTGCCAAATCGTCCTGGATGCAGAGAATCTTTAAAACCTTTGGCAAAGGGATGATGAGCAGGTGGTTCATCGCTTTGCTTGTTCTCGTCATCCCTGTCAACCAACAATACCTTGAGCTTGTACCCATTCATATTGTGTGGCGTGAATCCATCAAGAAACCTTGATATTACCCTTGAATAGGCGATAGCATAGTCGATGATGATCAATGTGTCATTCATCAGTTCCATGTTAAAAGACATCAATTCCAACTCTATTCCCTTGATAAAATAATATGCATCCCATCCATTGTCATGCATATCAAGGAATAGCTCATATGCCAATCTACTTTTTCCAGAACCCCCCACCCCAACGATCAATGCCCATGTTTTGTCCGAATGGATGAATTCCTTCAAGATCTGCATCTCTTTTTCTCTTCCAATAAGGCGCATCTTTTTTGGCATATAGTTGAAAGTATACTTGCTGGCGAGATAATCTGGCTCTCTGTATTCAGGGACATAAGGTGGAAGGTAACAATCCAGCTTCCCTCCCGTTGTATCAGTTTCTTTGACTCCATGCCTTTTAGCTATACGCTGCAGATCATCACGATCTATCGCAATGGCCGACCTTGCTTCAATCAGAGCCATCATATTCTTCCCATACATGGACAAGTCGATGTTTTCCTGTGAATCAATGACTACAGGATAGATGGAAATCTTGTTCTCCATGGCAAGTTTTAGTTCTTTCCAGCAGTATTCAGAATCTCCATAGTTCATGGTTAGGAAGAAAATGCAGCAACATGCATTTCTGATGCTTTCTTCGATCACACTGTCAAAACGATCACCAGCGGTGAGTTTTCTTTGGTCAAACCAAATGCTGTATCTCTTGGCGATATGCAAGACAAATTCCCGTATTCTCTTGTAGTCAACCCTAGCATAGCTTATAAAGATGTAGTTGTCTCCCATTTCTCGTTCTCCTGTATCGCGATATACTCAAGCCATTGGTTGGAGGCATGCTCGAATGATGTACTCGCCAAGCATCCTTGGCTGAATTCCAGCAAGAAACAAACCATGTTGGTTTTCTTCCAAAACACCAATTTCCTTCAGGTAATCCATTGCCTTGGTGCTTTTCTTCCCCGGCAACAACGCCTTGATGGTCTGCATACTCTCTAGTTCTTCACTTGCAAGCATGTCAAACGGACAACCCTCATGCCCTATAGCACAGGCAATGATGCACATCATTGCCTGAATAAAAACTTTGGCATCATTCCCTTGTATACGAGCTTTTGCAAGCCAAACCTCCTGCTCGTGAGCAAGAATGTAGCGCAAGACGCTATCCCTGTTGCTCGAATCACGGCCAAACGCCCAGTCATCTGCCAAAAAGATGGCATACAATGGTCTATGCAAGAATGGATCCATGTCATTGAAAAGAATGTCCAGAAGCATTCTCGAAGCGTCTTCGTCCAATTCTTTGCCATGTACAATTCGGGTGTACTGCTTCATGATTATGAGAAGAGAATCCCTTTGCAAAGGTTCAATCTCATGCGCCAACGCATGACATTTAGGCATTAGTTCAGCTTCTTTGCCAACAAGGAAAGTGAAATACCTGCTTGGATCCAAAACATGCGCATCATGATATCTATGGCGCATATCCCGTTCAAGCAAAATCACCTTCAACCTGAAACCGTTGAGATACTTTTCAGGGAAATAGTACAAGAAATCGGATACTTCCATCGAATGAGAAATAGGTGCGTCAATGACAATCAATGTATCATTCGACAGTTTTCGATTCAGCCGCTTAAGCTTCTCACTCAGGCTACATTCAAGATAATGGACCGTCCATCCCTTTTCATGCATATTCTTTGCAAACATGTAGCAAAGCTTGCTTTTCCCCGATCCCGCATGACCAACGATCAATGTCCATAGTTTGTCGGAATCCATGAACTCATGCAGATACGCAAGGTCCTTGTCTCTTCCAATCAATCGCAATTGTCCTGGCATATGATCATAGGCATACTTGAAATTGACAGCCAGAGGTTTGTCAAACACAGGAATATATGTCGCAAAGAACAGTTCCGGTCTCCCCTTGATGCAATCCACCTTATCAATATGATGTCTCCGGGCTATATTCAACAAAACTTCATTATGCCGCAGAAGTGTGTTTCCTTGTGAACTTTCCTCAAAAGCTTGCGAAAAAGATTTGATCCTATCCAATATCTCTTCGCCAAACCGAGAAGCCTTTACATTCCTTGTTGTATCTTTGAAAATCGCGCAAACAGGATGTTTATATTTCAATGCAGTGTTTATTTCCTCATGACAAACCGCACAATCACCGTAATTCATGGAAAGAAAGACAATGAAACAGCTACAACCCTTGATTCTATCCTTGATTTCATCGGTACAGCGATCACCAGTTTTTAGCTTTTCCGTATCAAGCCATACCGCATGTCGTTGAGCAATGTATAGTATGTTATCCTTGACAATCTTAAAATCAGCGTGCGCATAACTGATATAGGCATAGTTCTTTTCTATTTTCAACATTTCCTTCTTTCCTAGCTCTTTATCAACATCATAACACATTGGTCTTGATTTATAAACCGGTAAATCATCGTATCGTATGTAAGAATTCATCAATCCATTTAAACTCGATAATTGTTCAGAATAGACATAGAAGTCGAATAACTTCGCGATATTCATACTCTTACGCGATTGTTCACGTAACATTATGAAACGATGCACTGACCATCCTTGTTCACATCCTTCGAGGAGCTTTCCAGCGGGCAATGATTCGTGGACATCCTTTTCAGGCCGCAGAAGCAATTGAGCGAAATCCCATTGCCGGTGGAGCTGAACCATGGCGAATCAATCAACAAGGTGATCGACCATGTCGAAGAGAAAGACTACATCGCCCACCTGAGGAAAGAAGAATACCATAGAGATGTCCTTCTCTTCGGCATCGACTACAGCCCAGACACGAAAGCCCATATCTGTAGGATTGAAAAGATTAGGATCTGAAGGAAGAATGAAGGGTATGTTGAAAAAGAACTCACTGTTTACTGCCATATGCTATCCTTCAGCAACCACTTGACCAAAGGATAATACATGATGTACGATTTATATGAAAGAGAAAGGAGCCGATCATGGGAATACATGTAAATCCAGACAAAAGCGGCTTTTCGGAGGTAATTAAACAATACTATACCGACAAAACCGGATTAATCACCTACTTCAATTCTGTTCTTTCCACAAAAGAGAAGGAGATCATGTTCTCCCGCCCACGCAGGTTTGGGAAGACCATAACCTGCAACATGCTTGCGGCGTATTATTCTGTTGGAGCAAAGTCAGAAAAACTCTTTAAAGGGCTGGAAATCGAGAAAGAGCCTTCATTCAAGATTCATTTGAATAAGCATCCTGTCATCAGCTTCGATCTATTGGCATTCAAGGATGACTGGAGCGGCCAAGACAATGACTGGAGCGATTTTGATGGTAATAAGCCAACCTTAATCCAATATATCAAAAACACGATTGTGAAGGAGATTATAGAGGAATACCCAGAGGTTCAAATAGCACCTACCTCCTCCCTACGCAAAGCCATGCTTGCCGTTTCACAATATCTCAAGTCTGAAGAGACAGAAAATACGCCTGATCAAGATGACACTGTTTTGGAAACCGACTTCCATAAATTCGTTGTGATCATTGATGAATGGGACTTGATCCTCAGGGAGGAAAAGGACAACCCTTCGACAGTCGAGGACTACATCAAGTTCCTTCGCTCATTGTTCCGCTCCCAGGACACAAGCTTCTACCTTGCCGGAGCCTACATGACGGGCATCCTGCCCATCATCCGGTACAACACGCAATCTGCGCTTTCCGACTTCAAGGAACGCACGATGCT
>OMYM01000316.1 GCA_900315225.1 uncultured Erysipelotrichaceae bacterium | reverse complement strand
TATGTAGAATTCTGCATCCTCTGCCTGCTGTTATATGCGGAACGATTGTAAATATCTGTTCCAGATATTTGATCGTTCCAGTATAACAGATGTGCACCAAGAAAAAATATGGATTGTCTTGGGTTTCTATCATTCATTAACTTGTATTTACACCTCATATCCAATCGCTCCCAGCTTCTTCCTAATCTCTTCCTCAAGCTCATGGGATTTCTTGAATAGACCCGATAATTCGGTGGTTAGACGGGTCATCTTTTCATCGAAGGGTTCTCCATCATCTTCTTGTTCTTCGATGCCTACGTATCTGCCAGGGGTCAATACATAGTCTTGTTTTGCGATGTCTTCGATGGTTGCTACTGAACAGAAGCCTTTGACATCCTCGAGTGTTCCTTCAACAAAGCTTTTGTATGTATCTGCGATCTTACGGATATCTTCATCTTTCAGTTCTCTTAGTTTGCGGCTGACCATGGTTCCTAGCTTTCTTGCGTCAATGAACAGGGTCTTGCCTGATTGTTTCTTCTGTTTGTTGAGGAACCACAGGGATACAGGGATCTGGGTGGTGTAGAACAGTTGTGTTGGCATGGCAATGATGCATTCCACCAGATCAGCATTGATGATGTTCTTTCGGATCTCTCCTTCTCCGCCTGATTGCGAGGATAAAGATCCATTCGCAAGAACCAAGCCAATCTTCCCCGCAGGAGCCAGGTGATAAATCATGTGTTGCATCCAGGCGAAGTTTGCATTGCCTGCGGGAGGCATGCCATATTGCCAACGAATATCATCCTTGAGCTTGTCTGCACCCCAGTCAGAGAGATTAAACGGTGGATTTGCCATGATGTAGTCTGCTCTCATGGTTGGGTGTCTATCATCCAAGAATGTGTCCGCAGCCTCTTTCCCTAGATCTGGCTCAATGCCACGTATCGCAAGATTCATCTGCGCCATCTTCCATGTTGTAGGGTTGGAATCCTGTCCATAGACAGCGATGTTGTTAATGTTTCCACTGTGGCTTTCAACAAACTTCGCAGACTGGACAAACATGCCCCCACTGCCACAACATGGATCATATACTCTTCCCTTGAACGGTTGCAACACTTCAACCAATGTCCTGACAACACAAGATGGAGTAAAGAATTCTCCACCTCTTTTTCCCTCCTGTTCCGCAAACATTGACAAACAGTATTCATATGTCCTGCCAAGGATATCCTTCTCATCCCCATGTTCCGCCATCTTGACATTGGTGAACAGATCCACAACGTTTCCTAGACGTTCTTTGTTAAGCTCTTGTCTTGCAAAGTTCTTGGGAAGAATACCCTTGAGACGTTTGTTTTCCTTTTCGATTGCTCGCATGGCATCGTCAATAACAACACCTATTTCTTCCTTATGCGCCTTGCACGCAATCTCACTCCATCTTGCTCCAGGGGGGACAAAGAAGATCCCTTCAGATGTATACTCATCAATGTCTTCTTCAAACCCATCTCCTTCTTCTACCAGTTCTTGATGCTTCGCCTCGAAGCGATCCGAGATATACTTCAAGAAGATAAGCCCAAGGACTACGCCCTTGTATTCAGATGCGTCCATGTTTCCCCGTAGCACGCAAGCAGCGTCCCATATCTGTTTTTCAAACCCTATATCTGCCGTAACCCTATCAGCCATAATCTTTCCCCTCCGCGCTATCACGCATAGCGTGTATTTCACCTTGTATAATATACATCACTTATCTATTGTATTCAATGGCCAATTTTTCCGATTTTAGGTGGTAGACAAGGGTGGACAAGGGTGGACATTTAGGGTATACTTATCCCGCACGGAGGTAGAGTATGAATCTTGGAAGAGAAAGCGAACAATTAGAGTTTAAAGAGACAACAAGTGAACTTGATAATGCGCTCATTGATATCTGTGCCATACTAAACAAGCATGGATCTGGAACACTGTATTTTGGGGTTAAAGACAATGGCGATGTTATCGGTTTTCAAGTCGGAAAAAACACCGAAAACGATATATCCAATTCGATCTATAATCATATTGAGCCTAAGATCTATCCTACGATAGAGCTTCTCCAATTGGATGGGAAAGATGTGATAAAGATTACCTTCTCTGGGAACAACCTTCCATATGCTAACGATGGTCGACACTATATCCGAACAAGCGATGACAGCAGGCTAATGTCGGAACATGAGCTAGTAAATTTCATTCGTAGAATCGATTATTCCGCAACATGGGAAGACCAATTGACAAACTACACTTACAACGACATTGATGATACTTGTCTGAAGAATTTCTTCAATGCCGCAAGGCAGTTTGATCGTTTATCCCTGGATACATTTAACAAAGAGGAGTTGATGGTTTATCTTGGCTTGGTTAACAATGGACGTATCAATAAAGCAGGCTATTATCTGTTTGGAAAGAATGTCAGATTGAATCTAAAGCTATCGATATACGCTACAAAGACTAAGACAAAACTCTTGGATGCTACGGAAGTAAAAGGGAACATATATACTTTGGTGAATCAAGCACTGAGGTTTATCTTCTCTAGCATCAGTTATACGACTGTCATTCGTCTGAAGCGGGAAGAAACCCCTGAAATTCCCGAAGCTGCTATCCGTGAAATTGTCATCAACAGCTTCGCTCATGCGCAATACGAAAGCTCTACAGAACATGAGATCAGTGTTTACCGAGACCGTGTCGAGGTGTATAATCCAGGTACATTCCCTCTCAATCTTACACCCATTGATTTTATCAACACGAATCGTAGATCGATCATTCGAAACAAGTTGATATCTGATGTCTTGTTCAGAAGCAAGGATGTGGAGAAGGGTGGCAGTGGATTTAGAAGAGTCTATGAATGCTGTTCAGCAGCTAATGTAAAGTGGGACTACATGATAGATGATTATGGCTTTGCTTTCATCTTCTATCGAAAGAACTCAATTGCGCTTAGCGAACCTGAGAATACAGAAATTGTAGTAGAGGAATTAGACTATTTGACCAAGCAAGTATATGAGTTAATTAAAGCCCATCCAGAAACTAAGAAACATGAATTAGCTCATGCGATTAAGATGTCTGAGAAGACTGTGCAGAGATGTGTAGCTAACTTGCGAAAGAAAGGTTATATCGAACGTGTTGGAAATTATATGTCTGGTTATTGGAAAGTATTGAAATAGCTACTATAATCTCTCTATGCTACGATTAATAACATATCTGATACCAATATGTTAACTTTGATTGGTGGACTCTTTGGTTATTCAACGGTACTATATGTAAGTAATAGTTGCGGAGGTTGTAATACTATGAGAAAAGCTTATCTTGATAACATTCGTTGGATGACTGTCGTCATAGTTGTCATCTATCATGTCTTGTACATGTACAATGGAGAAGGTATTCTTGGTGGTTTAGGGAAGATCACAGATCTTCCCGTGCAACACTATGATCTTTTCCTGTATGTCGTTTATCCTTGGCTCATGCCCATCCTTTTCATTGTCTCTGGCATATGTGCCAAACATGACCTTGATCGACATACAGGAAAAGAATTCATAGCGAAAAGAACGAGAAAGCTTCTTGTTCCATCAACCATTGGATTGTTTGTCTTTCAATTCATATCAGGGTATTTCAACATGTCTTTAGGCAATGCTTTTGACAACATGGGAGAAGTTCCTACCGTGATCCAATATTTCATCATGGTACTGAGTGGAACAGGACCATTGTGGTATATGCAGATGCTATGGTTATTCTCAATCCTGCTGTTTGAAATCAAGAGGATTGAGAATAACCATCTATGGGAAGTAGGAAAGAAAACAAATCTTATTACCTTGATTCTTCTTTGTATCCCTGTATGGATTAGTTCACTGTTGTTAAATACACCAGTGGTTGTCGTATATCGCTTTGGCTTGTATCTAACAATGTTCTTGCTTGGGTATTATGTCTTCTCTCACGATGAAGTCATTGACATACTGAAGAGATGGTTTACACTGTTCCTTGGTATCGCATCAATACTTGGTATTATCTTCTGCATGCGGTATTTTGGGGAGAACTATGCTGATGCACCAATCAACCGAACACCACTGTACATTGCCTACTGTTGGTTTGGTTGCCTTGCCATCCTTGGCGGAATGGCAAAGCACGGCAACATAACCAACAGC
>OMYM01000200.1 GCA_900315225.1 uncultured Erysipelotrichaceae bacterium | reverse complement strand
GCGGAAGTATCCTCACAGGAAAAGGAAAAACAGTACGAACAGGAGTTGAAGGATCATCAGATACTGAAATTCAATGGTCAATATGCAATTACGCCAAGATTCTTTACGAATCAATACGATGGCTCTGACTTTTCAAATACATTTGTCTTTAGCGAGTGCTGTGAATCTTTGGGAAGGGGGCATGGCTCTGCTTCCGAACAGTATTCTTACGACATGGCAAATGCCTTTATACAAAGGGGTGCGAAAGCATATGTTGGTTTTCATAACACAGTCTTCGCTGAATATTCTCGCCGATTCATGGAGAGGTATGTCGATTCACTGTTGAGTGGAAACACTTCCATCGATGCTTTCAATGAGGCAAGGCAAAGCCTTGGAAACAACCATCAGGTGTGGTATGAATCGACACATACAGAAACATTGGCACAGCACATCCGAATGGATGAAGATAGAGACATGAATCCTCTTCTTGATGTTGCATATCCAGTGCATAACGGTGATGAACAAGCTGTGCTTGTTTCCATCGGTATTCTAAACGGTGATTTTGAGCAGACGAATTTCATTTCATCCAAGCCAAAGAACTGGGAATGTCTGGGAGATGTAAGGACAGTGTCAAAGCTTGGTTCAGTTAAGCCAGTCGGCTCATCAAGCAAAAAGATGATGGTCGTTACAACTGGCATTGGTTCCAAACAGATCGTGAATCTAGACGATGGTACAGAAGGATCCAGTTGCTCGCAAAGTTTCGTTGTTCCCAATGACGCAGAAAAGATCACGTTTGACTATGACTTTATTTCGGAAGAGCCAATGGAATATGTCTACAGTTCATACAACGATTGCTTTGCGGTCAAAGTGATTCATTCAGCTGACGATCTCTTTGCCCAGACATATGAGTCAATCAATTCATCAAGCTGGACAAGCTTGAATGACGTAGACTTTGTGGGCGGAGACTACACGACATACCACACGGGATGGAAAACAGGTGAAATCGATGTCAGCGAATACAGAGGCAAGATTATCAACCTACAGTTTATCGTCTACGATGTAGGCGATGATCTGTACGATTCAGCCTGTGTGATCGACAATGTTGAAATTCATTAAGACAATCCCCATGGATTCATGGTATGATTGACAAGGAGTGCCTATGAAAAATCTTCTGTATACAAAGACATGGCGTGTGCTTGTGATGGTTGCTGTAGTCGCATTGACAATGTCCCTTGCTTCATGTGACAATAGAAAAGAAGAAAAGTCACTTGTGTTTGATGAAATGTATGCCCAATTCATCGCCCAAGAAGAATTCAAAAGCAGTTCATTCGACCAACAGGATCAAATGTTGCAGGAATGGCTGGAAGAGGCAGAAAACAATGGCTATATTCATCATCTTGACAAGAACAATGCAGGCTATTATACATACACGTATGCGAATGGAACGCTTGGAGCGGTAGAAATCAAGGATCAAAGTCTTGAAGGAACACTGCCAACAAACTAATCGTAGTTGAATAAAACGGCATGTTAACATGCCGTTTTATTTGCTTTTGCGAGCAAGGGATTCCTTGCTTAAGGAACGAGAGTCATATCCACGCGGTACCACGTCACACGTCTCTTGGTACCAATCCAACATTGCCAGCTTCATCTCCAGTATCTTCTCCCTATATTGCGCATCGTTGATACGGTTGGTTGTTTCCCTGGGATCGATCTCAAGGTCGTAGAATTCATCCTCGCCAATCATGCGAAGCACATACTTGTATTTCCCGTTGGTGATCATGGTGCCTTTCGCATGGGCATTATCATCCGCCTCAGCGTTCATCTTCGCCCAATAGTCATGTGTCTTTGCAGGGCCATCATTGCCATACCTGTGGAATTCATCTGCTTGTTTCTCGCATGGCCTGCGTCCTCCCTCAGAAAAAGCGTATTTGCGCATTTCCTTCTCTCTATCTGCGATCACTTCGTGAAGGCTTTGACCAAACTGATCATGTTCTGGTTCTACATCGGCATAATGCATCGCGGTAGCATAGAAATCAATAAGTTCCACGAGAGAACGTGTTTTCCCTGGATCCACTGCTTCTTTCTTGGGAGGCTTGATGAGAAGAGGGACTCTTGTCAAGATGTCCTCAAAAGAGTTCTGTGCCTTCTCCGGCAGATCGAAATCTCCTGCAAAATCCCCATGGTCAGAGAGAAACACAATCAGAGAATCATCATAGATGCCAGCTTCCTGCAAGGCATCTATGACCATGCCAAACAAGTCGTCAATGTAAGAACATTGGGCAAGATATACGCGCTGTATCTCATTCCAGATCTTTTCAGGTATCGCTTCCACATTCGCAAAGTCACGCAGCTTTTCAATCATTTGCGATTTACCAGTACAGTCTTGGTATTTGACACGCTCAAGTATCTTTTCGGGATCAATACGATCATAATGTTCTTGATCAGTGACATAAGGTACATGCGGGTTCATCCAGCCAAGGAACAGACATAGAGGATCCTTGGCATCTTTTTGTTGTTTGATTCTCTCGCATGCGGCCAAGGTATCCTCTATGTCTGTGGAAATCTTGTTAACGACACCAACGTAGTGAGAGTAAGGGTATTCCTCTGCAACATTGGGCATGGATGATTGATTCAATTCAATCTCATCAAACTGGGTAGCCATTTCCCCCGGTATATTGCCCGCAATGAAATCATTGCGGGAGTTCATCCACACCTTGTATCCGTTTCTCTTCAATTCCGCAAACAGTGTATACGAGCCATCATGCATCAGATGATGCATTGTTCGATGCCCATGGACATGAGGATATAACCCCGTCAAAAAGCTACAACGGCTTGGAACACATACAGGATTTTGACAATAGGCATTCTCAAAGGAAACAGCATCGGTTTGGACAAAGTCATCGAGGCGAGGAGTAGAAGCAGCTGGATTACCCATATGTCCCATTGTATCCCAGCGCATCTCATCAGGGTTCAAGATGATGATATTGGGCTTATTAGTCATAGCGAGTTCCTTTCTTTGCATGATATTGTATCACAAGGAAGGGATTATTAAAATGTTTTAAACCAGACATTGAGGTATTTGCCTCATGCAGTGGATCCCAGCAGCTAAATTATCGTTGTCTTCACGAGTGTACTTGTTGAAAATAGTGCTATAATATTCTGCGGTGAGGTGATTTATGCGCAAACCAAGACCCAACCACGAAAACGGAAATTTCATCTTCCTCAGCTATCCCCATAAGATTGATGACCTAGCCTACAAATACATTGAAGCACTTCAGAAAGAAGGTTATCGTGTTTGGTTCGATACTGGTCTATAGCTTGGCGAAGACTACAACGCCATGATCGCCACAAAGATTGAAGAGTGTCAGATCTTCCTTGCTTTGTTAACTAAAGAATACTACGAGTCTAAATACTGTAGAAAAGAGCTAATCTATGCATACGAGAAATGCGACCAAAAAGTCGTCCCAGTCTATCTTGGCAATCCAAGAGACATCAAAAAGTTGATGCCTCGAAACAGGCTAACTGGAATTCACGCAATGCAAGAATCCTCAGAATGGTTTTTCCTCCACACTCACATCGGAGGAGTGCAATAAAATGGGCAATGACTATTACTATGGTCGAGGGGTCAAGCAAGATTAAACAGAAGCTGTAAAGTGGTACAGGCTTTCGGCGGAGCAGGGGAATGCTGCTGGGCAATACAACCTTGGGCTAAAAAATAATAATTGATGGAATATGTGATATAATGATGATGTGG
>OMYM01000209.1 GCA_900315225.1 uncultured Erysipelotrichaceae bacterium | reverse complement strand
TATCTTTTCTACTCTTTATCGTTTTCCCTCTTCCTGCACGCTGAAAACATAGCAACGGCATGGCTATATTGGGATCTCCCATCAAATCCTTCAAAATAGTAGAAATCTTGTGATTCGTTGACTCCTGAAATGCGGACAAGTTCTTTTTGATTATTTTGTGCGTGTGGTATTCTCCATACAGACTTGATGTCCCTTCAATGACAATTGGATAATGCGGTACAGTATGAGAAACAGCGCCTCCGATGACCACCGTTGTCGTATATGCATCCTCATCAATGGTCTCTCGAACAATTTGTTTCCCCCGTTTGTTTATCAAAAAGAAGTAATCGGAAAGCAAAATTGCAATTGCCTTCAACAAAGATGTCTTTCCCGCTCTGTTATTGCCTATCAGAAGGTTTACACCTTCTTGGAATTCTACATGAAGCTTTTCAATACCCTTGTAATTTTCTATATCGATTGATCTTAGAATCATCTTAACCATCTCCTTTTGCATAATAAAAAGGCGCTTCATGCCAGAATATGCCTATGCGGTACCCAGCAGGAAAGCATCCATGTTATTCCAAGAAAAGGATACCACGTTCCCACAGGTTTTGCAACCCATGATTTTTCATGGAATTCATTCTTGCCAAACAAGCGAAGCCCTGGTCTTCCAGGGCTTCGTTCATACAATGTTTCTAGTGATCACGCAGGGATGGAAGCACGTCTGGAACAGTTTCCAGCATGACTCCAACCAAATGCTTTTCGTCAATGAACAGCGTTGGCTTTTTCTCAACCGAATGGATATGCAATAGGTTTTCCGTGTCCAAGTCATTGATCGAAATGCCAAAGACTTCAATCTTTGCTCCGAGGGAGACATTGCCAAAGTCTTTTAACAGGGCATTCAACGACTGTATTTCCTCTTTGGACAAGTCATTGCATTGGATGACAACCTTGTGTTGTTGTTCCAGCTTCGCGAAGAAATCCAGGAAATCCGCTTTGTTCCTAAGGATGATTTCCAGCGGAATCATCACTTCCACGGTTGTGTTGTTCCCCAGCGAAAGATCTTGCTTGGCAATGGATTCATCGTTTGCGATAACCCTGATCTTGGTTACGGATTCATCTCTTGCGACAGAACAGATTTCCGGGAATGCAGGGTTGTTGGAATCCAGGACAAGGCATAGCGACTGCACATTGCTCTTGATTGTCCTTAACATGCCTGGAAGTTCTTCGGTATTCGGCTTATTCCACTGTAGGTAGATGTGGCTGAACATTCCCGCGCTATGCACCTTTAACAAGGCTTCAAGCAATTCGTTGTCAATGCCTTCAGATCCATCGTTAACACAAATGAAGAAATCCTTTTCCGTCTGTTCAAAGTCATAGTCCAGAAGAGTCGCGATATCCGGATTCTCGGCATACTTTTCGATCAAGTAGGGAATGATCTTCTGATAGAAGATGCACATCTCTGTCTGTTCGATGCCGTTGGCACCGGAATAGTGGTCGGATGAGTAACAAACGCCACCGCATAGGTTTCTCCAGACGCAATCCCGACATCTTGCCTGGTCTTTCATGAAGCGCTTCATCTTCTCGCGTAGAACGGGACTGTGGATCATCTGGTCCTTGATGCTTCCGGAGAAGACATTGCCGATCTTGAACTCTTCGTCGTTGATAAAGTCATCGCACATGTAGAAATCGCCGTGGATACCGAAGCCAAGGATATTACGCCCTGCGCCACACGGGGTTCGCATGCACATGAAGTCTTTGACTTTGTAGAATATGCTGCGGGCGAGCTGGGCTGTCTTTCTTTCGTAGATCCTCCCAGGATGCTCATCCGAGGAATTATACTCGATGATCTTGTCGATCACCTTTTTGAAGCCTTGGAAGATTTGTTCGCCTGTCAAGGCAGACGCATCGTCGTCAAGACCTCTCCCGATTCTCTGCATGGGTGACAGGGAAAGATTCCGAATGTTGTTCTCCGCGAAGAAATCAATGATCTTGTCCGTCTGGTCAATGCCATGGGCGGTAAGGACTGATATCGTGCTTACATCATAGCCATTTTCCTGCAGCAACTTGATGCCTTTCATCACTTGGTCGAAAGATCCCTTTCCATTTTGCAAGAGCCTTGTCTGGTCATGGAATTCCCTTGGACCATCGATGCTTACGCCAATGTTCACATCATTATCCTTAAAGAACTTGATTCTCTCCTCCGTTAACAAGGTCGCGTTTGTCTGGATCGACAGCTTGACCTTATCACGAAAGGGCTTGGCATAGTTGACAATCGCTTCAACGAGCGGCCAGTTTAACAACGGTTCGCCACCATGCATCGTGATGTCTGAAGATTCACTGGGATTCATGTCCATATAGCCATCAATGATCCTGAACGCAGTTTCAGGCTTCATGAATTCCACTTGTTCTTCCCCTGCCCTGACATAGCAGTAGGTACACTTCAGATTGCATCGTTCGGTAAGGTTCAATACCGCCAAGGTGGGAAACTTCCCTGTGTGGCAATCCCGGCATTGAAAGCCGATAACGTCTTCAAATGACGTAAAGTCTCTTTCTTCGAATTGATGCAACAGGTTAGCGATATCCGCCTTCGAAACCGTGGGATGGGAAGCAACGATCTCCTCGACAGTCGCTCCCACTTCCCACTCCTCGATGATACGACGGGAAATAGGATCCATCAACAGCCAGTCCCCTGAAGCAGGATTTATCGCTATGTATCCCTGTTGCGCAGGCACCCAGGAAATATTGAACCTCTTTGCCATATCTTTCTCCTCGTCAACCAGATTGTGATTACTTCTTGTTCAGCTCTTTGACAACAGTATCAAGCTTCCCTTTTTCAAGCTTGACCTTTGTACCTTCGATCTTTCCATCCGCTTTCGCAAGTTTCTTGATCGTGTCTTTATCCAGTGTGTCAGAGCCAATGTCAAGGAAAATATCTCCACCATCTTCTCTACCAACGCACTTGCCATAAGGTCCATCCATATAGCAATGTTTCGTCCAGTCTTTGTTGTCGTCCGCAATACTCCCGATATGCTTTCCACCGACCACGGTCAGCCCGTCAACATTCGGCTTCTTCAAAATCTCCTGGACCCTGTCAAACTTGTCCGCCTCAATGGAAAGCTTTGTGCCATCGACCTTTCCTCCGATTTTCGCAAACTCCACGAAGAAATCCTTGCCAAGCTTGCTGTCGGCTTCAAACTCCAACCTCTGTCCAGGCATAGTGCAGGAACCATTGCCCCACCATTTGGTGTAGCCAGATTCTTTATTATGTCCTCTCTGGTCCCAGTTGCAGTAGGATTCCCCCTTCGGATTGGCAATTCCAGGGCGCGAGAGGCTCCCCGTCACTTTCAGCTTTTCGTCTAATTTCTTGAACTCCATTTTTCTAACCTCCGAATCATCAGTTCTCGTGTCTGGCTCAATCATTTGCGGCATCCTACCGCAAATGATTGGAACCTGTTGATTACATTATACTCCCATCGCAAGAAGTGTCAATGATCTGTCTTCAAAATGATGTCAAAGTAGAAAAAAACAATATTCACTCAAGCCATTGGCTCAGATCAATCATTCGCTTCATCAATGACGCTGATCCCACAAATGATATGATTTCCCAAAGGCATGCGGGTAATCTTGATCCTTACATTGACCGGCTGTCCGGTATCAATCATGCGGGAGGTTGTCACAAACACTCCGTTGCGCTGGATTTCTTCCATGATGTGTTTCTTGCTTAGGTCGGAAAGAAGTCGTTTACGATCCTGCTCGTAGATACGCTTATCCACACTCAAACGCATCGTTTCAAAGAAATGCTCGCCACGGCATTCCATCGCCATATCTTCCCCACTGACAGGGGCACTGTACTCGATATATCGGTCGGTATCAAGGTCGACATAATAGATATTCTGATAATCCGCCGCAAGGGATCGAGCGATAAAAGCGTATGTGGTTCCTTCGTTTGCCTCGGTGATCGACAATACCGCCGTGGCGATAGCGACCGTTCCATCCACAGGATTGACAAAGATCCGTTTAGCAAACGAGTGAATCACAGAGCCATCGGGCAACTGTTCCTCAAAGAAAGTACGAATGTCTTTTTGCACACATGACCTAAAGATATGTTCCATGAACGGGGCATCAAAAGCCACGAACTCATTTCCCAAGGTAGTGATGTCAGTGCCAAGGAATCTCTGGATAACCTAATTATCCTCGAATGTTGCACTAAAACTACCTGTTACGCCCTTTGAGCCTTAGATTCTGTGTTGCAACACATTCGTCCAGCATGCCACTTGTTATTCCAAGTTCCTTCAGCATAGTGTTGTCCCTTTCCGAAAGGTCCTTCACTTGGGCATACTCGTTTCCGGGGAGCCTCTTGGTCCGTATGGTCGGCAATTCCCTTGTCATTGCCGACACGGAATAGAAATCTGTCCTCCACGTCTTTTCTATGAGGCTGCGGCTCGCGACCAGCAATTCGTTCCGGATGATTCCCGCTATGAAGGCTACAAGCTGAGGGCCGCCAATCCCCTCGTCGGATCCCGAGCGGTATGCGTCAAGCCCTGTCTCGGACTTCATGATGTTGTACTGTTTCTCGCCTGAGTCCCTTGAGCGGTACACCTTCCACGCCTCCATCGTCTCCATGTCCTCGGATGTCGCCATGACGTGGAAACCCTTGTCGTTTATCGCGTCCTGCATGCTACCGTATTCTATCACCACCGTCCTTGGGCCCTTGCCCTTTCCGAGGTGTACGTACTCCTGGAGTTCCGGCGGGATGGAGACCGGTTTCTTTTTCCTTATGGCGTTCCTGACCCTCTTGGCGGCGTTGTTCACCTTCCTGAGGCTCGTCCTGTCGCCGAACAGTTCCATGCCTTCGACCCACTTGTCCATGTTGTGCGACAAAGCCCTGGACAACACCCTTGATGATTATGACATGGTGGTATTGCCTGGCGGCTATGGCAGAGCCGATGCCATGAGAGACAACGAACAATTCCAGGCATGCCTCAAAGCCATGAATACCGCAGGCAAATACATCGCCGCCATCTGTGCCGCTCCCATCGCCCTTGACAAGGCAGGCGTCCTGCAGGGAAAAAACTACACCTGCTACCCGGAAACCAAGGAAAAGATCGCCACCGGCACATACCTAGACGAAAATGTTGTCGTTGATGGAAATGACATTCCACAGGCTCGCATACTGAGAGGCCCTGGCGCGGCGCGTGCCGGGGCGGCGGGGCGTGGCGGTCCATGCCCCGGGAAAAAAGCGATAGGAAAGGAAAAAGCACATAAAAACCATTAAAGTAAAAAAACACGACAACAGACAGGGGCTTTTTGTCCGTTTTTTTTTATGCCTTTTCCGCCAAATCCGCAGTTGGGCGTGGCGTTTCGCATGAACAGGACGGCATGTGCGGCTAAATCCCGGGAAATCAATCAAGCGTGACAATAAGGCACGAAATCCAAATGCACCTAGGATACCATATTTTTTTCGCTCTTCAAAGCTGCCAAATGATATTTTCTCTTGCGCATTCACTCTGCTTCATGGTAACATTGGTCTAATGGAGGGCAGAGGATATGTTTTCACTGTTTAAGAAAAACAAGAAAAAGGAGATTCCCGCGAATTTCATAGGCGATACCGCTGTTGCGAACGGAAAGGAATACACCATCATAGACTACGTGTACATGGAGGACTTTTTCTATGCCAAGGCTTTGGATGAGAATGGGAAAGAGCTTTTCTTTGAAATCGATCTCTATGACGAGGAGACAGACGAGGCAATCAAGGAAGTCGCTGAATATACGTTGATTGAAGATCCCGAGATGATTGAAGGCTTGATCTTCTATTTCAAGAACGCGAAATAACAAGGCGAGCATTATGAGTACAGGGAAATAGACGACGAGCAGAGATCTGACATCCGGCAACATCGCAACGCAAATCATCATGTTCGCATTGCCTTTGATGCTTGGAAATGTGTTCCAAATGCTGTACAACACGGTGGACTCCATCGTTGTGGGAAACTTCGTTGGAACCGAAGCACTGGCTGTCGTGGGCTCCACGACAATGATCGTAAACTTATTTGTGTTCTTCTTCAACGGGTTCTCCACAAGGGCGAGCGATGTCATAGGCAATCTTTTTGGAAGGGGCGACAAAGACAAGCTTCACAACTGCGATCGAGACAGTCATGGCAATGACGTTCATCCTGTGTGTTGCGTTCACCGCAATCAGTGTCGCAGGCGTTCGTCCCATGTTGCGCTTCATGGACACGCCTGACGATGTCTTTGGCGAAGCAACGACATACCTGACGATATACTTTGCGGGCATTGCCGGATTGTTGCTGTATAACATCGGCAGCGGGATCCTCCACGCTGTCGGCGATACGACACGCCCCCTGTACTATCTGGTGCTGACAAGCATTTTGAACATTGTCCTGGACCTTGTGTTTGTCCTGGCATTCCACATGGGAATCGCCGGCGTTGCCTGGGCTACGATCATCGCCCAGGCGGTATCCGCAATCTTGATCATGTATCTGTTGTTAACGACACAAGACATCTACCGCTTCACAATGAAGGATCTGTCACTGGACAGGGACATCGTCAACAAGGTTGTTTCGGTGGGCTTGCCTGCCGCGATACAATCTGTCATCACATCATTCTCCAATGTCTTTGTCCAGTCTTACATCAATTACTAGAGATACTACTTAATTATTGGTTATCACCAGCTTCACAGAACATTCTCGATATTTCTGTATGACCAGAAGAGACCAGAAGAGAAACGGTCAAAGGCATGCTGTTCTCATCCAAGGCATGTGCAGACATTGGATGAGGCTGCCTCATGAGCTAGGGATAGAACCAAAAAAACTCTTGATCGAATGTGGCGACTTTACCTATACTCAGAGACACAATTAGGTGGAATCCTACAGTGCCAGCCAGCAGTTATATGCGGAAACCTTGCAGAAATCTGTTCCAGATTTCTGAGGCTGGTATAACAGCAACATCAAAACCTTGGCAGCTGTACCCGTTCAATCTTGCAATGGTGTTCTTTCTCCAGCTTGTCCGCATCGTAGCTCGCCGCCGCATATGTCTTGCCAAACCATCGGGGACGGCTTACTAGGATCAGTCTATGCGGATTTCTTATTTTCGAATTAACAAATGCGATAAGTCCTGTCTTGTCAACATAATTCTCATCGTTGCAAATATCTTCGTAGGTTCTGATTGGATCTGTGTTCAAGTAGTATCGCGCCATGGCAACCTCCTCTCTCGATCCGCTTGGCGAGCCTTAGTGCATTACGATTGTATTGTATCAATTGCAGTCTCTCCAGTCCACTATGGCATACATCATAGCTTCACCTTTCTGCTAAGGCACCTATGCCAAAACCCCAGAAATCAAAAAAAATTCCCACAAGACTTCTGCATTTAAGCGCTGGCGAAAATTACAAAATTCTACCCAATTCTTTCCCAGGATGATATTCTGATCACCCCAGACAAAAGCCCCTGCTATCGGGGCTTGAAATGCCAGCCTCGAACGCCGTGCGCCAGCAACCACTCAATTCAGCCGAGAATGCCTTCGGAAAGCGAGAACGAAGGAATGATGCGTGGGATAGTGGCGAACACAATTGTTTGTGCGTCAAAAAAGACCGCCATGCAATGGCGGTCCTGCTCGCCCCTACGCAAAGACCTCGCGCACCTTGCATTCCTTTCCATGGAACGCAATGGCGTACAGGTG
>OMYM01000178.1 GCA_900315225.1 uncultured Erysipelotrichaceae bacterium | reverse complement strand
CCGCTGTAGTAATGTTTTCCTGGATCAATTCTTGCCAATGCATGGTGTTCTCCTTTCGCATGGAATGAAATATACCGAAAGTCTTGAAATAGGCTTCGGTGTAAGAAAGTTGTCGGACATAGGGCGATCCCTTTTTGCGCATGAATGAGATTTGCCATAGCTATACTGCCGTGCGGCGCTAAGCAAAACATGCACACGATTATAATACCACGACAAAATCGAAAACCATAAATTTCATTTCAAAAAATGTTTATGGCCACTTAACGACATAGGCATTATGTGATCGTATAATTTAAGACAACCTGATAATGAACATGTTGCTGGGAATAGGGCTTTATGGTATGATCATATGCGATGAGGTACCCAACAATGACAAGGCATGATGATTCCACAAAGAAGTATATTTTCTTCTCCTATAGCCCAAAGAATGAGAAGCAGGCAAGAGAAATCATTGATTCACTCAAGAAAGATGGGTATTTGGTATGGTTTGATGGACACAGGCAGGATGAAGAAACAACAAAAGAACGATTGGAACATTGTGAGTCGTTCATTTATCTTATGACACCTGAATATTGTGAATCTAACAAGTGTGTAGAAGAATTGAATCTTGCAAAAAGAAATGATACAAAGCATATTCTGTCGATTCATATGAGTGAAGATGGCAAAGCTCGTCCATATGCATCGGGCATGAAGCCGCTAGTTGACCATGAACATACCTTATTTGTCAAGAACGATCTGGATATACGCAATCTGATGACGGAAATCCATGAGATACCTCAATTGGAAGAATGTAGAAACAGGGAATGGAAAGCATCGTACTCTCCATCGGAAGACATATCGTCCATTAAAGCAGGTGCTGAGGATAAACAGAAGAGAAACAAGTATTTGAGAATCTTGATCTATGCTTGCTTTGTGGTTTTTGTGATTGCTTTCGTTGGTCTGTTGATAAGAACATTATTCTTTCTTGAGGATCAAGAGTATATTGTGTTTGGACATTATGAACAAGACAATGATATGAACAATGGAAGCGAGCCAATTGAATGGCAATTGTTGGCACAAGAAGAAGATAGGAAACTTCTTATTAGCAGGTATGCATTGGATTGTGTTATGTACAACGAATCGTACAAAGATGCGACTTGGGAAACATGCACAATGAGAGAGTGGCTGAATGGCTACTTTTATGATGAAGCGTTCAGTGACGAGGAGAAAAGCATGATTGTTCGTGTCAAAGTAACGGCAGATGCTAATCCAGATTATGCTACAGAGATGGGAAACAATACAAGAGATCGAGTGTTTATACTGAGTATTCTAGAAGCACAAGATTATTTGCCGAAAGATAGCGGGAGAATATGTCAGCCAACAGCATATGCGGATTTTGAAGGTGTTAAATATAGCGGCAGGAATAATACGTGTTGGTGGTGGTTGCGTTCTTGTGGCGGGTCTAGTAGGCGTGCTGCGGAAATATGCTTTGATGGAACAATGGATACCCTTGGCAAGTATATCAATAACGATCATATAGGTGTTCGTCCGGCAATATGGATAACGATGGACGGGGAATAAGATGATGATTATATCGGCATGTGAACATAGTCGATAAATGTTGCTGGGTGAAACTTGAAAATCCTGTGGGATGAAAATCCAAAATCTTGCGGGATGAAGGATTGATCGGTCACATGACAAATAAGCCAGGAACAGTTGTTCCTGGCTTTATTAGTCAACGTTTAAACGTATGATCCAGTCGGTTTTATTGATTTTCCAGATTGCCCAAAGGGTTTTGATTAAGTAATCACAACGTAGGCTGAGGTAGATCCAGAAGGGATCTAGCTTTAGGATAAGGGCTATGAGATAGCCAATGGGGATGTTTACGAGCCAACAAGATAGGAGATCTACTTTGGTTACGGCGGCTGCTTGTCCTCCTCCACGAAGAACTCCCTTGGTGAGTATTGTTTGTAGGCTATTGAAGATCATGACAACGGATGCGGCGTTTTTTAGCTTTTGGGCGGTGAGGATTGTCATCTCTGAGACATTGAAGAATGAGATAATGATTGGGGCAATGAGATGGATGAGAATGGCTCCTGCTGTACCAATGAAGAGGGCTATGCGGGTGATGTAGCCAGAGACTTCTTTGGCTTTGTCGAATTCTTTGGCACCAATCATGTGGCCAATGATGATGTTGGCACCGCTTGCGATGCCAAACAGGAACAGGGAAGAGATGGTCCAGATATTGTGGACAATGGAATTGGCTGCGATATAGTATTCAGAGACTCTGCCGGTGATCATGGCAGCGGCAGAGACGTTGAGATTGGTTGTTACTTCAGAGATGATACTGGGGGTACCAATGCGTATGTAGTCTTGGCGGACTTCCTTGGTAAGGCCAAGAGATAGATCTTTTGGACGAAAGCGTAGGATTTTGTCTTTGGCGAGGTAGACAAGGACGACGATGAGTTCGGTGATTCTTGCCATGACAGTGCCTACGGCTGCTCCTAGCACGCCAAGGGCGGGGAAACCGAGGTTGCCGAAGATGAATAGCCAGTTGAAGAATACGTTGGCGAAACAAGCGAATAGGGATGATATAAAGCCGATGTTTGCTTCACCGATGCTACGAAGAAGGGTGACAAACAACAACGGGAAAGACTGGAATAAGAAACAGATGGATAATACCTTTAGGTATACGGCACCGGTCTCAATAATGCCAGGGTTGTTTGTGTAGATGGAAATAATCGTTCCTGGAAATAGGAAGGCAAGAGAGAAGAATATGGCATTCACAATGATGCATAGCTTGAAACAGAATGATGTCATGGATTTGACAAGATCAGTACGCCCATTGCCAAAGGCTTGGGCTGCTATGATCATTCCAGCATTGCTAAGACCCATGATGACGGTCATGTAGAGATATGGGAATTGACTGGAGATATTCACGGATGAAAGAGCGATGTCGCCCAGTTTT
>OMYM01000359.1 GCA_900315225.1 uncultured Erysipelotrichaceae bacterium | reverse complement strand
CGATCATCGAACAATGAAAAAGTGGCTGACAAACAACAGCCACTACACAGCAACAAACATTCAAAAATCTACCTCGCGCGACCCGCTGCCGCGGGGATATCCCTTGCGTGCTATGCACGCTTTTTTTCAATATTTGCTACGTCTTCCCGTCTACCCCTGCTGGCTGATTATAGATTGGAGGATTAGAAGATTAAGGATGTAGCCGTAAGCTGGGCCGAACGGCACTGAAACTGAGGTCAACCCAACCGCCGTTGAAGCGGAGCGAGCCATCGAAGTCGACGTAGGCCGCATTGACAGATCCGTGGCCAGGCGAGCGAAGCCACCACCAGCAAGTATTCGTCTCCTGATATATGCCTGCTCCATTTTCTAGTGCATATGGCGTGGGTTCACATCTTCTATCCTCTTCTTCTGGCAAATACTGTTCCACTTCTACAATGCTTAACAGAAACACCTTGTCAATTGTTCCATTGCTTGGATCAACTTCTGGGTAATGTGGATTTTTGTGAGGAGGCACGTATTGTTTCGGAATCATGCGCTTTTCTTCTTTACTGAATGCTGTATTGTAGAAATCATTATTCAACCATTCCCTCAATGTACAATTCCCCCAAGTCGTACTCTCACCTGATGTATCATACGGTTTTGCATCAAGACCACGTTTGCTCAGAAGCCACAGTTCGTCATCATTCTTTTCCAGCACAATCCACTCAATTGCTGTTGGATAGTCGAAGTCTTGCAAATAGGTGCCAAACTCTACAATATCTCCAACTTCTGCAACTTGCAGTCTTTGCCTGATCTCTTGAATCACTTCTTCGTCAACCTCATCATCCACTGATGAATCATTATTGATTACGGATGCGTCACTTGCAACAGAACTATCATGACCTGTATCATCTGGAACTTTACGATTCATTACAAACACCCCGATTATGATGCCCAATAAGATTACAAAAACCATTCCAACTACCCATGTGGCAATAAAGTGTTTCTTCGGATTTGATTGAACACCACTTTGCTTGCCCTTGCAGGTATTCAGTACTTCAGATTTCCTGACTTCTACCATGAATCCATCCACATCGTTTGAACCCTTGATGCTGAAGGCGTTGGCATCCGATATTAATAGTACCATTCCTGGACTCAATGCCTCGTCAATCTTCATCTGATTGCCAAGATACACGGGTACAATGTACTTGTGATATTTCTCTGCCGCCATCCTGAGTTCCATGCGGCAATACTCCGATTCGCCAAACTCCTTCGTCAAGAAGCACATGAACGCTTCGCAGTTCTGTATCCTTTCACCAATGGTGTCGTTGTACTTTTCACCAAGCTCAAGATGCGTGTCAAACCAAACATGATATCCTTCGCTTTGAAGGGTTTCGACCAGTCGTTTCACCTGTTCGCAGTTCTTGTGCGCATACGACAGAAAGATGTACTTCCCGTCTGTTATGTTAGGTTTCATGTCTCTCTGTCCCCCTTGTCCTGTGGTATTATAACACAGAATATGCATACTATTAGCTATCTTGCCATCTATTCGTAAGAAACTGGCGGCAGTGGTAGTGTTGGATCTTCCCTACCTTTTCCTTGATATAAGGGTGAATGCTATGCAAAGTCTCTTTTTAGGGGATGCGATACCTGTGGAAAAGAGGTATCATTCTAATGGATGTTATGGATGTTTTCTTGCCATATGCTGATAGGCATATCCTGGCAGGAATCACCTATTTTCTGGTATGTAGCAGGAATAATAATCAGACAATCATTCTTTTGAAATCCAGAAAATATGTTATAATGATTCTCATAGGGAGATACATAACGATGATAAGACAAATAACCATAGGGAACCAATCTTTCGAGTGTATTGTGTCAAACAATCTGTTTTATGTCGATAAAACCATGTTCATCAGAGATTGGTGGAAGAAGTACGAGGAAGTGACACTGATTACTCGTCCAAGGAGCTTTGGAAAAACGCTGGCTATGAGCATGGTGGAACGCTTTTTCTCTGTGGAGTACAAAGGGAAGCCTGAGATATTTGCCAATCTTGACATTAACAAGGATAGCGAAATGATGAAGAAACAAGGGGAATATCCGGTTATATCGCTGTCGTTTGCTGATGTTACAGGGTCGACATACGAGGATATGATCAAGAGCTTGAGTAAAGTGATCAGGAATGTGTTTTCAAGAGTGTCAAAATGCCTTGGGATGGACAAGATTGAGCCGCGCGATGTTACGTACATGCAAATGGTGATGAAAGAAAGGTTCGATGAGAACAATGAGGTCATACCGCTTTCGGAAAACATGATTAAGGGAAGCCTGGAGAGACTTTCATCCATTCTCAGCCACAAATACGATGGAAAAAAAGCAATTATTCTTCTGGACGAGTACGATGTCCCGCTTGAGAATGCGTATTTGGAAGGGTACTGTGACAAGGCTGCCGAGTTCTTCGAGCAGTTCTACAAGAACACGTTCAAGGTGAACGGCTACTTGGAAAGGGGTTTGATCTTTGGGATCACCATGCCTCCAAAGGTAAGCTTCATTTCCCCCTTTAACAACTATGCGGGTTGCTCGGTGACCGACCCGTTCTACGGGAATGTGTTTGGCTTTACGCAGGAAGAAGTGGACGATGCCCTTGGCGAGTATGGGTTGCTTGGACTGAGGGATGAGGTAAAGCGGTGGTACGGTGGCTACCAGTTTGGAAGGACAAAGGGCATGTACAACCCGTTGTCGATCTGCAGTCTGCTCGACAGCGGGGAATTCAAGGCATAATGGTGGGGCAGCGCATCCAATAAGATCGTCGGGCATGTGATCAAGAACGGATCCATTGGGCTAAAGGATAGGTTTGTCCCACTTCTCCAAGGAAAAAGCGTCAAGGTAACCGCAAGCAAGGAAGTCACCTATGATGTGCTGCTGGATAACGAGGATTCCGTGTGGGGGCTGTTGCTTTCCTGCGGCTACCTGAAGT
>OMYM01000362.1 GCA_900315225.1 uncultured Erysipelotrichaceae bacterium | reverse complement strand
GGAAGGAGACAATGACATCGAAGTTACCATCGCCAGCAGTCTGCTGAATGCGATACTCAAGAACAACAGCACAATTCTAAATGACGATGGAAGAGTTCTGGATGATCGTAATCCAGCAGCCTATGGCTTGTTCAATGAAGTGACAATCAATGCGAACCCATACCGATAGAACTTGATAAAAGAACGGCAAAGCCGTTCTTTTATATTTCACAAGCATGAAATTTCGCCAATATAGACAATCATACGCTTTAAAACTCCGCGTCCAAAAAAACCAGTGGCCACCTTTCAAGATAACCAAATTCGTCAAAACTTGTCACTGTTACCTTGGAATCGTTTTCTTCGCTTTCAAAAAGCACAACTTTTACTTTTTCTTTGTCAAGCCTCTTCTCATCAATTTCCATGCCAAGTTCTTCTATAAATGTTTTGCTGTGTGTCTCCATTACAATAGATAGCTTATTCCCTGCTGTCATGACAATTTCGGTGATTACCTGCACAAGCTTTCCTTGTAATGCCGGGTGCAAGTGTAACTCTGGCTGTTCAATCAAAAAGATGGCGGAATCTGGTTTGACCAACAAAGACCATAGTTCTACCAGGATTGGTAAAATCTGACTGATACCGAAGCCGACATCCGCAAGGTTGATTTGACGTTTTCTTTCTCCGATTGTAGATGTCAATGAAAGATGACCTCCCTTGCCATGCACATGGATGCGGAAACCAAAATGGGCTGCAGTCCACTCTTGAAATTCATGTAGTTTTTCTTTTGACAAGTTATTCAAATACATGGCAAGATTCTCACCTCTATAATCCACTTCTTCAACCGCAATGTTTCTGTTTCGATAATATCTTGCGGCTGTTGCACGGATTGGTGACTTATAATGCACATTTCTTAATGTTTCGTTTAGTTTTTGGTCGGCATCTTTTAATAAATCAAGATAGTACAATCCAATGCACATATTCTTGATCCAGGTCTGTTCCTGAGCTGTCTTGTTACTCATGATTTCCTGTAAATATATAGAATATTCTTCCAAGGCAATTCCATTGAATAAACATGCGCCGATGCGAGCAAGCGTTTTAGGGTTTGGCAAGTCAGACAAATCACCCGCTTGATCTTCAAACGAACCTATTAAAATCCAAGGATCAGGCAATATATAGCCGAATATGCTAGTGAATGGACTGTACACCATTCTTTTCACGAAGTATCGGTCGCGAATTTTCTTGGGGTCCATTTTAAAACAATCATTGCCAATTTTTGCCGCAATACTACCGTCATAATCATAGTTCAATTGGAGTAACAGCGCAAATTTATCACCCATGTTTTTCTCTAGGGTCACTTCCGATACATAATCCTTATCTACATGCATTATCGTAATTGTGTATCTCAGTTCCTCTTTCATTTCTGCAAATCTAGATTCCATATCAAAGACAAAAGAAAAACTTATGCGGTCCTCATCAAATCTTACTGCATCTGCGAAACTCCCAAAATCGATAAATCCATTGTCATCTTCAAACCATAATAATGGTCCATCTGAATTCCTGATAATTGATTGCTTCAGCAATGGAAACGATCTTAAGAAAGTACTTTTCCCGCTGTTATTCCTCCCGACAAGAATTGTTATCGGGGCTATTTCAACATATCCTGTGTCTCTGAGATTTCTTGGGTTTTTGATCCGAATGCTTTTCATAACTATTCCTTCTTGCATAAAGTGTATTATAACACTTTATAATCTGTATCACAATATAAAAAATACGTCTTTTAAAAACTGCATTAAACTAGTCGCTCAATGGATCAACGTTCTTTAAGTCCTATACTCAGATGCACAATTGGTGAGCGGGAAAAATAATCGGAACTCTGCAATCTACCAAAAGATAGTTGGTATATTAACCTTGCTTTGAAAGAACTTGAAAAAACCTTTCTACCGTCATCTTGCGCCCATGACCACTCGTATGCTGATACCGCATTTCGGCCGCTGCGCCACATTTTCTTACCAAGTTTTTGCGATGTCGTTAAAGCGCTAGGTTTCACAAGGATCGAGGGTAAGCCGAACGATATCCTGGCCAACGCGATGAGCCTTCGCGACACCGCAACGAAGTCGGTCGGGGAGGACTACTACAATGGTATCATGAACGCCGCGCTGATGTACCGCGATGAATGGAGGCGCGACTCAAACCCGGAGACGGGCAACGGGTATTGCGACATCATGGTGCGCGGCATGGACGGCGAATGGAGCGGTGTCTTTGAGCTGAAGTATTCAGAGAAGGTAGTCGACTTCACGGCTGCCCTAGACGAGGGGGAGAAGCAGGTGCGTACTAGCCGCTATTCAATGAGACTGAAGAGAATGAGTTGCCCTAGGATCCACCTGTACAGCATCGCCTTCCATGGCAAGAGGTGCAAGGTGCGCGAGGTGTTCGAGAAAGACCAACCATCCATCCAACCATTGATTGACATGCAATGCTTGCAAAAGATGATGGCTGGATATCCTTCAGACAAATCTCCACTTCTTCAAGCTCTTCGCATGCTTTTGAAAGCATTAGACCGCCATGCCATGGCGGTCTTTTTTTTGAATACAAACGATTGTTTTGTCACCATCCTACGCATCGTTTCATCATTCCCGCTTCCCGAATACCTGGATGACGGGAAGCCATGCTTCAGAACCAACATCTTCCTTCACCAGCCCTTTCAAGTGGTTGCTGTGGCATTGAATCCACCCTTCGTTCCCATTCCCCGAAAAACACGGGGATGGTGAACACGCCAAGCTTTTCCGCAATGGTTTTCATGCCGCAAATGCTGAAAACGGTGTATAATGTTGGAAAAGGAGGTACACATGACAAAGAGAATTCCCTACAGTGTCAGTTCGTTCGAGAGAATGATAACGAATGACTACTACTATGTCGACAAGACGATGATGATCAAGGATCTTCTAGACGCATCGTTGGATGGGGTGACCCTGGTCACCAGGCCAAGGCGCTTTGGCAAGTCGCTGAACATGAGCATGCTGGAGTGCTTCCTTGACATTGAACGGAAGGATGATGGAATGAGTCTTTTCGATGGTCTTGCCATTTCCAGTGAAACGGAGTTTTGCAAGGAGTATATGCACAAGTACCCGGTGATCCATGTGTCGTTCAAGGATGCCGTGGGCAAAAAAAAGGAGGGAGAAAAGCTCGTTGAGACGGCGATGAGGGGTCTCAAGGAGACAATCGGCATGCTTGCCATGGAATACGACTACCTTGGCGACAGCAATGAATTAAGCGAAAATGAAAAACTGTTATACAAGAGGCTTACGACAATCGAGAAAAACGCCAAGGAGCCGGAGTTCGCCATGAGCGACGATAGCCTTGAACGCTCGCTTGCAACGCTTTCCCTGCTCCTGAAAAAGCACCACGGCAAGCCTGCCGTTATCCTGATCGACGAATACGATGTCCCCTTGAACACCGCGTTTGAGCTTGGCTACTACGAGTACTTCATCGGCACGTACCGTTCCATCCTCAGCACCGCGCTGAAGGAGAACGACTCCCTTGCCTTCGCGGTTGTCACGGGATGCCTGAGGATATCCAAGGAATCGATCTTCACTGGCGTAAACCACTTTTCAACCATCGATGTCATGAATCCAGAAATGGATGAGTACTTCGGCTTCAACGATGACGAGGTGGCAGGGATGCTGGAACACTACGGCTTGTCCGCGTATCATGAGAATGCGCGTGGCTTCTATGACGGATACCGATTCGGGTCGCAGCTAGTCTACAACCCATGGTCCATCATTCAGTTTGTGAAAAAAGCGGTCGCGTGCGTGAGAAAAGGCATGAGCGTTGAATACCCATGCGAATGGCTGAACTCGTCCAGCAACGACATCATGAAAAGGCTTCTTCGCGAGTCAGTCAGGGATTCCCTGTTTTTCGATGTGATCGAGAAACTCGGAAACGGCGAGGAAGTCACTGTGAGAGTTATCGACCAGCTCACGTTTGACGACATGTACGATTCGCACGAGGGATTGTGGACGGTCCTGCTGCATGCTGGGTACCTTACCTGCACCAAGAGCATTGGTGACGGTCTCTTAAGGCTGAAGGTTCCCAACGAGGAGGTGATGTGGGCGTTCGACCAGCTAGTGGTGCAGGTCACGAAAGCGGCGATTTCCCGTGGCGATTACCTGCCAAGGTTCTGCGATGCCGTCGAGACGTTTGATCCCGCAAGGATCGAGACCAGGCTAAACGCCATCCTGTCCAACGCGATGGGCCTACGCGACACCGCCACCAAGGCAAAGAAGGAAAACTACTACCTGGCGACCATGAACACCGCACTGCTCGCAAGGGCAGACTGGAAAAGGCGCTCCAACCCAGAGTCTGGCGATGGCTTTGCCGACATCATGGTGGAAAATGATGGAAGGAACTGGGGCATTGTGTTTGAGTTGAAGTATTCGGACAGCGCCACGGACTTCAAGAAGGCGCTTGACGAGGGGGAGGGACAGATTTTTAAGAGGAGATACCCGGAAAAGCTCCACCGAAACGGGCGCGATCCCATTCACCTGTACAGCATCGCCTTCCATGGCAAGAAGTGCAAGGTACGCGAGGTATTCGAGAAAGACCATCCAACCATTGATTGACATGCAATGCCTGCAAACAGACAAATCCCCATTTCCCCAAGCACTTTGCATGCTTTTGGAAAAGCATTAGGCCGCCATGCCATGGCGGTCTTTTTTCTGTTTGCCAAGAGAAAGCTGCTTTGTGTTGGGTGTTGCATCAACAACCGTCTTTTTAGCCCAGATGGCAGGGGCTTTTGCCTGGGATGATAGAACATCCTAGGCAGGAAAATTGCTTCCATGCGTCTCAAAACGCCTTTGGCACAGATGACGGAAACCTCCATCGCGATAGAGACGACCGATACTGCTTTCGCTATGCCTGTGCCGAGCGGTTGCTGTGGCAATGGACCCATCTTTCGTTCTCATTTCTCGTAAAACACGGGATATTAAATACGGATTTTCCGCAATGGCTTTCATGCCGCAAATGTTGAAAACGATGTATAATGCAGGAAAAGGAGGAAGCCACATGACAAAGAGAATTCCCTACAGTGTAAGTTCGTTCGAGGCAATGATAATGAACGGCTACTACTATGTCGACAAGACAATGATGATCAAGGATCTTCTGGACGCATCGCTGGACGGGGTGACCCTTATCACAAGGCCAAGGCGCTTTGGCAAGTCGCTGAACATGAGCATGCTGGAATGCTTCCTTGACATTGAGCGAGAGAGCGATGGGATGAGGCTCTTCGATGGCCTTGCCATTTCCGGCGAAACGGAGTTTTGCCGGCGGTACATGCACAAGTATCCGGTGATCCATGTGTCGTTCAAGGATGCCGTTGGCAAGAAAAAGGAGGGGGAAAAGCCCATCAAAACGGCGATGAGGGCACTCAAGGAGACAATTGGCATGCTTGCGGAAAGATACAGGTTCCTGCTATCGAGCAAAGAACTGGACGAAGCCGACAGGATAGCCTTTAGGCAGATTTCAACTCGGAACCCCGACACCGAGGGGGAGAAGTTCCTCATGAGCGACGACAACATGGAAACTGCCCTGGTGACCCTGTCCATTCTCCTGAAAAAGCATTATGGCAAGCCTGCCGTTATCCTGATCGATGAATACGATGTCCCCTTGAACACCGCGTTCGAGCTTGAATACTACGAGTACTTCATCGGCACGTACCGCTCCATCTTCAGCACCGCGCTGAAGGAGAACGATTCCCTTGCCTTCGCGGTTGTCACAGGCTGCCTGAGGATATCCAAGGAATCGATCTTTACCGGTGTGAACCACTTTTCCACCGTTGACGTCATGGGGGCGGAAATGGACGAGTACTTCGGATTCAACGACGACGAGGTGGCGGGGATGCTGGAACACTATGGCTTGTCGTCGTACCATGAGAAGACGCGTAGCTTCTATGACGGATACCAGTTCGGGTCGCAGCTTGTC
>OMYM01000206.1 GCA_900315225.1 uncultured Erysipelotrichaceae bacterium | reverse complement strand
CCATAACTTTTTTGAGAATTACACCCCAGATCATATTTTTTCATTTCCATAAATTGTTTGAATATCATCTTCATGGAAGAATGTGAAAATTTTCACATTTTGGAATTTGCCCTCTTTTTCCCCCTTGTCGCGCCCTTTTCTCTGGGGTATAATTATACCCGCAAAAGGAGAAACCACATGACGATACTAAAAACGCCAGAAAACACCGTCACAATACCAACCGGGGTATCCGTGACGCCGAAGGGATACGTATACCTCAACACCAGTTCCAAATGGGTTGCTCGCGCGGACGGAAACGGGATGCTGTCGACCCACAAGAAGGAATGCATCGGCGTCCATGTCTCCCCCGGGACGGATTGGAAGACGGACAGGCGAATGTACGCCAACGCCAACTACTACAGGATATTCGAGATTAAGACGGATGAAAATGCCGGAAAGGATGAAAAGACCGGAAGGCCGCTGCCTGTCTATCCCTCCAGGTCGGACAACATCTCCGTCGGTCTGAAGGCGGCGATAAAGAAAGCGGCGGAGAATTGCGGTCTTGATGCCGTGCTGGCCGAGTCCTTCGAGGAAGACGCCGACACGATCCTCGATCTTGCGATGTACATGATATCCGAGGAAAGCGCCGTTTTCCAGCACTATCCCCACTGGGCAAGGAACCACGCCTTTTTTTCGGGTTCCATCCGCAGCGACTCGTTCATCTCCGGGTTTGAAAAAGATAAGATAACCCTTTCGCAAATAAACCTGTTCAAGAAAAAGTGGGCGGTCAAGTCCCTGGGGGACGGCAGGGTCTTTGTCTGCTACGACTCGACGAATGAAAACTCGTCCGCAAAGGGGGTGTTCATTGTTGAAAAGGGACACGCGAAGGACGACCCCGGGATCAACCAGGTGAACACGGAATACGCCGTGAGGCAGAAGGACGGCATGCCGATCACGTTCAGGAATTTCCCGGGTTCCATCAACGACATGGCCGAGGCGCCGGAAATGATCGCGTTCTTCGAGGAACTCCTTAAGGACGAGGAAGTGAAGAAAGCGGTCACGATCATAGTCATAGCCGACAGGGGCTACGTCTCGGAGGAAAACATCAAGGGGTTCAGGAATGCCGGGATAGGATGCATTCTCATGCTGAAAAAAAACATGAACATGACAGTTTCCCTGGTCGATTCGAACGCCGGGCAGGTCAAGAGGCTGGAAAACTACCTGCCGTCAAGCGGAAGGTTTGCCATGACCGTCAAGAGGAAAATGTTCAACGACGATGAAAAGGACAGCTGGTTCCACATCGTCTGGGACCCGTCCCTGGAAGAGGCCGACAGAAACGAACTGGCAAAGGAAATCGAGGGGGAAAGGCGCAGGATCGAGAAGGACATCGAAAGGAAAACCCTCCGGAACAAGGACGAGCTGAAGAGGCTGTCGAAGTTCTTTAGGCTTGAATTCCACGAGGAGGGGACTCTGGACGTGGGGGCAAGGGGGAATGCAAGGACCGTTCCCGCGTATGCCATCGATGGCTTCGAAAGGAACGAGGAGGAAATCGAGCGACATCACGCAAGATGCGGGTTCATGGTGTTCATGACGACCCGGGAAATGACGGCCGTGGAAACCATGGAGGCCCTTTCGAAAAGGGATTGCGTTGAAAAAGCGTTTCGGGCGCTCAAGGGATGGCTTGGGATGGACAGCATTGGCGTAAGGTACGAGTCGTCGATGCACACAAAGAGCCTGGTGTGGTTTGTCGCATCGATCCTCAGGTCGGTGATCTTCAACGAAACAAAAAGGCTGAGGAAAAACGATAGGAAAAGGTACACGGTCCCGGCCATGACAAGGCTGCTGGATGAAATAACCGCCGACAAGGACCTGGAGACGGGAAAATACAAAAGGCGGTACAGGCTTACAAAGAGCCAACGGGTAGTCGCTGAATGCCTGGGCGTAACCGAGGCGGAAATAGACAAAATCATCGCCGAACTATAATACCCCTGGTCTTCCAGGCGTTTCTTGCCGATGGCGAAAATGAGAAACCCGTGTTTTTGCACGCGGGTTTTTAGTTGTGGCAATTATGCGGATCATGACTTGACGGCAGCTGTTTCTCCGGTTTCATTGGAAGAAGTCCCGGCGGTGGCAAATTGTCCTTGGATCGAAATGAAAGCAGCGGCGTGAAAAGCGATGATTTGCTAATATGTTATTTTTATAATGCGCAATGTCCTATCCGAAAGCCATTCAAAAAACAATCCGAACAAGTTGTTTATTGCAATGCCTTATTGCGTTTTGCCTTCCCTTGCGACACAATGTGTACGGTTGCCTAACCATGCATTAGGAGGGAAACATGCATATCCGCTATCGGAATGCCGTCCACCGCACACGCCTACAAAAAGGACTGCATCCACCTTACCCCGCACTTCCGCCAACGCGTTGTCGAAGGGCTTGAGAAAGTCGTCTGGGTGGAAAAAGGGGGAGATGAATGGCAGGGCGGCGGGAAATCCCCAGGCAAAAAAAGACGAATAGGTTGTATTCGGCATTTGTTTTAATTCTATCGTGTTTTCACAAACCGTATTGCAACTTTTCTTTCTCTCCCAGGATTGGCATTGCTAGAATTAAATATGAAAGTCACGAATAATATATACAAAATAACCAAGTCACCATTTGACTGAAAAAACACGAAATCACATTAATTATTTACTGGGGTGTAATTTTCGAAAAAAAGTTATGGTTAAAGGCTGAATTGAACACCCTGGAACAATATTCGAGACTTTTCATAGCATATGAAAATGGACGGTATTATTCGGACAGTTATTCGCCTGTGAATGTAGGATTTGGAACTCTCTATGTTCTTCCACTTATTGTGGAGCTACTGGTATCGGGAAGTGATACGTTATTATTGATTGAGAACCCTGAATCACATTTGCATCCAAAAGGTCAGGCTGTCATAGCGAGTCTAATTGCCAGAGCTGCCTTTAATGGAGCGCAAATTATCTGTGAGCCACACAGCGATCATGTGATCAACGGAATACGTGTTGCGGTAAAGGAAGGATTGTTGAAAAAGGCTGATTTGAATATCCTGTATTTTGATAAAGACATAGAACAGAATTCTCTGATCCATATGATTGGGATTGATTCAAAAGGAACGCTAAGCGATTATCCTGAAGGATTTTTGGATGAGTGGGGGATATTGATGTCAAAACTGCTGTAGGTATTTAGGAAAATACAGGTATATGCAAGTGCCATTCGCCGATGCATTGGTTAACAAGCCCATGAATCGTAGCCATGTGAAGCTGCGCCTTTTGCTTCTCCCGTTTAGCCAATACTCAATTCGTTCACTGGCATGATGAGCGAATTCATTTCGCAAAAAAGCCATATCGTAATCGATATGGCTGTGTTTCTTAAAGTGTGTAGGCGAGTTCGAACGCGCTTCTGGTCGCATTGAGGAAATTGGCTGCACGTTCGTTGTTACCGATGCGATAGGCTTCATATCCAGCTTCAAGCAATGCATTGTAGAGGTCGATTCCCATCTTTCTTTGTCCGGCACAGACGGTTGTCATGTCTGCCTTGACAGTGTGGCGGACATGATCTTTGTCCTCGTATTCAACCGAGTCGGCAGTGATTTTCTTTACTGCGACAGATGTCAAGACATTGGCATTCTTGTTGAGATAGTCTTTCAACAACATGGTGTGGAAGAGTTCTCCGCCATTGCATATGTCTGGCAACATTTCAAGGACTGATACACGGTTCCCTTCCAGAACCAGACGATGGGCAAGTTCTGCCCCAGCTACGCCACCACCAATGACAACAATGTCTTTGTCAGTTCCAGCATCGATCTTGCGGGCGATGACATCCGCCCCATTGACCGCATGTTCGATGCCTTCAATTGGAGGCATGGAGAACACGGCACCTGCAGCAATGACAACCTGGTCGGGCTTTACTTCATTGACATAGGCAAGGTCGACATTCTGGTTCAGGTGGATTTCCACACCTGTTCTTACACACTCCTCGCCAAACCATTTCAGTGCTTTCAAGACTGCTTCTTTATGCGGAGTCATGCCTGCCAGCATCATCTGACCACCCAGCTGGCTATCCTTTTCCGCAAGGATGACCTGATTGCCACGCTTGGCGGAAATGATCGCAAACTGCATGCCGGAAATGCCACCACCGACAACAAGGACTTTCTTTGGGTTTGCTGTCTTTGCGACATTGTTTTCCGACTGGAAGTCTTCAAAACCGACATAAGGGTTGATCGAACAACGGGTGATCTCATTCCGTGATAGAAGAGCTCCCATGCACCCGTCAAAGCAAGAAAGGCATGGACGGATCTGATCGATCTTGTCATGCATGATCTTGTTTGGCCATTCAGGATCACAAAGCAATTGTCTGCCAATGCAGACAAGGTCTGCTTTTCCTTCGGTGATTGCATCGGCGCACACCTGTGGCGTTTTCAACTTTCCGACAATGGCGACTGGAATCTTGACGGCTTTCTTGACCGCTTCGGAATAGTGCAGGTAAAGACCTTCTTTGGCCCATTGGGTGGGATTGGTGTTCATCGGTGGATTAAACCCAGAAGACATGTTGACCATATCGGCACCCGCTTGTTCACACATGACAGCGATCTGCACCGCATCTTCCAATGTGTTTCCTGGATTGTCTTCGGACCCAATGCGGACACTGATGATAAATGGCTTGCCACACTTTTCCCTGATGCCTTCAATGATTTCCTTGACCATGCGGAAACGGTTTTCCAATGCTCCACCATATTCATCTTCTCGCTTGTTAATGGATGGATTCAAGAAGCAATTCAAGAGATACCCATGCGCCGCATGCAGTTCAATGCCATCATACCCTGCCTGTTTTGCATTGATAGAGCAGATAATGAAATCCTGGACAATCTTCTTGACTTCTTCGTTGGTCAAGGCGCGTGCCCCGTTAAAGTCGGAAGGACAGACAGATTGAAGACCATCGCAATTGACAGGATTGGATTGGAAACCAGCATGGTTAAGCTGCAAGATGATCTTTGTCCCGAAAGAATGAACGACATTTGTCATGTCATGCAGGAAGGTAATGGAATCTGGAACATCCATGCGTAGTTCTCTTGGCCCATTCTTTCCTTGAGGCCAAGATGTATCCGCACATTCCTGGATGATCAATCCTGTTCCTCCCTTGGCCCTGTTTCTCATGTAAGGCAAAAGCTTAGGCGTGACAGTTCCATCAAAGTTGAACGCACATGTATCCATCGGTGGCATGACGATTCTGTTTTTGATCTCTATTCCGCCTACGCGGATGGGTTGGAATAATGGTTTTACTGCATCGATCATATGAATTCTCCTTCTATACTTGGACGCACAAATAGGTAGAATTCAGCATCGTCTGCCTGCTGTTATATGCGGAACGATTGTAAATATCTGTTCCAGATAT
>OMYM01000205.1 GCA_900315225.1 uncultured Erysipelotrichaceae bacterium | reverse complement strand
TTCTGAAAAGGATTTCAACTAAATTCGGCAGATAAAAATAATAGCAGAAAATAATTAAAATGTCACTGATATGAATCAGGATCCGTAGCGGTCTTATACTTGGACGAACAAATAGGTAGAATCCTGCATCGTCAGCCTGCTGTTATATGCGGAACGATTGTAAATATCTGTTCCAGGAAAATGGTGAGCCTCTGGCAACTATTCTGTGGACGCTGTTCAAGTTATTTCGTGACAGTTCCTTAGTTGTACGTATATCATGCCTGACACACATCACAAAGAGTCAGTGAATCAATATCCACTGGTCCTTTGATTACTCGATTTCAACGATTGCCTTTATCTCCACCAATGCTTCCTTGGGAAGCCTGGATACTTCGACACAGCTTCTTGCTGGTGAAGCACTCCGCATACACTTTGTTGAATGCCACGAAATCATCCATACTCGCAATGAAACAAGTTGTCTTGATTGCCTTGACCAAGCCACTTCCAGAATCTTCTAGCAATGCTTGAAGATTCTGTCGGGATCTGCCCAGATGTGAATACACATCCATTTACAACAATTGCCTGTGCGTATGATTCACTGGCATCCAGTGCTTTTTTTCGTCTCAATGATTTTCATAAAGTCTTCGACTCTGGCGACAACAAAGGGTTCACACTTGGCTTTGGTCCCGCGACAAACCACCTGTCCATCGATAAGGGAAATCTTGAAAACCGCAAGAACGAAGACAGCTTCCGTCTTGTTGCGCCGAACGTCAATCAACCACAAAACGTATGTATGTGCGGTCATCGAAACCAACGTTTCCCGGTCGCAATCCCTTGGTGGAATGATATTCGCGATACAACAGCGGATCTACTTCTATCAGTTTTTTTAATGCTTGCTCGCTTTGCGCCAGCGTTGAAAACAAGCGTGGATAGCCATCGCTTGCCAGGATCACTTCATCGCCAGCATTCACTTGAAATACGGAGAATTGGGTCACCTCTTTCTTGCCGCAAAGGCAGGGATAGCCATATCCTCCGATGATATTGCGTAAATGTGTCTGTTCCTTTAACAATGGTTCGATCATGTCCCTTGATATATCGTGCTTCAACAAGTCCTTTTCCGTATAGCCTTGCGCCAAAAGACTCTGGATCAGCATGCTACGCATTGCGGCCATAATGACATCCACTTCCTTGGCATTGGTATGCACCTTGCCATTGATCGCGCATTGACAATCGCCAATCAGCCATATCTCCTTGCGGGCAATGCTATAGATGACCGCGACAGCCCCTAGATCGATATTTTCCTTTCCTTTCAGATAATCCGCAAGTTCATTCTGTAGGAAAGCAACGGCAGATGCCCCATCGCTGTCATATGGCAACCTGTCCAATGCGCCTACGATCAATTCCGCCGTCAAACGTCCCTCGCTTTTGCCTGTTATGATGCCTTGGCTGGTGGAGCCATCCACAACCGCCACAAAATGCTCCCCGACATACAGCATGTCCTCGTTCTTTTCAGCAATGCCTGTCTTAGGACATGTGAATGACTCGATGACATGGATCACCCTAGGATCACCTTGATCCTTTCAAACAAATCCTTTTCATCCTCCAAGGCGTTGTAGATGCCATCCTCGGACAAAACGCCACGCTTCAGCCCTTCTGGAAGCCTTCCCGCTTCGTCATCCTCATAATCCTGGCGCCATTGGCTGGAAGAATAGTATTCATCCAACTCGCCAAGCATTCCCTTGAGCAATGACAGCTTTTGCGCCAGCTGCTCGCCCTCACGCAATAATTCCCTTGCTTCATCCAGCAACGCCTCGTATCGCTGGATTCTTTCAATTTGTTCCATTTTCATTTCCTTTCAATTTCAACGTCTTTAGATACGTCTTGGTCTCATTGTCGATGCGCCTGCTTTCAACTGCCTTCTGGATTGTCTTGTTGTGTACTTGCCGCGAAAGCCGTTTCTCTTCAAGATACACAATCGCTGCTTCGTATTGCTTTGCCAAGGCAGTCGCAAAATACCACGCCACCATCATGTCCACGTAATACCCTTCACACGATACCCTGGCAACCTTCTCCATGTAGCGCCCATCAAAATCCTCGCCTAGAAAATGACTCATCAGCATCCCTATGCCAAAGCGCACAGTATACACATGATCGCTCTCAAGCCACCTATCGATATGCGCCAACAGCCTTTCCTTGTTCTTCCCGAATACCTTTGGCGACAATTGGTCGCATGTAGCCCAATTGTCTACATACGGAAGAAACTTTTCCGTTTCTTCCATGCATTCGTCAAAGTCTTTGATCTCGCCGAGAAGAAATGCGTGAAGCTGGTCTTCATCAAACCATGCGTGCGGCAACTCTTCCATGAACTTGCGCGCTAGGTCAGGCTCGCATTTCATCAGTTGCTTTGCATAGGCTCGCAATGCCGGCGTTCGTACCCCAATGAACGTCTTGTTTTCTGTTCCCGGAATCAAGCCTTTCTGGAAATCACGGTAGGCGATGTCCTGCAGTTGCCTTAGATGCGTTTGTATTTCTTCCATGTTTCTTGCCCTCCCGCCAGATGATATTCCTTGGCGCATTTTCATTATACTCAGATGCATAATGTTTCCCAAGTCTTTGAAACATCATGAAAAACAAGCTTGCGCAAGGCATGGATGCTGAAAGCCCTTTCTATAATTTATAGAAATAATTTTCATGATTATGTTTTTGCATTTCATGAATCGCAATGCTATAGTAGACAAGAAAACTGAATATTCACCTCGGATGAAAGGCGCAGAAGAGAGCATGATTGCCGCCGAAGAAGTAACGCGAATAAACTTTCAGGCAAAAGGACTGCGCCCGGACGAGACTCCGGAAAGCCGTTGAAACGGCACCGACGAAGCAATTCCGATATTTCGGAAGAATCTTTCAGGTCAACATAACGGAGCGCGCTTTCATTGGCGCGTTCCGTTTTCTTTTTCACAAGGAGGAAATACATGGACAAGAAAACAGTATTGTATGATACACATGTCAAGCTTGGCGCAAGGATGGTTCCCTTTGCTGGATACATCATGCCCGTGCAATACACGGACATTATCAAGGAACACATGGCAGTGCGCACAAAGGCAGGCTTGTTCGATGTGTCCCACATGGGGGAAATCACGTTGGAGGGCAAGGATGCCATTGCCAACCTCAACCATCTTCTGACAAACGACTACACGAACATGAAAAACGGCAAGGTGCGCTACAGCCCAATGTGCTATGAGAATGGCGGCGTTGTGGACGACCTTCTCGTCTACAAGCATGATGATGACAAATACTTGATCGTTGTCAATGCGTCCAACAAGGACAAGGACTACGCGTGGATGAAGGAACATGCCTTTGGCGATGCCATTTTTACCGATATCTCCGATGATATCGCCCAAGTCGCATTGCAAGGTCCGCTGGCAAAGGCCATTCTATCGAAGCTGACAAACGATGCATTGCCCGAAAAATACTACTCGTTCATCGATCATGTCGATGTGGATGGCATTGATTGCCTCGTATCGCAAACCGGCTACACAGGAGAATTTGGCTACGAGCTTTATTGCCAAAGGGATTATGGTCCAGCCCTTTGGGAAAAGCTAATGACGGCTGGAGAAGAATACGGGCTTGTGCCTTGCGGGCTAGGTGCCAGGGACACATTGCGCCTAGAAGCCGCAATGCCTTTGTATGGCCACGAAATGGACGAAAACATCAATCCTCTCGAAACCGGGCTAGGCTTTGCGGTCAAGATGGACAAGCCGGAATTCATAGGCAAGGAAGCAATGGAGAAAGAGCCTTCCATCGTTCGCGTAGGCCTCAAGGTCACAGGCAAGGGACTTGTGCGCGAACATGTCGACCTTGCGGTCAATGGGAAGGTTGTCGGCGCAACGACTTCCGGCACCCACCTGCCCTTCCTGAAAGGCGCATATGCCATGGCGCTGGTAGATAAAGAACATGCGGCCATTGGAACCGAATTAACAGCTCTGGCAAGAAACAGAGAGATCGCCTGCGTTGTAACGGCGCTTCCGTTCTACAAAAGAAAATAAGGAGAAAGAATATGAACACACCAAAAGAACTCAAATACGCAAAAACCCATGAATGGACAAAACAACTCGAAGACGGGACATGGCTGGTGGGCATCACCGACTATGCCCAGGACAAACTGGGATCCCTGGTATACATCAACCTGCCGTCTGTCGACGATGAATTGACGATCGGCGCAGCATTCTGCGATGTTGAAAGCGTCAAGGCGGATTCTGACATCAACGCGCCACTGTCAGGTGTCATCGTTGAGATCAACGAGGAACTCGCCGATGCTCCCGAAAAGCTTAACGAAGATCCATACGGTGCCTGGATCTGCCGCGTTGAGGCATCGGCGCTGGACGAAGGACTGATGGACGCAGAAGCATACATCGATTTCTGCGCAGAGGAAGACAGTTAATGGCAGGGTATCTCTCCATAAGCGACAACGACCGCAAGGCAATGTTGGAAAAGATCGGCCTTGACGATATCATGTCGCTGTACCGTGATGTGCCCGATGAGCTGATCCTAAAGGAGCTGCACTTGCCTGAAGGCATGTCTGAAATGGAAGCGTATCGCTTCCTTCAGGGAATCGCCCGCAAGAACAAGCGCTATGAAATCATCTTCCGTGGCGCTGGCGCGTATCGCCACTATATTCCCGCCATTGTGGATGAAGTCGCAGCAAAGGAAACCTTCTTGACTGCCTACACCCCTTACCAAGCGGAAATATCCCAGGGCATCCTGCAAAGCATCTTCGAATACCAGACAATGATCTGTGAGCTAACAGGCATGGATGTATCGAATGCATCGGTATACGATGGCGCCACGGCAGCGGCCGAGGCTCTTGCCATGTGCAAGGATGCCAAACGCAACAAAGTGCTGGTTTCATCCTGCGTCAACCCCGAAACCCTTGCTGTCATGAAGACATACAGCTGGGCATCTGGCGCCGAGTTTGTCGAAATACCTCAAGTCGATGGCACCACGGATTTAAAAGCGCTTGAGGCAATGCTAGACAAGAATGTCGCAGCCGTATATTTCCAACAGCCAAATTTCTTTGGCATCATCGAAGACGGCACAAAAATCAGTGATCTTGCACATGGCATCAAGGCAAAGTCGATCTGCGGCATCAACCCGATCTCTGCCGCGCTCCTAAAAAACCCTGGCGAGATGAATTGCGATATCGCTGTCGGTGAAGGTCAGCCGCTTGGCATGCCGCTAGCATTTGGCGGTCCTTACCTTGGCTT
>OMYM01000429.1 GCA_900315225.1 uncultured Erysipelotrichaceae bacterium | reverse complement strand
TACAACGGGAAAACACCATTGATGCTCTTAAAGACGAGAATATCTAACAGAAACCCCATCATAGGGGTTTCTTTTTAGCAAAGGGCAGTATGAATGTTTGCATTCAGAATAAGGACTGCCTTGCTAACTTTTCCATTCGTTGATTTTTGAAAAGAGCTTTTCTATCATCTATGGAACATCCGATTTTTGCTGATTTTTTACTGGAAATTTTTTTGATTTTTCTGTATACTTCTAATAACTTTAAATCTGCCGATTGCTAGATAAGCCCACCCCTTACGATATTGGGAGTGCGTGGATCTGCTTTTCATGCCATAATCCACCTAACACGATATAGTGAGTATATTTTGCTCAGAATATGATCCGATTGTTAAGGATCCCTAGTAAATAAAGCACATTTTTGATTCTGAGTAAACTAATTAGCAGAATTCAGAATGGAACAACCAGTATTCATTGGCAATTTCTCTTCGCGATCTACTTTTCCTATATTCTCATTTTCATTGACTTTTCCATAAGATTTCAGGCATTTTTGATTGACTTTTCCATAACTTTTTTGGTCAAATTCAGCCACTTTTCCTATTTATTTCCATACACAAGTTCTTCTTATGCTTTCTCTGACCATTTTACCAGTCGCTCACAACCGTCAATAAACGAGTGGTTTTGTGGGATAAGAGCGCATGTGATGCAGTTCACACTTCATTGAACTTCCTAAAACAACTTATATCAAATAGTTTAATAACTTCTTTCTATATTCCGAGACAGTAATAATTTCAAAGCCTCTATACTGAATTGGCAAGAGCTTTTTGTTGGCGTTAATCATAGTTGCAACTTCATTTGATGTAATGAAAATAAAATTAGCATCAGGTTTTCTATTTTCCGACATCTCGTGTTCGAAAATCCTCATTTCTAATTTAATCCAATGTGCAGAGAGCTGAGAAAGGTCGGTAATGAAGACAATGAAATGCTTCGACCTGTCCAAAGCTGTCATAATTGCCTCCTCGTAATCTGATTTGGATAATTCCGGCAAGGAAATATCATCAAAAAACGTTTTGATATGATTTTCTTGCAAAAAGTAATAACAAGAACGAGCAATATCATCATCCTCATGTTTATAACTCAGGAAGACATCATAATCGTTAGATTCCTGTAGTCTCAAACCAAGAAGAGATTTTAAACCTTGCTCAGCAACGTCCCACTTTTTGGCTTGCGTGTTCACTTTTTCCAACCTGCTTTGAATATTTACAATCTGATCAATGCAATAAGCTGCAGTAACTTTTGAATCAACAATTTCGCAATAATTTCTAAGTCGTTCATAAAATGTTTTCAAACATCTTAAATATTCAGCCGCTTTCCCATAATCAGCAATTTCGCTGAATACATTCACTCCTTTTTTCATTGTTTCCGCTGCAGAAAAAAGAAGCTTCATTTCATCTGACATTTCAATTTGTGCAATGCTTTCCTCAGGTGTTTTAACAGGGAAAGGAGAAGCATAAACCCCATCTTCTCTTTCTTGCCAGATTCCTCCATGTGAGTCACCATGTATTAAAGCCATGCTATATTGGTCACAATCAACGATCAGCATTCGATCAATTTTTGAATACTGATCGATAATATCCTCCCAGCCATTATCCCTTGCTGAATGAATAACTTGATAAAAGCGTTTTTGTTCTTCAAAAAATGAATCGATTCTATCTTGTTTCTGAAGTAAGTACACATCACCATATGTAATTGTGTCAACAGCCTCATGCTGTATAATCGCAAATAAATATATAATCGCTATTGCCCATGCCGATAAATAAAGATCATTTGTCTGAAAACGCTCATCCATAACCCAATCATGGACTTTGCTAATAGCGTCCAATTGATGATGCGCAATTCTTCTCCCCTCTTCGGTGTTGGAGGTATAATATGATCGCATTTTACTCATTAACTGAAGTACCGCTTTGCATCTAGTCAGTTTTACATCATCTGAATCAGCGTTCTCCCATTCCTCCCAAAGAATTTCGATCAAAGAGCTTTGAGTGTCAAGAACGCCTTCTCCATATTTCATTTTCTCAAAGTGCGCTAATTTTTCATATAGTGTTCTCTTCTCGTTCCCTTTGAAAGCGTGATTATAAATTGAAGGAACAATTTCATTCATAGAATGAATGTTAAGACCGTCTTCTGCACGAATCCAAAGATATTCAAAACTGCGAGAAAAAAGCGAGCCATCCAAATGACTAAACTCAAAAGAATTACGATAATCGTCAGCAATAATAATCGTTTTTTTGTCTCTGTCATTTGATGCTTCGATATAACTCTTAATCTTTATGCGATAATCTTCATTTTTGAAAGTTGAAAAGCAACAAAATATCAAAACGATATCAGATTGCCTTAAAAGAGTACTAAAGCTTTCTGAAGGATATAATACGTTAAATGGGAGATTTTCTCCGTAATGCATACATGAATCATCAATCAAAGGCTGGTTCATCCGACATCCAATTCATCATTAACAATTCCTATGCCATAATCCCTTAATCTATTCGCAAGGTAATATGCAACGGGAAAGAACTGTTCAGTATATATTATAAGAATATTGCTTAAGGGTGTCATCGTCTTGTTCTCCTTCCGACTTAATATCACAATAATTATACAACATCTTTCTTCCGCAAATGTAATATTCACTGATTTTTATTGATAAATACAGTTGAATCACTCGGTGTTGCACATCGTATTATATAAAAGAAACAATATTTATATTTCAATTGAATTTTGTCCTCATTTCTGCAAAGCCATAATTGCTTGCATTGAGCTTTCCTGATACATCGCATGCCGCATAATATTTCAATCATACCTTGTCATTATGTTCCTTGCGCCAAGATGCATATATGTCTTTATCTAACTAATCAGCTTTTCTTCATCCCCAATCAGGCACAGCTGTCCCCTAAAAGCGAGCCCAAGCTTTCGGATCATTGGATAGCCATCGCTCACCAGCTCTGTGTAATATTTGTTATCCTCAATTTGCTGAAGAGCTTCTTTCACGCCCGCCTTGAGCTGACTATCATCCTTGCGAGTTTTCCGCTTGGGTACCTTGAGGCTTTTGAATTCAATGACAAATGCCAGCATTGACTTGTCCCTTGGCTTGAGTTGCACATCGTAGATTCCCAATCCAGCAGCCCTGTTTGAAGTAATGACGTACTTCCCGTCCAAGGCAACCACAAGCCCGATGATGAAGCCTTGCCAAAATGCCTCGGGTGATTTGTTGGCAGTGTCGAAATACGAAAACGATTGAAGGGCAACCTTGTTGAGGAAGAAGTTCATCTGCTCCAAGTCGTAGCGCAGAAGCGCCTCGATAAACTCGTTGTACGATGTACCATCATCCTTTGTGACGAACCATCGCCTAACGAGCTTCTTGAACATGACCCTCGTTTCCCGGTTTGTCAGGGATACTGTATATACAAACTCATCCGCGTCATCATCATAGACAATACCAAGGGACTTGATATACCCGCTTCCCAATAGAAGCGACCATACGGCGCTTGGGACGTGGTCAAGATCCGCAAACACCACGTTTTCATCAATGACGCAGGCGATTGACTCACCATTCATCAACTTCAGAAAGTCTTCCCTTATGCTGGCATCGCCATGGCGGATCAATTGGCTCACAAGAGCGTTGGACGATGTATCCGCCCAGTATGTCTTGAATATTTTTTCATCAAGCAGGCAAGCAATGGAATAGGGATTGTATATCTCCTTCTGGTCGCCAAACACAAAGCCATCATACCAGTCTTTTACCTTTTGTTTTTCATCGCCCCTTCCAAATTCAACAAGAGTATCAAACACCTCTTTCTCGGTGAAGCCAAAACAATCGGAGTACAAGTCGCTTGTTACCGAAACGGATTTGAAATTGTTTACATCGGAAAACAATGACTCTTTTGATACCTTGGTGATCCCTGTAATCAATGCTCGTTGAAAGAAATCTGTAGTTTTAAAGCTCTTGTTGAAAAAGGCTCGCATTGTTTTTACCAGCCTTCCCCAATAGCCTGAAGCATACGCTTCTTGAAGCGGCGTATCGTACTCGTCCAAAAGTATGATAGGCTTGATGCCGTAGCAACGACAAATCAGCTCGCAAAGAAACTGAATGGAGTTGTTCATCAAAGCTGTTGTAAACTCTTTGGGGTCATAGCTGTCACGGATAATGGCAAACTTCGTTTTTTCCGCTTTTGTGATTTCTTTTCTTTCAAGAAGTTCTGAGAATTGTCTATACAGTTTTCTGATCTCTTCCTTGATCGCTTCCACCATTCCTATGTATCCCTGGATTTTTTTCCCTTCATAATCCTCATCATCCTTGCAATCGGAAAAAGAGAGATAAACAACAGGAATGGCACCTTGCAGCTTCATCATGTCGGAGCAAGTGCCGATGTACAAACCATCGAAAAGATCTTTCCTATCCTTATACCGACTAGAAAAAAAGCATTTGACGGTAGACATCATCAGGCTTTTCCCAAACCTTCTTGGGCGGGTAATCAAGGTGACACCCTTGTCATCTTTCCACCATTCTTCAATAAACTTCGTTTTATCAACGTAAAAGTTGTTTTTCTCAATCATCACATCGAATTGTTGACGACCAGTCGATACAGTTCTTGTCATGTCCACTCCTTTCTTCCTCGGCAATTCCATTATAAGTCAAGATATAACACGAAGTCAAGCATACCATTCATGGCGATCATTGAATCAAAAATACACGAGTGGTTTTGTGGAATAAGAAGCTATGTGATACAGCCCGCTTTTCTTTCGAACCTTCTTTCGATACTTTTTCGAACCTCCTCCCAATCCTTTTTTCGAACCTTCCCCCAGTCCTTCTTTCGAACCTTCTCCCGATACTTTTTCGAACCTTTTTCCGTTTCTTTTTCGAACCTTCTCCCGATACTTTTTCGAACCTTTTTCCGTTTCTTTTTTCGAACCTTCTTCTGGTCCTTTTTCGAACCTCCTTCCCATACTTTTTCGAACCTTTTTCCAGTCCTTTTTTTCGAACCTCCTTCTGCCTCTGATTCAAAAAGGTGTGAATCAGGTTCTTTCTTCACTATTAACAAAGAAACTACTGTTTGATAGTTCCATCGCGACCGCCAAGTTCTTCAACGGTAGGTTCTGCATATCCCTCCATTTCCCAGATGGCATAGACATTTGGAACCCCACTTCCAGCACTCTCGCCAACCCCAATGAATTGAACATGTTCAGAATTACCTTGTTTCGAGGTCTGGATTTGCCTCCCCGAAGCATCTGCTTTTTTTCTCAACGAATACGATGAAGGAATGGAGAAATACAAGGATGTGATCCAGTGGCTTCCCATGTAATATACAGCAAGGATTCTGTCATACGGCATGGCTAGATTACCTAGCCTTTTCTTATATTCTCCCCATCAATGACAGCGGTAATTCCATCCTATGTTGTTCCAGTAACGCCTTGTCGCGCAGTATATCATCCGATGGTCCATCTGCCACAATCCTTCCCTGTGACAACAATATCACTCTGTCGCATGTGTCAAGTATCATGTCCAAGTCATGGGATGTAATGAGCTTGGTTTGTTCCAATCCTCGGATCGTGTTGATCACGATCCGTCGGTTGTATGGATCTAAGGCAGATGTGGGTTCATCCATCAAT
>OMYM01000238.1 GCA_900315225.1 uncultured Erysipelotrichaceae bacterium | reverse complement strand
TGAATATCCTCAATGTACTTGTGCGTGTACCTTTGGAAATCGTTGATCATCCGTGCCACCTCCCCTTGTCAAAGCCTCAAATGGGCTGTCGCGCAATATGTCGGCAGACAGTGCAGGCTTCCGTTTATCCGTGCCTGGGCACGGAAGCATGGCCTTTCGTCCTTCGGCGTCGAATGCTGGAAAGCCATGCGCTTTACGTAGCCATGGGCAATCAATTGCCCTCATCTCCGGTTTCACGGAGCATGCGATAGAGATCGTCCAGGGAAAACGAGGTCTTTCCACTTCTGGTCTCCCTGTCAAGGGCGGCGAGAAACTCATTTGTCTGTTCCCTTCTGCCTTCTTCTCTGCCTTCTTCTCTGCCTTCCTCTCTGCCTTCTTTCCTCCCCTTGATCAATCCGTTCATTTCGCTCGTTCTTTGAATATCCTCAATGTATGTATGCGTGTATCTCTGGAAATCGTTGATCATTTGTCGGTCCTCCTCGTCATAGTTTTCAAAAGATTCGTAGTTGTTAATGAAGAATTCGCAGGCAACTGCGTGGATGCAGTCTCTTGTTTCGGTGTCGAATGGCTCCATGGTCTTGATCTGGTGATAGAATGTCCTGACATCGTCTGGGTTTGCGTTCTTGCCAAGGATGCGAAGGCACGCGAACTCCTCCCCAGGAAGCTCGTTCAGCAATATAATGGAAGTGGGTGCAAACCCATACCCGATTACATTATACACTCCATCCTTCTTGTTTTCAACCTTCACGCCATGGAAGGTCCTGAAGCCCTCCACGTCCTTCCCTATCAGGGACGGGTGGATACTGAAGCCGCTGATGACCACTTTGATGTCCGCAGGGGACGATGGGTTCGTTTTGTACATCACGTCCTCGACGATAGACTGGTAGCCCGTGGCCTGCACAAGCGCCGTTGAGTCGATGGTGCTTGAAGCCGACTTGAATTCATTGACGGTGATCCTGCCGAAAATGTCGTGTTCGAGCAGGGTAAGGTGTTGCGTGGTTTCGATGAGCACCGCGTCAATTCTCTTTTCGGCGTCAATAAGGTTCACCTCGGTTCCAATCAGGCAGTCGATGCCATTGAGTCTCCGGCAAAGCCTGATGCCTTTTTCATACGGTCTGTGGGCGTTGTTTCTAATGCCCGTGCCTTTTGTCTTTTTGCCCTTTGTCTTTTTGCCGTTCTGTTTTGGCATTGGGTTCTCCTTTCCAGCCTACGGCTGTGGCTCGGCGGTGAATGGCATTTGCCTTTTCACCGCTGACATTCCTATTGCCCGTAGATTGGAAAACCCCCGCGATTCGGGAAAAGATTCAAGCATTTACAAATTACATGGATACAAAGTACAACGATGGGGGATTCCCTGGAAAAGGTCATCGTTGCGGGGGAACCCGCAGTGTCTTGCCCAACATGCAAGAAAAACAACAACGCGATGCGTTGTGCAAGGTTTTGCCAAATGAGCATCGCTTTTGCGGACAGTAAAAACAGGGGGACAGTCCTTGCATGCCGGTGAAAACATCAAGGCTGTCCCCTCCATACATTAAACGTTAGCTTAGATATCTACAATCGTTCCGCATATAACTACAGGCGATGATACAGAATTGTACCTATTTGTTCGTCCAAGCATAATGGCTGGATGCAAGAAAAAGGCTTATCGCCAGAGATCTTCCATCTCATCGCATATCTTGTTGTACAGATCCACCCTTTCCTGCATGTCTTGGGCAAAGTCGCTGCCTTCAACCAGATATACCGCTTCCTCCTTGACATCCCTGTAAGTGATGCTTTCGTCATACTGCCAAAGAGTCGCTTTTTTTCCTTTCTCATACTTCCCGATGTCGGAGGATACGGGATAGTACAAGCATGTTTCATCCTCGGGATTCTTTACTTCTTTTAAAAACAGCAGGTATTCATGCCCTGGCAACATGGGCAGATATCCCCTGTCTGCGATGATCGAATGATCATGCATCAAATACACAGGTTCATAATACGCCAGATAGTCCTCTGTATCACCTTTTATCCGTTCTATGACATGTATCTGTTTCTTGATGGATCTTGCCTTAAGAACCCCTGCATCGTCCGTTTTGGCCAAAACCACGGCATCGCTGTTTTCCATCAGATCTTCCAGCCCTTTGGCATCATGTGTGTAGAGATGGCGATAGCTGCCTTCACACACATAGCGGTATCCATCGATTTGATCTAAATCTGGCAATGAATGCATCGTTGACTTGACATACGCAGCCAACGCAAAAGACACCATTGCTGAAAGCATAATACACAATGCGATCAACCTCTTTGCCATTCCACAAGCCTCCTATCCCGAATTTTTAGCTGCCTGTCAATGACATCCTCAAGGTCATCGAGATTATGTGTTGCAATAAGAATCGTCTTTCCTTTTTCCTTTTCTTCCTTGAGAAGCCCCTTCAGCATCGCCAACCCGCTTTCATCAAGGGCGTTTGTCGGCTCATCTAAAAGAAGGATATCTGGGTCTTCCATCATTGCCTGGGCGATCGCCAGTCTCTGTTTCATGCCAAGGGAATAGCTCCCTACCCGCTTGTTCTTGTACGCAATTGTTCCTGTCTTCGCCATGTACTCCAATATCGTTTCTTCGGAAATTTCACCTCGCACGGAAGCAAGGAAACGCAATGTCTCCAGCCCGCTCATATGTTTCCAGAAGCGAGGTGTCTCAATGATGACGCCTTTTCTGACATCTTTCTTGTTGAAGGAAATCCTTCCTTCGTCTGGCTCCAGCAAGCCAGCGATCAGCTTTAGCAACACTGTTTTTCCGCTGCCGTTGATTCCTTGCACACAATATACCAATCCATCCGCAAACGCATAATCAATTTGTTCAAAAACACAATTGCTTCGAAAATGCTTGGACACTTTGTTCAACGTTATCATGTTCTTCTCCTTCTGCACCACTCTAGGCAAAATGCGGCTATTCCGTATTCTGCAATGACGAGCCAATTTTCTTGATACCCTTGTTCCAGCATGACGTTGTACGTCAGCAAGTTCCATTTCACGCATTCCCCCGTCCTATATGCTTCAAGCATTCCAGAAAATGAAAGCAATGCCATTCCCCCGATCACGGCGGTAAACGCAAGCTCATTGCCAAGCCCTTGCACAAGGGAAAACACTTCCAGGCACAATGTGACAATCAAGATATTCTGTGCCATGACTTCCAGCACATCCAGGCCAATGTCCCACTTCGTGCATGCAAGAAGCACGGCATGGTATATGCCTGTCGCTTCCAGGCAGTCGCGTGTGATTATCCAGCCTTCCATGGTCTTGTATTCCTTCATGCCGGTCATCCGTGTCGCAACCATGGCCTTGTTTTCATGCAGCAGGCGCATATTGTCCACAGCTGCCAGAAACAACAGGACGTACGGAAACAAATACACAAGGTTATAGTCAATCCCTTTTAGCCATCCAGGATGCATGTATCGCTGCAGGGAAAGAAACCCATGGTTCGCTTCCGCTCTTAGCGCCAATGTGGCGAAAGCCGCGACAACGCTCATGATTCTTTTCATCCCAACCTCCACTTTTTAAACAACCCACATGTTATGAAGCATAGGCTTCCATGCATTGCAATAGCGCCAGTCAGGGCATGGAGGTTTGTCCAACTCTGTGAATCATAGATGCAGGCAAAGGCCTGCATCGAAAGATCCATCCCCAGGGAAGGGACTAGCGTAATTGCGCAAGCGGCAAATCCCGCTGGATGCATCGATCCCGCAAGGCTCATCCAGAAGAGATACAGTACATCAATTGTCGTTGCCAATAAGAACGATATGCCGGTCCCTGCCTGAAGCGAATGCCAAAGGCAGCCAAGAGCAATGAGTATCCCGCACCATGCGCAATGTGCCGCAATGTTTTTGAATATATCGGCTTTCCATTCTATCCAACCTGGATATCTGGCAATGATCATTGCGTTTTTGCCTTGCCATGACATTCTTGCGATGGCAAGCGTGGCAACCATGAACATGATCCATAGCCGTAGCTTCATCGACAATATTCCGCCCATGACCCATGCCAATGCCACGCTAGCCTCTATCATCCATTGCCCTTTCATGATTTCCTCGCGCCTGCCATTGTCAATGCACATGCCATGGCAGTCTCAAGAAAGATCAATGCCATGAAAATCTTAACGTTCCCGAAATCATCGCCGCTTATGTAGGAAAGAATTGACAGCCATGGATACCCAAGCCGATAAGGGGCAAGCCCAGCGCCTAGGTACGCAAGCACACTTGCAACGCAGCAAGCGTATCCATTCCATCCCGTTGCGACCGATAACCCATAGCACAATAGGGAAAAAGCAGCAGTGGCAAGCCCAAGCATAACGATAAGCAACAACACATACCGTCCTGGATGAAGCCCATGGAGCATGGTCAATGGACGGGAAGGGTTGCATATCTCAAGATATGCGAATGCTGGATTTCCATAGATGTTGTCCATTCCTTCCAATGGATAGCACACAAGCGAAGCCGCAAGATTCAGGCCCAATGGCACGATGGCCATTGAAAACGAAGCAATCCATGATACAATCAGGTTCTCCATGTGATACATGGTCTTTGACTGCCTGCACAAAAGCATGCCATCTCCCCCTGCTGCCACATCTTCGCTGTACACTGTGCCGCATGAAGCAATGCATGCGCCAACGCCCGCGACCATGTATGTAAACTTGAGATTGCTTGAAGCCAGATCCATCATGATGCAGTTTTCAAATGCACTGAATACGTACAAAAGCGTATTTCCCCTGCTCCAGTTCCACATCTTTGCGACAATCTGTAATTCGCAGAACAGGGTTAATCCAAGTAAAACAACAAGGTATTTTTCATTCCACATCACTTTCCTTAGTTTTTGAATAAACATTTGCACCTCCCACATTTGAGATCGATCCTGCCGCTGTGCCAATGAGCAATGCGGACAGATACAATCTGGCCTTGAATTTCTTGAACATATATAACCTCCTTGTTCTCCTGTGGTAAGACCATATACCTTTCCTTTTTGCTACGCAATAGATGTTGATTTATTATGGCTTGAACGGTTGTTCCAAGGTCTGAGTGGTCAAAAAAAGCCATTGGCCTTGCCAATGGCTTATACGCGCAAAAGAATGCTTGTCGTCTCTTTCGTTTCATTCCTTGCGACTACATCCAGTTTGCTCAGCATGCTTTGGATGATCATTTCTTCTTGCGAGTCTTCTTCTCTTGCATAGCCAAGAGAATGCAGCTTGATTTCCAGGATTCCCTCGTGTTCCATCATCTTCAGCTGGATCATGCCTTTTTCAGGCATCTGCCTTAGCCTTGCGTCAAATAGGTTGACAAGCAACACAGCAAGATGTTGGTTCATCTCCCCGAAGTCAGCCCGTATCTTGATGTCAGTGGCTATCTCCACATCTGGATGCAATGCCGCCTCATAGTTGAGAAATGCATTGATATACATGTTCCCTGTGTATTCATGCGCCTTTTGGTCACTGCTATATGTGCGCAATGATCGATCCACAAGTCTTCCCGCTTCTTCGTCATTGCCATCCGCAATGAATTCCTGTAGCAAGCGAAGGTTCTTCATGATGTCATGCTTGTCCATCATCCTTTCGATGTTCTCATGCGAAAGATCATCGACCATTCCTTTGTACATTCGTGTCATTGCCTTGGCTTCGCTTGTTTCCATCGCCATGGATTCTATCCGCCCTGTCCTTCCTTTCGCCATCCAGACAACCAGGGGAAGAAACAATACACAGACGGAGGCAAGCAATGAATATGCGCTAGACTCTTTGTTGTAAAGCAGGGATCCATGATAGGCAAGGATCTCGCTGATGTGAACCAGCGAATATCCTAGCGCTAGAACTCCCAGCATGACCCCGTTCATGAACCATGATCCATTCACATGACGCAGCTTTCCAAACGCCCAAAACACAAGGCAGCCAAACAAGACCACCCATAGATGCGCCAGGTCATAATCCATGCCAAGCAGAGGCAAATGCACAATACAGCTCCTAATGCGAAAAGGAATCAAATCCCTTATGGACAGAAACACTTGTAGCCATAGATACGCTAGGCCAAATGAAAAAACATCTCCCGCCGCAAGCGTTGCCTTTCTTTCCACAACCAGGTAAAACGCAAGCACCTGGACAGTCGGAATCAAAATTCTGTACGGCATACGGTATATCTCTGGAAGCAATATTACCAACAATGCATACACGCAAACCGCACATGCCAGCCTTTTTGCTTGCGGTATCTTTGCACTTTTGCAGCAGAGCAGATACACGACATTCTTGAATACCCTTAGAATTTCCATCCGTTCAGCAACATCTCCTTTTTCTTCACTTCCGCAAGTCGCCGCCGTGAGACGGGAAGCTTTATGCCATTCTTTAGAATCACAAGGCAGCCCTCAAACCCTAGGATTTGTGAGGCATTCACCAGCATGTCCCTGCCAATCCGTAAAAATACATCTGGGTAACGCTCCTGTAGTTCCTCTAGGCTGATCCTTCCCAGCCATATGGGTGGACCCATCGTCCGATACAACCACCTCGTCCTGTTGCGTATGATAACATGCGTGACATTTGAGAGTGGCAGTTTTTCCTCTCCTTGTCCTGAGGGAATGGAAACAACCTGAGAGAAATATTCCTCATTCACTTCTTCCAACATGTGTCCAAGAGCCTCTTTGCCATCCCTTTTCACATGATAGCCGACAACGCTTGCATGCATTGCCCGTGCCGCAAGATCCGCAATCTCCGTTGTATACAAGACATATCTTGTCTTCCTCTTCACTTGCTTGATCCAATCAATGCTCATGGAATCTTCAAGGCGAATATCCATCAGGGCGAGATCAAAGGTTTCTGGATGCCTGGAAAATGCCTCCAAGCTGGAAAAACAAAACACCTGATTCCCAGGCAGATATGTTTCTACCGCTGATTCCGTTTCTCTCAAGTCCTTTTCTGCATCATCCACAATCGCAATCTTTAGCATAGCCACACCTGTTTGAAAAGAATACAACTTTCGTAATAAGATTTCAATAAATCCTATAACAAGTGACAGGCAGACTCACAAGAAAAGGGATGCATTTCTGCATCCCAATGGGTTATCAGAAGTCAAAGGATCCTTCGAACACAATCGATGCGCCACCCGATAAGAAGACGTTTCCGTTGTCTTCGACACGGACGGTCATGTCGCCGCCATCAAGCTTTACCGTGATGTCGGTGTTTTCCTGGCAATAGCCATTCTTGATCGCTGCCAAAGCTGCGGCACAGGCACCAGTGCCGCAAGCCAAGGTTGCGCCATTGCCTCGTTCCCAGACGCGTGCCCGTATTGTCCTGCTATCGACGATGCGGACAAATTCGGTATTGGTCTTGACTGGGAACATTTCGTTGTTTTCAAACAATGGACCGATGATTTCAAGGTCGATGCCATCGGGGCTGTCGGTGAAGACAACGCAATGGGGGTTACCAACGGATAGGCATGTGATGTTCCATGTCTGTCCTGCAATCTCGACGGGTTGGTCGATGACTTCGCTTTTGCTCGATAAGACGGGAACGTTTTGCGATTCAAAAGAAGCTTTGCCCATGCATGCCGAGACATAGGAGACTTTGCCATTGCGAAGATAGACGCGCATGGTGATCAAAGAGCCGTCTGCCTCGATGGTGATGGTGTTGCGATTGACATAGCCATTGTCGTAGAGATACTTTGCGACGCAACGGAGGTTGTTGCCGGCCATGTGGCCAAAAGAGCCGTCTTTGTTGTATGTGCGCATTAGGGCATCGGCTTTGTCGGATTTCTCCAGGAGGACGATGCCGTCTGCGCCAATGCCGGTATGCCTGTCGCATAGCGTGACGCAAAGGGATTCAATGGCTTCGACTTTTCCATCGAAGTTTTCGATGAAGATATAGTCGTTGCCACAATCCTGCATCTTTGTGAAGCGATAGCGGACGTGTGACTTGCGCATGTTTGCGATATTGACAAGCTCGGTGTTCAGGGCGTTATAACCGCTGGTGATCATTTCCGCCAAGGCTTCGGCGGTATCGGCGGATGTCAGGCATGGGATCGAAAGATTCATTGCCTTGCGGTGGAGTTTCCTGAAATCGCCAAGGGTTTCGTCCAATAATGCGCCGGTGTAGATAATGTAGCTTAAGGCTCCGCTTTCCATCAATCGGTAGATTTCATCGCTTTCTGTGACATTTGCGACTTTTGTGACATCTAGGCCAAGCGAAGCAATCGTATCGGCGGTGCCGGTTGTCGCATAGAGCTTCATGCCAAAGGAATGCAACTGTTTCGCTACGCCAAGGATCTCTTGGTAGTCGTGGGAATCCACGGATATCAATACGCCAAGACGCTTGTCTCCCGTTGGTCGTGGCACTGTGAAGCCAGCTGCCATCAAGCCTTTGCATAGGCTTTCAGAGAATGTCCTGCCAATGCCAAGGACTTCACCAGTCGATTTCATTTCTGGTCCAAGAATGACATTTGCGTCCTGGAGTTTTTCAAAAGAGAACACGGGAACCTTGATGCATGTGTATGGCGGGATGGGGTATAGCCCCGTCCCGCAGCCAATCGAAGCAAGCGTTTCGCCAGTCATGACCCTTGAGGCGATGTCGGTCATCTGTATGCCGGTGACCTTTGAGATATATGGGACTGTGCGCGATGCCCTGGGGTTTACCTCGATGACATACAGTTCTCCTTTGTAGAGAAGATACTGGATATTGACCAAGCCCTGTGTTTTCATGGCAAGGGCAAGCTTGGTGGATACCTCGCACACCGTTTCCATCTGCATGTCGTTGAGGTTGTATGGAGGATAGACGGCGATGGAGTCGCCGCTATGCACCCCTGCCCTTTCAATATGCTCCATGATGCCGGGAATCAATACATCGACGCCATCCGATATGACATCTACCTCTAGTTCGATGCCGGGCAGGTATTGGTCGATCAGCACAGGGTTTTCGATGCCGCTGGCCATGATGCGTTCCATGTATCCGATGACATCTTGCATCTCATGGGCAATGGTCATGTTTTGTCCACCGATGACGTAGGAAGGACGTAGCAGCACTGGAAAGCCAAGTGTTTCGGCGCAATGTTTCGCTTCCGCCAAATTCATTGCGGTCAAGCCCTTTGGTCGCCTGATGCCGAATTCTTCCAGCAAGGCATCAAAGCGTGCCCTGTCTTCCGCTAGGTCAATCGCATCGGCAGTCGTCCCAAGGATGCGGATGCCTTGCGAATGCAGGAAATTGGTCAGGCGGATTGCTGTTTGGCCACCAAAGGCAACGACTACGCCAATTGGTTTTTCCACGGCGATGATGTTCATGACATCCTCTGGCATCAATGGCTCGAAGTACAGCCTGTCGGCGGTATCATAGTCGGTCGACACGGTTTCTGGGTTGTTGTTAATGATGACAACGTCATACCCCTTTTGGCGCAATGTCCATACACAATGGACGCATGAATAGTCGAATTCTATGCCTTGCCCAATGCGGATGGGACCAGAGCCGATGACAATGACGACAGGCTTGCCACTGCGTTCAAATCTGCGGGCATCGCAATGTTTGTCGTACACGGAATAGAAGTATGGCGTAGCAGCATCGAATTCTGCCGCGCATGTATCGACCATCTTGAAAGATGCGTCCATATGCGGGATTTCCTTGCGACCACTGAGTCTTTTGAGCGCTTCATCGGTGTAGCCTAGGTTTTTTCCCTTGATGTATTCCTCTTCGCCAAAGGAATGGGAAATTGTCTCTTCGTAGCGGGCGAGGTTGGCGATTTTGGCAAGGAACCAGAGATCGATCTTTGTGATATCGTGGATTTCCGATAGGGATACACCTTTTTTGATTGCTTCGAATATGGTGAAGATTCTTCTGTCGTTTTGGTCGTGCAGGCGTTCTCGAACATC
>OMYM01000204.1 GCA_900315225.1 uncultured Erysipelotrichaceae bacterium | reverse complement strand
TGCCAAGCAAAGCAATTGGAAATGCCAATGTATCTAGCCTTGCCAGCCTTTACCACATTATTCAATCCATCAAGAATATCGTAGATTGGCGTATTCCAATCCCACATGTGATAGATGTATAGATCGACATAATCCATGCCAAGATTCTGCAGGCTTGTGTTGATCATCTTCTCGATGTGTTGTTGACCAGTGACACCAGTTTCAATTTCACCTGGTGTCCTTGGAAGAAACTTTGTTGCGACAACAACATCTTCACGCTTTGCATAGTCTCTCAATGCCCTTCCAACATACTGTTCACTTGTTCCATTTTGATAGCCAATGGCTGTATCAAAGAAATTAACGCCAAGATCCAGCCCATGCTTAATGATCTCTCTTGAGTGTTCTTCATCCAGTGTCCAGCTATGCTGTCCTTTTCCTGCATCGCCAAATCCCATGCATCCCATGCATATGCGGGATACGTTCAAATCCGAATTACCAAGCTTTGTGTACTTCATGTTCTTTATTCTCCTTACATGACTCTCTCTAGCCAATTTCTAATGTCTTTCTCATTTGGACGATTGATCTGGATTCCCTTTGCCCATTGTACATCGCCACTGACATTCTTATGTAGCGCTGTATCACTTCTGCCAACACCACTGCCACCAGAAGTGCAGAAAGGAATGATCTTTTTCCCCTTGAAGTCATAGCTTTCAAGGAAAGTCTCTATGATACGTGGCGCAATGCCCCACCAAATCGGGAAACCAATAATCACTGTATCATAGGAATCCATGTTCTCTACACCATCCGCAAGCATTGGTCTTGCGGATGGATCATTCATTTCAACACTGCTTCTGCTCTTCTTATTCGTCCAATCCAAGTCTTGTGATGTATACTTGTCCTTTGGCACGATCTCGAAGAAATCTCCTCCACAAGTACGGGCAATTTCCTCGCCAACACGTTTTGTTACACCACTTGCTGAAAAGACTGCTACCAGAATATTCTTTGCCATACGTTCACTCCTTTTCCTACATATGTACCCATGCATGGTTGACAATTTGTCAACCATGCATATATTACACCCTGGATAACATTGTGTCAACCACTTTTATTGCAATTGAGAGCCTATAGAAAAGCCCGCACGAAAAAGGAAAATGTTAAGGCAAACATCATCTGCAAGCTGTGCGAAAAAAAATACTCCAGCATTAACGATATCATGGCGTATATCAAGGAAACGTACAAGACTGCTGGAACACATGTCCTCCTTCCTTGCGGCGAACGAGTTCAGGAAGCTCAAGGTCAGATCGTTCGCAAATTTTTTTCTCTCCTTGCAAGGTGTTTTTGGAAGTGTAGTTCTACTTTTATCACGATCTTAGGTTAACATACTGTCCATTATATCCGCAACAACTATATTATCATTTTACATCTTATAGTAAACAAATCTGATTTTAACGTTTTGAAAAATTCAAGTTATTTGAATCTCTGTTGTAGATTAATGCTAAAACGAACAGTTTATAGTCGCTTACTATAGCTTTCAACATTTCTTTGACCATATCAACAAGAACCATGCTCAGATACCTATCACAAGATTATCATCTCGAACCCTCAAAGCATCACTGTGCATAATGCTTTGTAGTCAAGTCAACAATAGGTTCACGATACTCATTTTAACAAACTTAAAGAAGTATCTAAAGAACATCTAGCATGTTTCATTCTCTGATTTTCCCACCGTTCATGCGAATAATCTCTTTGCTATGTTTGTCAATTTCAGCTAAGCTAAAATCCAATCCAGAGATATCTATGCCAAAAAGCGGCTGAATCACTTTATGGCATTCATGCGTAACAATATCCCAAATACGAATGGTTCCATCATCCGAGACACTTACATTCTTAGTTGTCTCAAACATGAAACTGACCGAATTAACCCAATCTGTATGCCCTTGCAGCGGTTCCCTGATTTGTTCATGTGTTATTACATCCCAAATACGAATTGTCCCATCTTCCGAACCGCTCACAAGTTTATTGCCATGCTGACTAAAATTGACACAGCGAACCGAACCCGTATGTCCTCTTATCGGCTCTCCAATTTGCTGATGGCTTTCAGCATCCCAGATTCGGATTGTTTTATCATCTGAACCGCTCACAACCATTTTGCCGTCTGGACTAAAACAAACCGAATTTATTTGTTTTGTGTGTCCCTTTAACGCAGAATCAATTTGTTGAAATTTGTTTAAATCCCAGATTCGGATTGTTCTATCTTGGGAACCACTTACAAGTTTTTTACCATCTGGACTAAAACCAATTGAGCGAACATATTCTGAATGCCCTTTTAGCGGCGTACCTATCTGCTCGTGTGTTTCCACATTCCAAATACGAATCGTTTTGTCTCTTGATCCACTTGCAAGTATTTTGCCATCCGGACTAAAAACAACGTAGCGAACCCAATGCGTATGCCCTTTCATCGGCTCCCCTATTTGCTTATGGCTTTCAGCATCCCAGATTCGGATCGTTTTATCATCCGAGCAACTCGCAATCATAGTGCCATCAGGGTTGAAGCAAACACAGTTCACTTCATCGGTATGTGCATTTATGACCGCGCCAAGTTGCTGGTGGTTCAAGGAATCCCAAATACGGATTGCACCATCTAAGGATCCACTTACAATTTTTCTGCCCTCTGGGCTAAAATGAACACAATTGCATCTACCCATGTGTCCTTCCAGAGCCGTTCCAATTTGATTATGTGTAAACGCGTCCCATATGCATAATTTTCTATCTGATGAGCCACTTGCAATCTTGTTGCCATCTGGACTGAAGCAAACAGAACGAACCTCATCTGCACGGTCTTTAAGAATCAGACCAATCTGTCTTCTTGTATCAACATCCCATATGCGGATTGTTCCATCTCCCGCTCCACTCACTAGCTTACTCCCATCAGGACTAAAGCAAACGGAATTTACAATACTCTTGTGTCCTTTCAAAGGAATACCTATTTGCCTGTGCGTTTCAGCATTCCAAATGCGAATTGTATTATCCGCAGAACAACTTGCAATCATGTTACCGTATGCATGCACGAAACAAACCTGATCCGTATGCCCTTCTAAGGGAATGCCAATCTGTTCACACGTTTCCATATCCCATATACGGATTGTCGTATCTGAGGAACCACTTATAATTGTATTTCCATCTGAACCAAAACAAACAGAATTCACCCAATGGTTATGACCCTCTATAGGAGCACCAATCTGTTTGTGGGTCTCAACATCCCATATGCGGATTGTATTATCCATTGATCCACTTATAATCTTACTTCCATCTGGGCTAAAGCAAACAGATTTAACAATGGATGTATGTCCTTCGAGCGGTTCACCTATCTGTTTGTGGGTTATTCCATCCCATATACGGATTGTATGATCCCATGAGCCACTTACGATCAAACTCCCATCAGAATTAAAGCTAAAAGAAGTAATAGTGTCTTTATGTCCAATCAAAGCGGAACCTATCTGCATATGTGTTTTAGCATCCCATATACGGATTGTCCTATCGCTTGAACCACTCGCGATTTTATTACCATCTGGACTGAATGAACAGCATATAACGGTTGATTTATGTCCTTGAGGCTCAAAACAATCAATGGATAGATTGGTTCCTTCAAAATTACAAGCCGCTGTTGATAACATGAGTCTCATTGATTTACTTTTGAAATTATAAAAATTGAAGCCTCTTAAATCCATACCAGTCCAATTCAAACCGCTAAGATCACCGTCATGCTTTTTGAAAAATATTCTTACTAAATTATTAGCTGCTACAACATTTTGCTGAGCATCAATTCTGTTTGTCTTCCAAACATTCAGAAACGTTTGTTCATTAATAATATTTGAAAGATAGTCCACAACATACTCACTGAGAGATTCTTTATATTCATCTGGTAACACCCTACTGCTCGACTCAACGATATTATTCAAGTGGACCGCAGCAAGACCATCTCTGAAGTTCTGATGCAATAGTACATAGTGATATTCCTCGGAGTTAACCTTGTTTTTCTTTCCCTCTGTATATCTCCAGAACATTCCCGTTTCTTCTTCCAAGATGCACAGCTCGTTGTACGGTATGATATCATTGATTTGCCATCTCCTTATTCCATGCATTCTCTTGAAGTAATCTGGCTTTTCTCTTGTATTCCAGTAATCAGATGCCTCTTTAACAAGATTCTCAAATTCAATATCCGTTATTTCAAAACGATTGTTTTTCTCCATCCACCACGCTATGTATGGGGTCACCAGCAATAAGCCACTCGCGTATTCCATCTCATCAAAGGATCCTGTCTGTTCTAGGCATCTGTTTGTCTCGTTAAGTAGGTAGTTCCAGATCAAACTCCCTGCATTGACAGATTCCGTGAACGGAAGGTATGTCTTGTTCGCCGCTCTTTTAACCCTTTGCACATCCACATATATCCTCAACATGAGGGGGATGCTGATCACTTCACGGATTTTGTTGGATGGTTCTAGAAGAGAGACCCCATTCTTTCCGAGGTAGTCTTCGAATGCTTGTTTGCCAAGCTCTAACAGTTGTATTTTATTGAAAAGACGGCTGTTGAACGTTGCATTGAACCGGGATGTTGTAATAACTTGTACGCCGATTCTCTTCGACCAATCGTCAATGCTCATGTCAACGTTACTACGACTGTTTGCAGGGATCTCATTATATCCATCCAAAAGCAGGATCAGATTTGGATGATCGTTCCATTCTCTCTTGGAATACTTCTCGATCCAGTCGTATTCATCTGAAGAATATTTGTTCTTCAAGTATTTGTCGATGTCCCCAGAGAACTTGTCACCTGCCAGCCGATACAGAGGGATGTACACCGCAGCTGTGTTGACGGGTAAAAATGAATCTTCAGTCGCAAGTGTCAACAGTGCCACTGTTTTACCAACACCACCTACCCCTTCAATGAACAAGTGTTTCTGCGATTCCCAGCTGTCTTTCATATAATCTCCGAACACCTTTTTCTCCCCATTCTCATCCAAAACCATTCTTTCCTTATTACGGATGAGACTAACATTGCCTGCAGGTTCCTCCGACAACAAGTCTTTGTCCAAAGCTTTCATCAACCAAAAACTCTGGTGACCTTTTATGTCTATGATAAGGTGGTCATTGATCTTCTTCACCATAGGGGATTGCATTTCATCAATGACTGCATTTGTTTCCCTCAATGCCCAGAAGGCTTTATTTGCCTTGATGCTTTTCCATACGGAAGGAGAGCTTGCTTCTGACCAGACGATGTTAGAGTTGTTTGCATACACATAGTTCAGACCCTCTGGAATGAGGGTATCCTCCCTGTAGCGGATCAAGATATTCACATGACCTTTCTGTTGTTCCGCATAAAGGAGTTCCTTGTAACACCAGTCAGACTTCATGCTGTTGTCGCTAACAAGTCCTATGAATCCGATGCAGCGGCAGATGGCATGTTCTATTTCTTTTGGCCAGTCTGACCCTGCAGGGATGCCAGATTCAATGTTTTCTTTTGTAGTCTCGTATTTATTGTCTTTCCATACCTTAAAGCCAAGTGTCTCCAGCTGCTCTACTATTTCCTTTGCCCATTCGGAATCCTTGTGGCTGTAACTGATGAACAAGCGCTTATCCATAATTTTATCGTCGAGTAGGCAAACTCGACACTCCTTTCCTTTTAAATATAGTGAAAGGTGTGCCTGTCACCCCTCACAGAACTGTACGTGCGGTTCTAGCAGGTAGACCAGGGGAATTTCACCCCCAGCCCCCTTTAGAACCGTACGTGAAACTCTCGCTTCATACGGCTCCCCGATCTAGCGGTCTACTTCTGCGGTTCCCGGCTTTGCGGCTCGTGTCCGTTTTCATAGCTCATGGCTATCGCCGGTCTCGTTTCATCCGTTCGATTTTTCCGCCCTTCGCTCCACCCCCATTACAGGGGCTTCATCGCTACTACGGCTTCTTCTGCCCCTGCATGCGACATTTCTACTTTCGGTCTCGCAGTGTCTTTCAACGCTTGATCCTTTTCGATTGGCATTCGCATGCAGGCTCCCCAGTTTTGCGGTAAAAGCCCATGCCAAGTTCCTGCCACCTATACACCGGCCGCTCCGTAGCCAGTATCCAGGTAACCGCCACAGTTATCGGAACCCATGCGAGAGAGGTTCTTTTCAGCGACAAACAGCTTTACGGTGCTTAATAAAGATGGTTCAATTGTTCAGCTCCTTGGCAAATGTCTCGCCGTATTCGTTACGACTTTTCCATGACGCTCAGCACCATGCCTTTTGGGCACAGCACCTCATGGATGACTTGGCACCTCCCCCTGTAGGCGATGCCGATGGTACTAACCCCATCATCTCTTACCCAGCTTGTCTGGGCACACCCCGCATACAGCTCCTCAAGCCGTCTTTAGACCCCAGCCCCATATGTCTACTCTGATTCCCAGACTGCTCGTGATATAGAATTCCCAAATGCGTAGGAAACAATCCAGGCTCATTTTGCCCTTCTGGTCACGGCGGTTGAACATGCGGTAGGCCGTCCTCTTCGCATACCGCTCGAATTTCCTGAGAGCCTCGAAGTTCCCAGAAACCCCGTAGTAGTTGTAGTGTCCCGCCAGCTTCAGGTTCAGCAGCTCCATCGTTTCCGATATGGGCTTTGTGAGCCTCTCCCTCAGCCATTTCTTCACCGCTTGCCTCTTGCCCTTCAGTTTCTTGGCGCTGCTGATTACCCCAACACGGTATTTCCCAGTCCTCGTTCGCGTGTTTATGAACGTGAAGCCGAGGAAGTCGAAGGATTCCTTCGTCCCCTTGAACCTCCCGAACGGGAGTATCCTTGTCTTGTCCTCTGCCAGTTCAAGGCCAAACCTTGCAAGCCTCAGGGGCAACGCCTCCATTACCGCCTGCGCGTCCGCCTTCTTTTCGAACATAATCAGGAAGTCATCCGCATACCTCGCATAGCGCATCATCCCGGCCAGGTTCCCTTTAACGTACTTTTCGAGCCAAAGATCGAGCACATAATGCAGGTACACGTTTGCAAGCACCGGGGACACAAGCCCGCCCTGCGGCGTGCCCTTGTCCGAGTCCAGCAGCTCTGTGCCCTCCATGATTCCAGCTTTTAGAAACCGGACGATGTACCTCAGAAAGTTCTTGTCCGCTATGTCGTTCTCCAGAAACCTCATCGTCCATGCGTGGTCCACGTTATCAAAGAAGCCCTTGATGTCCGCCTCCAGCACATAGTTGACCCGTTCCGTCATGGCCGTCTGGTTAATGAACCTCACAACGTCATGCGCACTGCGACCAGGCCTGAAGCCATACGAGCAGTCCAGGAACCTTGGCTCGTACACCCCGTTCAGGATGTCCGTCATGACCGACTGGACCAGCCTGTCCTCATAGGTCAGCAGCCCCAGCGGTCTAAGCTTTCCGTTGGCCTTCGGGATGTACACCCTTTTGACGGGCTGCGGCCTGTACGCGAATTTCTTCATGTCTTCCACAAGCCCCTCGATGCTTTCCCTCAGTTCCGCTTCATAGTCGTCCTTCGACACGCCGTCTACCCCGGACGACTTGTTCCCTTCCTGTCTTCGGTGGGCTTCCATGAGTGTCTCCTCATTCACCTGACACATTAGGTTCTGCACTTTCTCGTGCATCATCGACTATTTTCTTATTTCCCTCTCTAGCGTTCCCATTTCTTGTCCTTTGCAGACCTCCCAGTTTCACTGCCACTACATTGCCCTCTCGCCGCCCCCTTGGACCCCGGCGGGTTCCCCACAGCCTCGCTCCCGAATCGGTTCCGCCGCTCTTGTCGACGCCGTATGGCTGTTTCCTGCTGCCTAGGAGAGGGCATCAGCACCCGCTTTATATTTATTACGAGGCTGGTTGGGCTCGCATCTTTCAACACTACGGCTCGTTGGCTCCTTTGACTACGCTTAAACCCATCTCTCGCGATTTGGGTTCCAAGCCTAAGTACCAGCTGCTTGCTAGGCTTTGCTGGGTGGGGTGTTTCACCCCACTATATTGACAGCGCCTACTGGCGCACCTCCTTTTTGTAAATTTTAACATAAAAGAAAGTATCCTACAATTACCATCGTTCATAAGGAGGTTTTTTCTATGAAGATTATCGCTGATTCATCCTGCGATCTATATACACTGGACGTTCCTGAATTCACAACCGTTCCACTCACAATCTACACCGATGAAAGAAGTTTCATCGATGACGATAACTTGAACATCACCGAAATGCTTGATTACCTAGCCGCCCAC
>OMYM01000243.1 GCA_900315225.1 uncultured Erysipelotrichaceae bacterium | reverse complement strand
TCCGACCAAGGAAACAGTTGAGGCAATGCTTGAAGCCGAGAAGGTTGCAAAAGACACCCAGGTTAAAGCGCTTGCTGTTGATGACGCCTTGGAGGAATTGAAGAGATGAGCAACAGCGACAAATACAAGGTCAAATGGTCAACTCGCTTCAAGAAGGATTATAAGCTCGCAATGAAGCGCGGCTACAACATCGATCTGCTGGATGAAGTGATTCGTCTTATTGCGAAGGGCGAGCAGCAACAAAAGCTGATTGATGACTATAACGACCATGAACTGGGATGAGACTGGAAGGGGCATCGAGAGCTGCATGTTTTAGCGGACTGGCTTCTGATCTATTATCTGGAGGATGATGTTCTTGTTCTGACGCTTTCCAGAACTGGTACTCACAGCGACCTATTCAAGAAATGAGCATCTAATTTCTTTCTACTACAGGCATCTTGGAGAAAATCCAAGATGCCTTTTTTATGTCCGTTTTCAGGCGGAAGGAGACAGCGGTGATTGAAGTAATAATCAACGAGATGGGGCGGGGAAACGTTCATGTTCACTATGGGAGATATCGCGAGCAGAAGCCAATGGGCAAGTGCTTCCCCGCCCTTATGAGTACGGAGAGGCTAGGAACGTGTTTCTTGAGATGATTGGCGTTCTCTGCGTTGACATGTTCAAGAAGAAGCTGCTCTCGGCATCTTTCTCCTAGTGGGTGAGCTACGATTACAAAAACCTGGAGAAGAACCCATACTACAGCGGACCCGTCACCATTGATTTCCATGGTAGACTCCACCCCTGTCACAGTAACGGCACTGGAAAAATGCGGGAACGAACCAACAGCGCCCAGACCGTTCGGGATGCCCAGGTTGCTTCCTTTGATCGGAAGACCGACCACCATCCCCTCTTCCAATGTCTTGGCATCTGCGCCAATAACGTGACAGATGACGATGGCTGTTATCATTTGGATATGTTTACCGACTATGACGCACTGGAAAAGGAAAAGAAGATCCAGCGCGCCATGCTGGAAGTGCGCTCAAAATACGTAGCTAACGCGTGTTTTTACCGGGAAGAATATATTGGAAGGTGCTACAACGTTGGAGCGGAACATGCAGATTGGAGGCCATCGCGCCTGATACCTGTGCTCCGTTTCACAACGGATAGGAATGAAGGTTCTGAGATGAGGTGCTATGCCCATGCCCTCGGAATTTAAATACAAAGACGTGTTTCGAGGGGATACCCCGAACATCAGCGTTTTGACAGTTTTCGGCTTAAGCATCCCTGCATGGATTATGGAAAGGGCACCAAGATATTCAGTCTCTTTGATGCTCTGAAAGGTTTCAGTGAAGCGATCGCAGCCAAGAAAGTCCTCTATAAGTTCAAACGTGAATTGAGCTACTATGAGAAGGAGGAACTGAATCGCAAGCTTACCATTCTCCACGATTTGACTTACAATAGCCGAATAGCTCGGCAAAACAAAGTACGAATTACTGTTACCTACTATGTCCCCTGCACAGATAAGGACAATTTCTCCTACGGCTACATGGGCCAGTATACCTCGCTGACAGGAATTGTCCGAAACGTGGATACTGTCCTCTCACACAGTATCATGATCGATAATCAGGAGATCAGCTTCTCTGATATCCTGGATATTGAAAGCGACAGAGCCACAAACGATAGGAACATCTTTGACAATCCGTGGGAGGAGAACGCTTCATGAGCAACGAGATCAAATCCAGGGCTGCCGTTCTCTCTCCAAGGTCCAAGACGGCAAAAGAAAAGGTCGCCGAGCTTGCGGTCATGACGGAAGATGATACGCGGAAGAAACGCTGCTTCACCGGACACAGGTCCCAGAAGCTCACCAAGCCGATTGATGACATCAAAGCAGGGAATCCCTAATGACGGATTATGATCACATGAAATTTGGACGCATGGAAGAGAACCTTCTAGCCTCAAAATAGCGATTATTTCCTAGGCTTCTAAAATTAAGTCGACCAGAACCACCCTTTCAAATACCCCCTCAAAAAAAATCATGCCTTCCTCCATCCGTGGATTCCGAGCATCTCCAGGAACAATCTGCTCCTGGCCGTTGTGCTGTCTGTAAGGTATTTCCTATAATATAAAAAAGCTAAAACATCTCACATGGGAAATCAATCTGCTAATCACCCATATCGGCAAATATATTGCATTTGCCGGTGTGAGTGAAATAACGATCCGTAAAACTGAAGAAATATCCTTGTAAAAACAAAGAAACGATAAAACATTCAAATCGATTTTAATCGTGGCAACATCTTCATCTCTAATTCACTTTTGCTGTAGATTAGTGCCTTCTTCACATACATGTTAGCTTTGTTCAATCCAAAATGTTTATGCGGCTTTCCGCTTTTGTTTGCCATTGATATTGCCCTACGATCAGCGGCTGGAAGAAGCTTGTTATAAACTAGAACAAAGACTACTTCTTTTCTGAGTGTCAGATACAGTTCTACCCCACTCATCACACAGGATTATAACGCTGTCCTTGAGCTTGTTTTCAACTTGATGAATATCAATTTCATTTCCATTCTTGAACTCAATCAAATATGTATACTCGCCATTCGCTGTCAAGGCATCCACTGAATTAGCCAGATTCACATCTAATTCTCGATTTGATAAATACTCTTCTTTGAAACTGTCGAAAGAGATAACATTCACGGGACTTTCTGTCATGAATTCATAATTGACAGCATCATAAGACGTCCTTTTTAACGAAGTTCTGTGATTTCGAATCCATGCTTTGTTTGTATAGTCAAATGTCATATCAATCTCCTTCCATTTGCTCATATATTTTTAGGTATGGCTCAGAGATTGACGAATAGATCTTCTCCATGTCCTTTGTCGTATTTCTAAAGACTACCCTTGCCAAATCTCCCGGGATAGCTGCTTCTTCAATTTCAGTCAGGTAGAATCGACATTTTTCTTGCACTCCATGCTTCTTTGAGAAGAATTCGATCGCCGTCAAGAATTCAACGCTATGCGTTGTAATAACAATATTCAGGTCAAGCGATTTCTGTAGCAAGACCACGACCTCCGCAAGGCGTATTTGCCAT
>OMYM01000201.1 GCA_900315225.1 uncultured Erysipelotrichaceae bacterium | reverse complement strand
GTCAAAGGACTCAATTTCAGTTTTCCGCTTTCCACCTTCGATATATCCAAGATATCGTTGATCAGCGTCAACAGATGATTGCTGGCAAGACTGATTTTCCGAAGGCTTTCCCCTGTCGACTCCACATCATCTAGATTCTTCGAAGCAATCGTCGTAAGACCAATGATGGCATTCATGGGAGTGCGAATGTCATGGGACATGGTGGAAAGGAAGTCTGTCTTTGCCTTATTGGCGGACTCGGCTTCCCTGGCCGTAATCTGAAGACGTTTGTTAAAGTAAAGCATATAAAACAGGTCACAGCAGAACAAAACAAATAGACCGGCAGAAACAACTCCGATCAACAGCCAGTTTTCGGTATTCACATTGAGATCTTCCGCAGGCACAAGACTCAACAGTGTCCAGCCAACGGTAGACGAAACAGGGGTAAAGGCAAGGATGCAATCCTGTCCATGTGAGTTGATCATTGGAATGGAACCTGTCGATGAAGCAATCCTGCCAAACAACTCATTCGATGATTCTGGATCCGTTGGATTATAGGATTTGTAGAACTCAAAGAAACTGGCATTCTTAAAGTTATATCCCTTGAGGATATAATCACCGTTGGCATCGATCATGGATAGCTCGGCATTCATCAACTCTGTTTGCGGAAAAACCCATTTCTGTTCCAGCACCGAGATAGGAATGACTCGCAACAAGACAGCATCCTTGGATGTTTCGCTTTCCGGATCATACAATGCGACATTGTTGCAGAAAGCAAGTGACTGCTCGCCATTCATCGGATTGGTGTAGGCACGGGTTATATTGATGGACTTCCCGATTTCATCGATCCAATCCACGTTTTCCAATAGAGCCACCCGTTTATAGGAAACAGCATAGTCATCGACTGCCCCTTGTTTCGAACGCGTTGAAAGACCTGTGAGTGTGTCGAGGAAAATCAGGTGTGCCGAAGTATTATCAAGCACATGCGAAGTACGGATATAATCGGTCGCCTCCTCCATAGTCATGTTCTTGTTGTTGATATAGCGCGCCCATACATCGCAAATCCTTTGCTCGCCTTCCAGATAATTTTCCGTCACCTGTTCCATGGTAACCGTTGTGTTTTCAAAGTATTCTATCTGTCTTCGGTATGAATCACTGCTCTCAAAACTGGAATAGAGAACAACAAAAACCAATATGGCAACCATGATGACCACGTTGACAATGATAATATAAATCTTCTTCATGCTCTGATCCCCCGCAAAAAATCAAGTCATAATCGCTGATGCTTTTACCAATTACGGCTTAATCCTTTATTTTCTTATAAGCCAGTTCCACATCGTATCCAAGCTCATCCCCCATCTTCAAGAAAGCCTTATTCACGATCCGCCTTTGGCCATTGGCGAGTTGGCCCACATAGGCAAGGAATATCCCGAACATTTCCCCAACCTCTATCTATGCCAAGCCGATCTCGACCGGCTTGGTTTTCGGATCAAGTGTCCTCTTTTAAGTGCCAAACGCCATCTTTGTTATTATATCATGCTTCCGTGGTCATTTCTATACTTGACGGCGCAATTGCGTAGAATTTCCCAATGCCATGGAATGCTTTTCCGCATGAAAAAGCGGCATTTAGCCGCTTTCTTGGTCATACGACGGATTGAAACCAATCTTACTCTTGCCTCACACCTATTACTACATGGTGATGATCGCTTTCCCGCGTTTTTATCGTTTGCAGGGAGTAAGATGTTGTCTCACCGTTTTTCTCCTTGCTGAAGAATACAGCAAGAGTTTCTTCTTGCTCAGCAAGGTGAATCAGGTTTGCCTTGCTGGTTGCCTCTCTCACTTTCTGGGCATCGTCGTCATTGACATCCTCCAGCAGCCTTTCCCTTGCTTCTTCAAAGAAATCGGTCCCGGCAGGACGGATTTCCAGATCGCCATCCTTTCCCATGAAGAACTCAAGATAAAAGGCTGTCACGACATCCACATAGAAGAAGCGTTCAAAATCACTGGTCAGCGCCTTGGATATGCTCATATAGGTCTTCTTGACCTCTGGCGTAACTTCAACTTTCACCTTTGCACGCTCAATAATATAGGGATCGAAGTCTTGCGGTGGCACTGGCTTCGAGAAGTAATATCCCTGCACATATTCGCACCCCATTGCCTTCAGAACCAGATACTGTTCCTGGGTTTCCACACCTTCGGCCACGACTGGCACATGCAGATAATCCGCGATATCGATGATCAGTTCGATCATGCGCACATCCCTGCTCTCGCCAAAGGCATTGCGGATGAAGCTCATATCCAGTTTAAGCGCATCAATCGGCAGATGTGACAGCATGCCCAAAGATGAATAACCAGTGCCAAAATCGTCCATTTCAATACGGAAACCCATCCCCATGCCACGCAATTCCTTGGCGGTGGTAATCACCTGTTCAGAATCTCCTGTATAGGCCGACTCTGTTATCTCAAGCATGAGATCATCCGGGCTGATATCGTTATCGTCCAGAATCTCTTTGAAAATGCTCTTTAGATTCGGTGTCAGCATATCAATGCGCGATACGTTCACCGATATCGGCACGGCAAAGCCCAAGCGATTCTTCCAATCGCGAATCTTCGATGCTGCCTCGCGCCATACGAACTGATCCAGATCCAGAATCAGGCCATTCTCCTCAAGCAACGGTATAAATACGCCAGGACTGATCATACCAAGTTCTGGATGATCCCAACGCACCAAGGCTTCCGCGCTTGCCAAAACAGGTTCTTCAGGTCGGATATCAAATTTAGGCTGGAAGTATACCATGAAGCGGCCGTTTTCCAGGGATGGTTTGAAATCTTCCAATAGACGTTCCCTGAACAACTCTGCCTCATGCATTTTCGTATCATAGATGCCAATCGCTCTTCGATAACCGCTTTTCACTTTATTTGCAGCAATCTTCGCATAGTCAAAACGGCGTTCAATCTGTAGCGACTTATCCACCTGGGCATACACCCCCATGCGAAGGCGAACGCGGTTCTTTGACACATCCTCATCCACAAGTCCTTCCGATGCCTTGTTCAGTATGCTCTCATAGTCTTCGATGTGTGGGCAGTATACAAAGAAGGTATCCGCTCCACGGCGGCAACATACACCGCCAATCTCGCGGGATATCTGACGGACGCGTTTCCCGATACGGGAGAGCACACTGTCGCCATACTGCTTTCCATAGCGCTCATTCAGCATGTGGAAATGATTGACATCCAGAACGATGGCATCCATCCCAACTTCATGATAATGCTGGTCATACATCCGAACATATCGCAAGAAGTAGTCAAGGTTAAGCAGATTGGTCAGACTGTCGCGTTCGGTAGATTGGATGATATTACGCTTTTCTGTAAGCTCAATACACCGATTCACGCGAACCTGAACGATTTCAATGGAAGGATATGGCTTGGGAATAAAATCGATTGCGCCAATCTTAAGGCAATCGACCTCGGCACTCTGGTCCGCCGTCATGACAATGACCGGTATTCCCCTGAGTTCCTCTTCTTCTTTCATCACCTTCAATACTTCCATGCCGCCCATTTGCGGCATCTGTAGATCCAGCAGCACAATTGCCAGATCATCTTTATGCGTCTTGACCTGCTCCAGTGCCTCGATTCCATCAGATGCACACAGTATTTCATATTCATCCTTGAGCATATTCTCCAGCATCATCTGATTGATGTACTCATCTTCGACAATAAGTATGTGACGCTTCAGGTTCATGATCTCCGCATCTTCATCTCTTGGGAATATGGGCTTGGCTGCAACCTCGGCATCTTCGCGCGAAATAGCGCCCATGCCCTTCAGCAGTTTCTTTTCTTCATACATCAATGCATCGGCACGTTCAAAAACAGCATGGAAACTGGTGTCCTCGCCAGGCTTGAAATCCGAAAGGCCTCCCGAGATGACAACCTCTTTTGTCCTGATATGCTCCACGGAGCGATCATGAAGCGCTAGAACCAGTTCTTTCCTGATGAGGTAATCCCGCCCGCGAAGAATCACAACAAACTCATCGCCACCGGTACGATAGACCGGACTGTGTTGGAAAATATCGCAGATCATCTTGCTTGCGCTAAGGATATACTCATCGCCCGCCTTGTGGCCAAGTGTATCGTTGATAACCTTCAAGCCATTGACATCACAAACAACAACCGCAAACTCCTCGGCAATCCCACCTTCCATGGATGCATTGATTTCTTTCTGGTGCAAAAGGAATGCATGCTTGCTTTTGACGCCTGTCAATGGATCGGTCAGAGCAACGGTCCGTGCTTCGTCACGCTCCTTGTTTGCCTTCTTCTCCCACCTTTGCATGGAAGTATAATTGCTTAGCATGGCAATCAAGGACAGGCCGAATAAACTGACGATCACAAAAACACTGGTATTGTCTGCGTCATGAAGCCGCTTAAGTTGTATGGCAAGAAATTCATCTTTGCCCTGTTCAAGGATTCCACTGTCTATCGTGCCATCCATGTAGCTGGAAATTTCTGCTATGATGGTGTTCTCTCTGTTTTCATTCAACCTTTCCGCCCAGGTCATTGCCATCAGAAGGATAAAGACAAGGAGGACAAGCCAGACAATAATGGCCTTGCCGAATTTCCTGTCATGATCCTTGCGGATGACCCAATGGAAATACACCAGCCCAAGAAGTGACCAGGCAGCCATAAGCACATAGGTTTCCGTGGCGATTGTATAGTCGGAAAACACACTTGGGAAAAGCAGGAATACCGCAAAGGCAACCAAAATGAACAGGCAGATTGAGCTGATTAGCCAATCCTTTTTCTCGCCCTCCTGGGTCGAAACCTTAAATACGGCTACCGATGCAAAGCCGTAGATAATGGTGGCGCCAATTGTAGTGGTATCAACGATCCACCCGATCGCCGTCCTGCCCAGAAACGGTATGGGCAAAGAGACCAGCAGCACCAGAAGTATGGTATTGACTGGGATCTCCTTGTCATTGAGATGGGCAAAAGGACTAGGCAGGATGCCATCCTGCGCCACGGCATAGCACAAGCGGCTTAGGGTGCGCAACATGCCAATCAGGCTGGTAAGCACCAGTGACAGCAACGACACCATCAAGATATCGACACCTGCCAAACCAAGATAATGGTTTGCGGCGTAGAATGCGGGAAGTCCGGAGATCCCCTCGAACTCATCCAGTCTTCGGATATAATCAAGCCAGCTTGTGCATCCTTCCGGATAAGCGGAGACACTCAAAAGAATCACAAAGATGTACAAGGCAGTGGTGACAGTCACAGAAATAACAAGCACACGGAACATGTCGCTATGCTTGAATTTATATTCCGCTGCGGAATGGGAGACGGTTTCAAAGCCAATAAAAGCCCAAGGGGAGATAAAGGCAATGCGTATGATCTGTCGAAAAACACTTGTGTCCGGGATAAAAGCCGGACGCATTGTCATGCCTGAGCGACCATATCCCAACAAGGCACCTGTGAAACAGACGGTAATGCCAATGGTGAAAAGCAGCACCATCATCACCATGATGCGAGCAGTGGCTTTCTTGCTCTTCATGCACACAAAACCGACAAGCCACATCGCCACCAGAGTCACCAGAGCTTCCACAAGATAGACATCATAGCCAAAGATCGTGTAGAGATATCCCTTTTTAAATACGGCATTCAGAAAATACCGGGCAAACAAGGGAATGCTTGTGGCGTTAGCCCAGAATATCGATATGTAGATCAGGAACATGAACCAGGCAATCAAGAAAGCTCTGTCATAGCCAAAAATGTGCTTCACATAGTTGTATAGACCTCCTGTGCCTGGATAACGGTTAGCCAAGAAATGATAGTGGCTCGACACCATCAGCATCATGACAAATCCAATCAGCAAACCCAGGATAGAACCCATTGGCCCTGCCTGACCAAGGTATGAGCTGCTGGTGACAACAAGAGAACCCCAGCCTATGGCCGAGCCAACCGACAAAGCCCACACAGCCAACGGCGAAAGATAGGGCTGGATTTCTACCGTATGATTGGTAGCAGATGTTTGTTCCTTCATTTTACTTACTCCTCTGCACGGCAAACGTGCTTCCTAAAGGGAAATAGTGCATATTCCAGTCAATCCTCGTTTTGATAGCCAAGACATTGCGATAAAGATTTGATCTATGCCTTCCCCTAATGGTTATTCAATTATGTTCCAGAGATCCAAGATGCCATATGCTATCGGTTGTCGGTTTCGGTGCATCGTTTTTGTTACATCAAGTTCGATATTTTTCTTCGGCATAACGACCCTCGTCTCTACCAGTTACCATAATAAAACAAATAACTTGACATACAATAACACAAAACATCGTGATTTTCTATCCCCCAAATGTAAAAAAGCTTTCTTCGCAAAAGCTTTTCTCCAGTACAACAACTGATCATGAGGCTGCATGCTCTAGCAGTTTAATTTTAATCTTCCGTGCTTCACGGAAATAATAGACAACGTGTCCCATCCAACACGCAAAACCCACGCCTATCTCAACCAGAACAAACACTGCTCCCGTTCCAAAACCCGTTCCATAAGGGATTCCACCCGATATAACAAAAGCTATTAAAAAGGTAACCACGCAAAGCAACAATTGTATTAGCGCCCTTGCCAAGAACGGTAATCTGTCTTCCTCATAAATCAGGGAAGATAGAACAAATCCCACGCCAATAAAGATTGCTCCGGAAATAATTCTTGCATACTGATGGGGCAGTACCGTCAGTGAACCATCGAATGCATAATCAATCAACAGGAGTGAAAGGGTAAACATAGCGCAGCCATACAACATGCCATCCCGGATCTTTCCCATTATTATTTTCGCCATTACAGTCTCCTATATGCCTAACAAAGATTTCAAATTCGGCAAGTATGTCCTCGACACATACTCTTTTGATCCGTTTTTCATGTGCAGAAGCATCATTCCGTTAAATACAGCTTCTACGCTTTCAATTTTCCGTATGTTCACTATGATCGACTTGGATATTCTCATGAAATCGGGTCCTAGAAGATCAGCCAGCTCATATAACCGCTTTCGGCAGCTGTAGTCAGCAGCCTCCGTGAATATCCTGCACCATTTTTTCTCTGCGTGAATGGCAATGATCTCATCTGGATGAATAATAACAATCTGGTCTAACTGATTCGTTCCAGTCAAAATACCATCGTTTTTCTCGATCATTCCAGCAAATCTTGATACATCGGTCGTCATTTTTCTTACATGAAACTCCACGTATTCTTCTGCTATGGCAGGATCAACCTGTATTTTAACCTTCATATTCCTTGATCCTTCCTATTTGGCGACCTGATGCCTTGCATAAAGCATATGTGTCATCAGCCAAAAGAGGAAGAATTCCCCAATGATTGTAAAAACAAGAACCATCGGATACCAGAAAGCCTTATCCCCAAGCATTAAAAATCTCAGATCCACAAGGCTCATCAGCATGTTATTGCTCAAGCCAACAGATGCCGATGGGAAAAGGGCAAGAAGCCAGCTTGCTCCGCCACTGATCGCATAAAGAAGCGTTGGCATCATCACAATGACCAAAGACAGTACCATCGAAGTCGATGTTTCTGTTGCCCCTGCCGATATGCATAATGCCATTACGGTTACTGTCATACAGCAAAGCCACCCGGCAAGAGCAAGAGTCATTTGCAAATGGAGCAAGTTCATGTCGGGAAGCGAATACACTGTATATAACGTTTGCACCGACTCTTTCAGAGTGTCTACCCCAAATAGCATATCGGAAACAACCAGGTGCAATCCGATGCCAATGAAATACATGACGGATACAACGGTCAGTTGGGCCAAAATGGTTGTCCTGACCAATTTGTTTCTGCCAAATAGCGTACAGCGAAGGACACTGTCTTCCCCCGAACTATATCGTTCCGAAAACACAGGTGCAGCCAATGCCGCACTGAGAATAACCAAAAAGAGAATCGTAAACTCGATATAATCGAAAGCATCTCTTGTATAGCCATGCGAAACATAAAACGGTGTTTTAACATTGTGAAAAATCCGTTGTGCCAGTCTAATCATAGCGGGATATCGAAGTTCTTGGTCCGATTTCATAACAGCTGTCAATTTGTTATCGACATCCTCATAGAAAGAATCAAGGGCATCCATTGGCAATGCATGCAAATCCACGGTTTCCTCGGATGTGCTGTATGTTTGTGTTATCATTCGCAATAGTGGTCTGATCGGGTGAACATCCCGCCAGAAACTGTCCAGAGGATAACCGCTGCCCAATGGATCTGTTCCATGTTCCTCGTATAATGACTGGTACGTATGCAATGCATCCTTTAGCCGCTCTACCGTGACCTCGCCATTTCCTTCCGCACTGGCATCTTTCATGAATCGCAAGGCTGTTGTTCCATGCAGAGGTATGATTTCTCCATTGTCGCCAAGGTAATTGGCATCGTTGAACTCATTGGCAAGAAGGGCAAATAGAACCGAAAGAGCAATCGCTAGAATGATGATTGCTTTAGCCCTGCTTGATTTAAGGATTCTTTGCAATTCCATCTTGTATAATCTCATTTGTCTGTCTCCTCCATAAAGATGCTGATATACAGCTTCTCAAGATCATCATATTCCTTCTTATTTACGATTCTGTTCAGCTCGCCATCTTTCATAATCATGACATGTTCTGCAATATCCTCAATATCCGATACGATATGAGTCGAGAGAATAATGATTTTATCAGCCGAACTGGCTGATAAAAAGTTTCTGAACCGAATGCGTTCTCCAGGATCAAGCCCCGCTGTAGGTTCATCCAGAATCAGCACGGATGGGTCATTCAGCATCGCCTGGGCAATTCCAACCCTTCGCTTCATTCCTCCGGATAGCTTCACGATCTTTTTCGTTCTCACATCTTCAAGAGTGAGAACATTCAACAGCCTGTCGATGCGTTCCTTGGTCACATCTGGATCAATATTCTTCAACGCAGCGATGTACGCCAGATAATCAACTACCGTCTGGTCTTTGTTAAATTGTATCTCTTGTGGCAGAAAGCCAAAAATGGAACGATAGGCACTGTTGTTTCGGATATCTTTTCCACAATAGGTGACTTTGCCATAAGAAGGTTCCAGGATTCCCGCCATCATTCTCATCATGGTGGTCTTTCCTGCGCCATTAGCGCCCAACAATCCCCACACCCCAGGTGTAAGCTGCGCGTTTATGGCTTTTACCGCCTCTTTTTTCCCGAAGTTTTTGGACAGGTTTATCATCTCAAGTTTCATAGCATTGAACTCCTTTTGGCTTTGTTTGCCTGTTGCGATTGAAGAATACCAGAGATTCTCTTTCCTGTCCTTTGTTTTTAACTAAGTGGTGTTTATAGAACACCCAGTGGCATACAGATCCAACCCCAACGCAGAAAAGGGATTTCCATCATCTAATGGAAATCCCTTTTCTGCGCACCTCTGCTTGTTGACAAGATATCTGGATTGTGTGCTTTTTCAACTTCTATTATGAACTGTTCTGTATTTTCGCCAACTAGTCCCCCATGCCCCATATCCTCGAAAATCTTACAGGTGAAGGGGTAGCCCTTTTCTTTCAGTTCTTTAAGACCTGATGAAAGCTTTTTGTCTACGGTTCCCTTGATGCCATACCAGATATGCATATCTGTATTCTGGAAAACACTGTAATCTGTCTTCTTGCCAATCAGGCATTTGTCCTGATTCTTCCAGCTTTTCCAACTGGCCTTGGTATAAAGGATCCTGTCTGCTTCCTCCAGGCTACGTCCCGTGAGCTTTGCCAGGAAGCGTTTGCGAAGTTTCCCCGCTCTGCCCATAATGACAAAAAATGTTCCAGTAAAGAAAAACAGATATATTTCTTTCAGGATATCGCTTTTGATGTCGGGATAATCCTTCAACGGCATGCCATCGGCGATGGTCGTTGTGATCTCAAGCCGATTATCCTCTAGCACTTGCATCAGCGTGCGACATCCATAGGAGAGGCCATAGAGAATATCTACCTTTCCACCATAGTTTGCAATGATGTAGTCCTCCAGGTTTCTCGCCTCATATGCAATGGAGCAAAACTCCGTCTCTGGTTCGGATGGGTTGAAGCCATCGTAGGCAAGAAAAACAACGTGATACCGCTCAGCGATCTTCTTCGCTGTGGGAAGGACACCTAGATAGCTCGTTCCGCCACCATGCAAAAGAACCATCAGTTCTTCGTTATCTTTGCCAAATTCAAAGTATTTCATTGTCTATCACTTCCTTTGGGCTTCTCGTGGTCACTATAGAAAAATGCGTTGATATCCGCTATAATCTCTCGTTCGCCTTCACGTCCTTCCGACATGAAAGCGAACACTGGCCAGGCGTGTGGCACGCTTGGCTTGATTTTGATTTCATGGTCCTTTGCCCCACAGCGGATAAAGGATTTCTCGTAGTCTGGCGCGATCCCGGCAAAGACTTCGTCACCAGTAAAATACATGACGATTTTCGGGAATCCCGTGTAGTCGTCTTCATCCGCTTCTTGGCATCGTCGCTTATAAGCAAGCCAGAGCAGGATACCGGAATCATCGTCCCAGGCATTGGCATATCCGGGTACTTCTGTACCATATGCCGCCCTGCTTGAAATAACACGTCCGCCCCACCGGAAAAACCCAGCCACACGATGTTATTAGGATCAAATTTCTCTATCATTTTCTCATGCACCAGAATGGCAAGCTCTGTTTCTTCCAACAGATCATGATCCAGTAGCAGAGGATAAGCGGGATCCAAAGCTCTGCTTTGGTTTCCCGCATGTAATTTTTCATGGAGCTTTTAAAAGGAAGCCGCCAGGGAAATAGACAACAGCTTTATTGGGATTGGCTCCTGTCTCTTTCCCAACGATGATGTGAAAGCCAGACAGTTGCTCATCACTGGGTAAAGCGAACCGATATTTCTTTTGCCCATCGTAGGAAGCCTGTTTGAACTCTTCGTAGCTCTTTTCCTGATGAAGCGAGCTACCCTTGACGACCTTGCGAACAATGGGCTTTAAGATACTTTATAAAAGGCTCATACGACAACTCCTTGTTATCCACATACCGTTTTGCTTTTTCTTCCCTCATGACAATGTTCCCTGTTTATCGTATCGCCATGACGATCCAGCCTACCAGTGTCGCTGGAATCAGCGCAAAGATAATGCCAGGAAACAGCATCCCCTTCGCGTGAAACCACTTTTGATGATAGGCTTTGTCCATGTGTTCGGTTCCTTCCAGCCGGAACATGGGAAGATTGGCAAACAACACCCAATCAAGGAAACAAGTGTCATAGATTCCGATCCATGCCATCAAGCCAAAGGTGAGCAAAAAGCCCTGTCGGAATGTTTTGGCTCCAGCAACAAGGGAGCAGACCAACAAAATACCCGTAAAGATCAAAATGCCGAGACCTTTTGTCAGGATCACATTTTTGGCTTTATAACTCACGTCAAGCCTCTCGTGTGTCTTGAAATATTCCTCCTGAATGTCAGGCGGATAGTTGTGAATACCCGCCGCACTGTGCTTTTTATCGCCATCGTAAATGATAAAAACAATCGCTGTAAAGATTGCCGCAAAGACAACCATTTCGATCAATATGACCCTGATATTCATGTTAAAGCCTCTATCCAGTCCAGCGCATTCTATTGCTCATCAATCTACCGGCATTTCCATAAACTCATCGATCACCTTCAGCACTGGCATGGTATATTGCTCACCGCCGAAAAGCCATTGTTCATGTTGCATATCAAACTCCCGGATATCTGGATCACGGAAATATCTTTTATATCGCTTCAGGTACTTTTCCCCCATCTTCTTCGCGTAGATGAAATGCACCTTGGTGTGTTCCACATGGATGTCATCCCTCAGCCAGGTAAGCAGGTCTGTGTAATACTCGTTTTTGATGGACTCTGAATTGAATTTTGCAAAACACTCCATGAACCTATCTGCCGTCTCATCATTCATTTCAAAAAAGCTCTTAAGCTTTTCTCTGGTTTTTGCCTTCTTTTTCTCGTTCTTTGTAAAGCTTGTCAGAAGTGGCACCACCAGCTTCGACTGTAGCCAGGCGCTGATTCTCCCGCTCTGGTCAAGATCCGGGCTTCCAAAAATTCCGTGATCAATATGGATGTTTTCCCGTTGGATCAGCTGTCCCACGAAACTGCTGCCCAAAGAGGAGCCAATTGCGCCATCCAGGCGACCTCCGTGTTTTTCTTCGATATACTTTTCAATCTTCTCCGTGACCGTAATCATATCGGAAAAAATGGTATCGTCTCCATCAAAGCCATCGTAGTTGACGCATATCAAATGATATTTCTTTTCCAATGTATCAAGCACCGTTGCGAAGTTTGTCTGATAATCGCAAGCCGTCCCTGGCAAAAGCATCAAGGTCTTTCCGTTTTCTTGTCCCATTTCCGTAAACTTCATCCGTCATTTCCTCCAATCCTTGCTGATGAGCAGGCCATTGTCCCGCAGCTCTGGCGTATATATTTCTAACGGCTTCACTGTCTGCGCTAACGAACCAATTGTCGC
>OMYM01000203.1 GCA_900315225.1 uncultured Erysipelotrichaceae bacterium | reverse complement strand
TTGTACGAAGGCATTGTCTATGCTCAGAGGCACAATTAGGTGGAATTCTTTGGTTAATTAAGTCGGTTTCTATCGACTTTTTTCGTAGCTTGATGATGCTGGTATATCTTCTGTGCAGCTTCCTTTTACTACATACATTGTTTTAAGTGTTGATTTCGTCTGTCTTGAAGCGATCACGGAATTGCTTGGGGGACATTCCTTTGAATTGTTTGAATACTTTGCCAAAGTAGCTTTGGCTGGGGAAGTGGACGTATTCTGCTATTTCCGCAAGGGTGTAGCTGGAGAAGCATAGTAATTGTTGGGCGCGTTCAATTCTTACTTGATTGATGTAGTCTTGGATGTTTATGCCTGTTTCTTTCTTGAATGTACGGGAAAGATGGGAGGGGCTGATGAGGAGTGCTTCGGACATTTCGTCTAATGATATCTTTTCACGGTAGTGTTTCTGGATGTAGTTTTTACATTGGGCTACATAGTTGGAGCCATGGGTTTGTTTTTGAACGTTGTGGACTTGGCTTGTGATATCTTCAATCGCATGGTTTCGTAAATACAGTAGATGGGAGTTGCTTGTCGCATTATCACATTTCTGTATGTAGTAGCCAGAGAGTTTGTATGCCATAGAAGGCGATAGACCGCCTTCTATGGCGGCACGGGAACACAGGGATATGCCTATGATGGCGATGTATCGTCGGTGGTTGAAATCATTGTTGGATAGTCGTCCTTCGTCTCTATCCATGGATTCACATAAGCGAATAGCGTCCTTTGTACGTCCTTCTTTTACCGCCAACATCAATTCTTGTTCCTCCTTGTATCCATGGCGGTAGGCGTTTGCTTCATCGGCTTCTTCTTCGTGGACACGGAATTGGAGTTTTTCAGCGTCTTCTTGCGCCTTATACTCTATTTCGATCTCTTTGAAGAGTGGGATATCGGTCTTTTCGATGTCAGGGTTGTCAAGTAAGGTGTTAATGAGAAGGATGATATCACGCATCTCAGGAAGGGTCATGTCATGGAATTGACGGGGTTCCTTGGCATCAATGCCAACTCTTTTCAACATCTTTCTACATTGGACGGTAGTGTGTTTCTTGTCGCTCATGGGACCAATGTAGACATAGCCTTCGCTACATTGTAGACCAGCATAGTAGAATTCATCTGGGTCAATCAGGAAACAGATGCCATCGTTGGTTTCTATGTTCATTCGGATGACGCTTCGCAAAGCATCCGAATGAACAAGGGGGCTTTGCTCGGTGTCGATGAAGAATGGCTTTAGGGTGTTTTCGTGGGTTTCCAGGACAATATCCACATGGGTGATATTGCATACGGTTTCGATCATATACTCTTTCATGAGGGTATTATACCTCTTTTGTCGCAACATTGTAACAAATATAGCAATAAAAGGATATTAACATGCCTTTATGAGTAGTATACTATGCATATAAAGAAAGAGGATACGGGCATGGAAAAGAAATTAGCGTTAAGCATTAAGATAGAAGCGAATGGACCAGCAGTGAACCTCAAGGGGATTGATGGAGAGGTGCTGATGATTCCGTTCAAGGGATATGTGAAGTCACAGATATTCAATGGCATAGTGGAGCCTTGCGGGGTGGATACACAGGTTGTAAACATGGCTGGGGTAAGACATATGTCTGCTCGGTATATGCTCACGGGAAAGGATCATACAGGGGAAGATTGCCACATATATGTTGAGAACAATGGATGGTTCGATGATGCGACTAAGACCATGCCGTTTCATACCGTTCCTACGTTCTTGACGGATTCCAAGGCATTGGCGAAGTATCTTCATGCGAATCGCTTTGTTGGCGAAGGAGTGGATGAAGAAGATGGGCTTTGGATTTACTTCTATGAGGTAACGGAATGAAAGAGAGGCTGTTTGGCGTTGGTGAACCGTTGGTTCAAAGAGAGAATGACCAAGGGATCAAGGCTGAAAAAGGCATGGATGTCATCAAGGCTCTCGGGTGCAATGCCTATCGTTCTTGGATGCACCTGACAGATGTTCTCATTGATCCTGATACAATCAATGAGAAAGCGTTTGAACAACATAAAAGACTCTTGTTAAGAGCCAAAGAGCTAGATATAGAAGTGACGGGCATGAGCCATGAGTGGTTTCTTCCTCCTGGATCCAGACAGACTAAGGGACATGCAATGCCTAATAGGGATCTCACGGAGGGAAGTGCATATATGCAAACATTGCATATGTTGGAAAGATCATGGCAGACAATGGCACATGCCTTTCCTGAAGTGGATATCTGGGAAGTGGGGAATGAATGGAACTTAAATGCATTCTTGTATCCGATTGGATTCTTGGATAGCGATATGTCACATCCATTTACACCTGATGAGAAATATGACATTGCTGTGGATATGATGTATTTCAGTGCCAAGGGAATCAGGAAAGGAAATCCTAACGCAAAGGTTGCTTCGTTCTCTCCTGCTCTCTCTACGCCTGCCTTAGGCGGGGGAATGCCTGATTTCTTGCCTGTGATGTATGGGGTTGCCTGGGCGTTGGATCAAGTATACATGCGTATCAAGTCAGGGGACTATTGGTCTAGCAATACAGATGATTATTTCGATTATGTCGCATGGCATCCATACGTGTTTACCACTAGGGAAGTATCGGACAGGGATCTGTTTCTGGATGTGGAAGAACCAGATACATTATGGCGTGACTACAATGATGCGGCCTATAGGGTCATGCGGAAATATGGGGATGGACATAAACAAGTCTTGTTAACGGAGACGGGTTTTACGGATGTTGGAAATCCCGCATGGGAAGAAAGATATGCACTATACACCAAGAAGATTTTAAGGTATGCTAATGAGATGCCATATGTCAGGACATTACATAACTTTAGATTGTTGAATGAGAATGCAATGCTTAAGAGAGCAGGCATTGAAGATAATCAGATTGGTGGGTTGACGGAAGTATACTTCGGTTTGTTTACCGATCCAGAGGATGGTTGCACGCCTAGGAAGAGGGCATTTGCCATCCAAGAGATGACAGGAAGCCAAGTGGATCTATATGCGGCAGGAAAGCTGTTAGGCTTGAAATGAGAGGAAAAAGGGAATGAAAGACTTGATTGTTGAGACAAACGTAGGAAAGGTTCAGGGATACGAGAGAGAAGGAAGATTGGAATGGCTAGGCATTCCATACGCCGAGGCACCAATCAAAGAAAGAAGGTTCAAGAGAAGTGTCCTGAAGGAAAAGATGGAAGGTGTCTTTGATGCCAAGGAATATGGCAATGCACCAATACAATACAACCATGGAATGGTCATGGGAGATGAAGATTGCTTGACCGTAAACATCCAAAGACCACTGGAAGGGGATAACCTTCCAGTGTATGTGTGGATCTATGGCGGTGGATATAACACAGGATATAGCTCTGATGAAATGTACAGAGGAGAAGCATTTGTCAAGGATGGCATTGTGTTTGTTTCATTCAACTATCGGACAAATATCCTTGGATTCTATGACTTTACAACATATCCTGGCTGCGAGGACTTTGACTCTAACTGTGGCTTGAGCGATCAGATCTTGGCGCTGAACTGGATCCATGACAATATTTCGGCGTTTGGTGGAAACCCCGATCAGATCACGATTGGTGGTGAATCTGCTGGTGGTGCATCCGTGGTGAACATGTTAGCGTGCCCCAGAGCCAAGGGAACATTCCAACAAGCAATTGCCCAATCTGGTCTTCCCAACTGCATGATGACACACGAAACAGCCAGGGAGAACATTGACTTGTTCTTACAAGGCATGCATTGGACAGAAAAAGACCTTGGCTTGTTGAAACAGTTAGATCCAAAGATGTTCTTGATGGGTCATGAATATGTGCAGAAGATGCACCAGTACAAGAATCCAGGCATGTTCCTGCCTGGTCCCGTCCAGGATGACCTGATGCCCATTCGACCCATTGATGCGATCAGAAACGGCTCAGCACAGGGCATCAGGCTCATCATAGGAACAAACATGCATGAAGGAACAATGTTCGTTCATCCAGAAAACACAGGATTCCCCAACAACTGGACAATGATATCCGAGATGATGGAAAAGAATGGCAATGAGGCAATGTTGGCGGATATTGTCAACTTCTATCATGTATCAGGAACGAATCATAACACAGATGAGAGAAATATAGGCGGTGATCCATTCATCCGCTTTGCGACAGACTACGCTTTCGAAATGCCGGCTATTAAAGTGGCGCTAGCGCAAAAGAAATACATAGATGATGTTTGGATGTACCGATATGAACTCATCACAAAGTCAGGCGATATGACGGGAATGAAGGCATCCCATGCCTTCGAGCTTCCGGCTGTCTTTGTGAAACCAAACCATCCATTTTCCATATTTGCTTTTGATGGTGAACCAGAAAAAGTATTCAACGGAATCGTTAATGACATGCATGGTGATTGGGTATCTTTCATCAAGACAGGAAACCCAAACAACGAATGGGATCACTTTACAGGAACAAAATCCCCTGTCAGAATCTACGACCGTGAGACACGAACAGAGATACTTGATCGTAGCGAACTGATGAATGTCTGGAAAGACTATCGATTCTACGAGGAATAAGAAATACCGGTCAGGAATACCTGACCGGTATTTCTTATTCCATAATGAGGCAACAAAAAGACAAAATAAGCAAAATAACGATAGTATGCGAACGCTTTCATTGGTAGACTAATAACTGTAAAAGGAAAAGGGAGAAAAACTATGTTATCTTTAGCAACGAATCACAACGATCCTGAAAAGACATTGGGATGGAATGAAAGAATTGGATATGCCTGTGGCGCTTTTGGCTGGAACATGATCAATGGCATCATTGGCACATTCCTGAGCGTATACTTTACAAACGTAGCATTCCTTGATGCGGCGATCATCTCCACGCTGATCGCCGTATCCAAGGTGTTCGACGGCGTTTCCGACTTGATCGTTGGCAGACTTGTGGACAATACCAAGTCACCAATGGGAAAGGCAAGACCTTGGCTGATGCGGATGTGCATTCCCTTTGGCATTGCGACAGTGTTGCTATTCTGTGTTCCTTCATTCTTGCCATCGGCCATGAAATACGTATATGTGTTTATCATGTACAATCTTGTTAATACGGTATTCTTGACAGCGATGCAAGTTCCATACTATTCCTTGATCTCGCTCTTGACCAAGAACGCCTATGAAAGAGGCTTCCTTGGGAATATCCAACAGATCTTCCAGACATTGGGCAACGTGTTTGTTAATGCTGTGTTTACGGGCATGTTAATATTCTTCGCAGGCAATGCCGAGAACTACAGGACCCAGAAAGCATTCACCTTGACAATGACAACACTATGCATTCTGATGGTCATCGCTTCCTTTGTTACCGTCATATTCACAAAGGAAAGAGTCACCGATGAAAACAACGAAGAAAAGAAAGCTGTTGAAGACACTCCAAAAGTCCCAGCAATGGTAGCTGTCAAGGCACTACTCACAAACAAGTACTGGGTCATGTTATTCTTTGCTATGCTAGCAATCTTCTTTGTCATCATCTTCTACTCCATCGGAGGCGTATACTACGCAATCTACATCTTTGGTGACATGGGACAGATCGGTTGGATGAATAATTCGATCTCCATCGCCCAATTTGCGATTATGTTTGCGACACCGTTCTTCATGAAGAAGTTTGGCAAGCGTCCAATCTACACCGCAGGTATGTTGTGTTTGACACTTGGCTTCCTTGGCTTTAGCTTTGTGGACAATTCCAAGGTTCTCATGATTGCATGCAATGCATTAAAGGGAATTGGTCTTGGCATGTCGGGAGGCATGGCAATGGGAATGGTCGCTGATGCGATTACCTATGGCACATTGAAGACAGGTGTTGATGCTGTGGGCATGGGAAATGCCGGTACATCCGCAGCCCAAAAGCTAGGCCTAGGTCTTGGCCAGGCCATCTTTGGCTGGGTCATGGCGGGCGCTGGATTTGACCCAACTCTAGATGCCCAGGGACTTCCTCAACCAGAGAGTGTGGTAACAGCCATCAAGTTCATGTACAACTACATCCCAATGATCGTCTGTGCCATTATCTTCGTAATGATGCTGTTGTTCTTCAACCTTGAAAAAGACCTCAACGCATTGCGCGCAGAAAAGAACCTGTAATTATTTTAGGCCATGCAATGCATGGCCTTTCTTGGTATACTATAGAAAACGGAGGAAGACATTATGGAGTACAAATACCCTAACCTATGTAAGCCAATTACCCTTGGCAGGACAACTTTCAGAAACAGAATGTTCTCTGCCCCCATGGGTGGTACAGACATCACCAACGATGGGTGCATTGGTCCAAAATCCAAGGCATTCTATGAACTCAGGGCAAAGGGAGGCGCTGGTGCAGTCACCATCTCGGAACTCATGGTACACCCTGCAACAGATGGATCCCATGCCTATCACTTGGATGAATCCATCCTGAATTCCTTGGCATCTGCCACATATGCGGCAGATGCTATAAGAAGACATGGAGCCATCCCTAGTTTGGAGCTATCCCACTCTGGCATGTTTGCCGGTACATACATGACCGATAAGACAAAACAAAAATCCATGGCACAATGGGGACCATCCGAAACAGTGAGAGCAGATGGTGTCCAGGCAAAGGCATTGACCAAAGATATGATCGATGAGATTGTTGCGTCCTATGGACATGTAGCATCTCTTGCGAAAAGAGCAGGCTTTGAAATGTTAATGATCCATGGAGGACATGGCTGGTTAATCAACCAATTCCTCTCACCCCTCTTCAACAAGAGAGAAGATGAATACGGTGGAACATTGGAAAACAGATGCAGGTTTGCGATAGAGGTTCTCAAGTCCGTCAGAGAGGCAATAGGACCCCTTTTCCCGATTGAATTCAGAATGAGTGGTGCAGAGTTCGTGGAAGATGGATACGACATAGAGGAAGGCGTAAAAATCGCTCAAATGATTGAACCATATGTAGACCTGATTCATGTTTCCGCTGGAACATACCAAAAAACCTTTGGCATTACCCATCCATCCATGTTCCAAGACCATGGCAGAAATGTATTTCTTGCGGCAGAGATCAAGAAACATGTATCCAAGCCAGTCGCAACCATCGGTGGACTCAACGACCCAGCCCAAATGGAAGAAATCATCTCATCAGGCAAGGCAGATATCGTGTACATGGGAAGAGCCTTGTTGGCAGATCCCTTCCTGCCAAACAAGATCATGGCAAACAAAGATGAAGACATTGTCAGATGCTTGCGATGCTTTACATGCATGGCAGAAAGAGCCGCAACTTCAACAAGAAGATGCACCGTCAATCCAATCATCGGCAGAGAAGACGAAGGAGACATCATCTACCCCTCCCCAAACAAGAAGAAGGTTCTCATCGCAGGTGGAGGACCAGGTGGACTCTATGCGGCATATACTGCCGCTAAAAGAGGACACCAAGTCATCCTATGCGAGAAAGAAGACAAATGCGGCGGAATCCTCAAGAGCGAACAAGCACTTCCATTCAAGTACGAAATGTACCTGCTTGCTGGAACATATGAAAAGATGGCAAGAGAAGCAGGCGTAGAATTCAGAATGAATACCGAGGTAACCCGTGAATACGTGGAAGAAGAAGCACCCGATGCCCTCATTGTAGCAGTAGGTTCAACCCCGCTCGTTCCCCCAATCCCTGGTCTTGATGGAAACAATGTCATTGTCGTAAACAACTACTACCTTGAGAAAGAAAAGGTAGGAAATGAAGTGGTTGTCTTTGGTGGAGGTTTGGCAGGATGCGAATGTGCTGTTCATCTTGGCATGGAAGGCAAGAAGGTACACATTGTGGAAATGCGAGACACCCTGGCACCTGATGCAAATGTGAGACATCGACCTCTTCTCATGGCGGAAATCAACAAATACGCTACGGTACACACCAACCACAAAGGACTCAAGGTGACAAATGAAGGCGTTCTTTGCGTTGACAACAATGGCAATGAGGTCTTGATCCCAGGCGATACCGTGATCTGTGCCCTTGGGCAAAGATCACGCAGTGATGTCGTTGAACAACTCAATGGCTCTGCTCCTTTTGTCAGGGTCATTGGCGATGCTTCACGCGTATCAACGATCACAAATGCTGTCTATTGGGGCTATCACGCAGCACTAGATATCTAAGAAAATGGTCTGGAAGACATTCCAGACCATTTCAATTACAGCTCTTCACCGTTGGTTTCACAAACCTTCTTGTACCAGTAGAAGCTGTCTTTTCTTTCTCTGTGCAGGTCACCATTGCCATCATTGTCCTTATCGACATAGATGAAGCCATATCTCTTCTTCATTTCACCTGTAGAAGCAGAGACAAGGTCAATGCATCCCCACATCGTGTAGCCCATCAGATCAACGCCATGCTCAATCGCAATCGCCATCTGCTCAATATGCTTGCGCATATAGTCGATTCTGTAGTCATCATGGAACTTTCCATCTTCACTTCTTTCATCGACAGCACCAAGACCATTTTCAACGATCATCAGAGGAATCTGATATCTGTCATAGACTGTTTCCAGGTAATAACGCAATCCCTTCGGATCAATCGTCCATCCCCAAGC
>OMYM01000083.1 GCA_900315225.1 uncultured Erysipelotrichaceae bacterium | reverse complement strand
GTGACGGTCATTGGACTGTTTAACACAAGCCAATGAATCATATTCGCCAACTGGCACAAGCCTCCGCCAGGTCCTGCCCCAGTCTCTTTCTTGCTTGTGATGACAAGACCATCCATATATCCCTTCTTTTTCGAGACACTTCCAACAAGATGCCAGAAAGAGAATGTTTCCCCTGGGTGAATGACAATCTTGTTGATATGCTGGCAGGCAAGGGTGATGTTGGTCTTCTTGTTCTCCTGTAGAAGCATGTCAACGCCATGAAGCCGTCGCATCAGAATCGACGCATGGCTTTTTACAATGACCGGCAGAAGATCCAAAGACATATCTTCCGCATAGGAAACACGGTGAAGCAAGTTATAGATCCTGCGCTTCATGATTTCCTTTTGATAGGAGATATTGTACGTTAACGGTGATATTTCACAGAATAACATGCGTGTTGTCGTCATACATTACATCCTTTCCTCAATCATTCCCTTAATAGAAGCAGGCGTAGACAAGCATTTCTTGTCAATCCTGGTCAGTACCAGTTCGTATCCATTGTCTTCCAGCTCTTCCACCAATCGAATCATCGCAAGGGAATCAAGAATCCCACTATCAATCAGTTCGCATTCCAGATCAAATACACGTTCATCTTCCGTGACATCATATAACAATTCCGTAATATTCATTTATTCTCCAAAGCCTTTCTATCTACCTTATCATTCTCGTTTCTCGGCAAGCAATCACAAATGTGAATGATGGGAACCATATACGCTGGAAGAATTTGTTCCAGCAACTGGATCAACTCTTCACTTGATAAAGACGTAACAACATAGGCGTGTATCCTCTTTACAACCCCATGGTTGTCTTTGCTTGCCATGACACAACAATCTGATATTTCCTCAATTCGAGACATGACTGCCTCAATCTCATCCAGTTCAATGCGATACCCTTTGTACTTTATCTGCCTATCTTTCCTTCCAAGGCAATACAACTTTCCATTCTCGATTCTCCCCAAGTCACCTGTACGATATACACCATTGAACCTTTCGCCATGAATATACCCTTTCGCTACACTCTTTCCTGCCAAGACAATTTCCCCATCCTCAATACGAATATCAACGGCAGCTGTCGAAAGATCACCGCAAGGAAGAATATCTGCTTCTGTCATGTCACAGCTGATTGAAGAGGCTGAAACCATGCAACAGGCTTCCGTAGGACCATACGCATTGACAACCTGAATATCAAAGCGTGACAACAACTTCCTGACCATGCCAGGAGACAATGATTCGCCACAGAACACAATCGTTTTCAAGCAAGGATAGTTCTTCCCGCAGAATGCACTATCTGTCAATAGCAGCTTGGCAAAGGAAGGGGTAATGAACATGACCTCGATCTCTTTCAATTCTTCGTACAATGCAGGATATTCCTTCGTTAACAAATGTAGCGTATGACCATTTGTTATAGAATAGTAGATGTCTGCGACTGAAAGATCGAAAGCAAAGGATGCTTGATTCAGCACATGAACATATTCATATCCAAGGGCAGGAAGCGAAGATATCCAGCTAATGAAATTAGCCAGATTATCCCGTGTGACCATGACTCCTTTTGGAACACCCGTGGATCCAGATGTAAAAATCATATAGGCCACATCCGACTCACAGGCATCATCTGGTGCCACCAATGAAATATCATCTAGCCCGGCATGGGAAAGATCATACGGAAACGAATCCTCGCATATGCACAATGTAGGCTTTGCCTGTTTAATGATGGCTTTTATTCTGTTTCCAGGACATGATGCATCGACTGGAATATACGGTCTATGCGCTATCAGGCACGCCATAATTGCCACTATAGCGTCAATTCTCTTTCTGCCATAGACAAGAACAGCACCTTTGCCTTGTTTCTTCAGTGCTTCAGAAACCGCCAAAGCTTCCTCATATAACTCAGCATAAGTCAATTTCCCTTCTTCACTCACAATAGCTGTCCTATCTCCAAATTTAACAAGCTTTTCTAACAAATCCACGTCACACCCTCCAATGTATCCGCCTATAAGATACAACGGAAGAAATAAATTATTTGTCTCAGAAGCTTTCAGCTTCCTCTAGTATTCTTGACATACAAAAAAAAGCCTGCTTTCGCAGGCTTTGCACATAGCGATATTCCTCTCAACAGTTCTTTATATTCAGAGGCGAAAGTATGTAGAATTACGCATATAACTGTAGGCAGAGAATGCAGGATTCTACCTCTTTGTTCGTCCAAGTATAACACTGCTCATAGGAAGATTGAAATAACGCATGGAGTCAGGCACCCCAATTGCCTCAGGCATTGAAAGCCAGACCACCCTCCCCTGGTGATGCATCCGCATCCGGATTCCAGTACTTCTCAACCATTTCCTTGGCTTCTTCTTCACTCAACTTAAAATCCATTGCAAGATTCTCGGTGGTGTCTTCCTTTGTATGACCAAATCTCTGGGCGGTAGTCACAAAGCGTCTCACATCACTGAACCAAGCCACGCCTCTCG
>OMYM01000056.1 GCA_900315225.1 uncultured Erysipelotrichaceae bacterium | reverse complement strand
TGGAGGAATACCCAAGTGGTTGAAGGGTCCGGTCTTGAAAACCGGTAGGTCGTGAAAGCGGCGCCAGGGTTCGAATCCCTGTTCCTCCGCCACCAAATTATCGCGAGGTAGAGCAGCCTGGTAGCTCGTCGGGCCCATAACCCGGAGGCCGGAGGTTCAAATCCTCCCCTCGCAACCAAATGGTCCTGTAGCTCAGTTGGTAGAGCAATGGACTGAAAATCCATGTGTCGGCAGTTCAATTCTGCCTGGGACCACCTGAAAGCCTAGAGAAATCTAGGCTTTTCTTTTTGTTATAATAGGGATATGAAAAAAATAGTGATCATTGCGCCAATTCATATGACGGTGCGCGCGGTTGTGAAGGAAATTCCTTCTTTTAATAACGATATTGATGTAATTCGTTCGGAAAGCTTGGTTGGTGGATGTGGATATGAAGCTGTAAGGATACCGCATTTGCTTGCATTCCCCTATGTTTTGATGTGTCCTGTGGGAAGCGGGGTATATGGCGACTATGTGTCTGGGGAACTGGAAAAAATAGGAATTAAAGTTTACGCGCAAAGCAATGAGCTTGCGGGTTGCATGTATGAGTTAACGGATGAGAAAGGGTCATCGACTGCCTTTATAAATCCAGGTTGTGAGTATTCTTTCTCCTATGCGGATATGCAGGATATCGATCCTGAGGAAGTGTATTGCGTCATTGTTTCTTCTGAGGTGCTTGCGTATGATGATGGTGAGGAAGTGCTTGCGGCTATCGAAGATCTAGGCAAGCCTGTTTACTTTTTCCATGGCGAAAGATTCATCGAAGTTTCCGATGATGCGCTTGAACGGTTAGCTGATTTAAAGCCAGTGATGGTTTTATCTGAATCGGACGCACGGGAATATGCACAGGATTATCCGTTGGAGCATATTCATGCCTTTACTGGGAACGATGTTCTTTTGCTTCGGCAAAATGAAGGTGTTGTTTGGTTTGATGGGAATGAGTCTAGGATGGTACCTTACAGGGATACGATGTCACTGTGGACATTTGTTGGCGCGTATGTGTGCGCAAGGGAATCTGGGGTTGATATAGGCAATGGCATTCTTTTTGCTTGCGAGGCTTGTGATATTTCACGTAGTGGCGTTGACTTGAAAAAGAGATTGGCAGGAATGATCCTTGGCCATTGACAATATGTATCATGGATTGACTTCAAAGCAGGCGCGGGAAAAACTCCTGCTTTCCAAAGATATCAAGATTCGGCGCCAAACGACCCGTTCATACCGAGACATCCTGCGCGCGAATGTTTTGACATTCTTTAATTTTGTGAATGCGGGACTATTTTTGCTGGTGATTGCTACGGGGCATATAGAGAACGCTTTGTTCATGAATACAGTTTTGTTCAATGCATTTATAGGAATCGTGCAAGAGGTTCGCGCCAAGACTATCTTGGATCGCATGTCCATTATTGCGGAAGGGAAGACTGAGGTTATGCGCGATGGAGAATGGGTTTTGCTTGGCGATGATGAAATCGTTGAGGGAGATCTCATTGCGTTGCGCATGGGCAGTCAGCCGCGCATGGATTGTGAACTTTTATCTGGGTATGTCGAGACGGATGAAAGCATATTAACGGGTGAATCGGAGTATTGCGAGAAGGTGCGCGGCGACAGGATCTATGCTGGAACATCTATTGCTAGCGGTGATGGACTAGCGAAAGTAATTCGAATCAGCGATGAGACTGTGGCCGCAAGAATCATGGAAGAAGCGGCGAGATTCAAGGTTGCCAAGTCTCATCTGAAAGATGACTTGGACAAGCTTTTGCGGATTGTGTCTGTCATGATCATTCCTGTGGGAATGGCCTTGTATTATGTGCAGAGATATTTTGTTGGATTAGACTGGATCAACGCTGACTTGAAAGTTGTTGCGGCGCTCGTGGGAATGATTCCAGAAGGCTTGGTTGTCTTGACATCCCTTGCGCTGACAGCCGCACGCATACGACTGTCGCGTAAGGATGTGCTTGTCCAAGATATGTATTCGATTGAGGCGCTAGCGCGCATTGATACTGTTTGCATTGATAAGACCGGAACCTTGACGAAAGGCGAGATGGAAGTTGCGGAGGTATATCCATTGAATGGAGCATCGCTGGCGGAAATAGAGAATCTCATGAAGACGTATGTTTCTCTTTCTAAGCGTGGAAACGCAACATACGATGCATTTAAGAAGCGTTTTGGCGGTGCAACGCAGGATGAAGTCATTGGGTATTATCCGTTTTCTAGCGCGAGAAAGTATGCAGCGTTCAGTGTGAGAGGCAAAGGATCGATTTATATTGGGGCTGTTTCGGTGTTATTTCCGCATGGTTGCGAGGAAGCATCTGAATATATTGAATCCTGTGTGAAAAAAGGCTTACGCGTGATGGTTTTGGCGCGAACCCAAGACGATTCTATTCATCAAGCAGTGCTGCCAGAAAATATGGAGTCTTGCGCGCTATTTGTCTTGCGCGATGTCTTGCGGGACAACGCAAAGGAAATGGTGTCGTATTTTTTGCAGGAAAACATATGCGTCAAGGTGATTTCCGGCGATGATGCGGCCACGGTTTCCGCGCTTGCTTTACAAGCAGGCATACCAGGAGCCGCAGATTATATTGATGTCTCAAAAAAAGAAATGCCATTGCGGGACATGGCGCAAAGATTCACCGTTTTTGGCAGAGTGATGCCCATGGAGAAAAAAGAACTCGTGCGTTCTTTGCAAGAAGAGGGACATGTCGTTGCGATGACGGGAGATGGGGTAAATGATGTCCCTGCATTGAAAGAAGCGGCTGTTTCGGTTTCTCTAGAGGCAGCCACACCCGCCGCAAAGAACAGCGCAAACATTGTTCTCATGGGCAATGATTTTGCGGTGGTTCCAATGATCGTCAACGAAGGAAGAAGGGTTATCAATAACATTTTGCGCGCTGCGTCAATGTATCTTGTCAAAACATTGTTCTCCATCTTGTTGAGCGTCTATGTATGCGTGACATTGCGGGAATATCCCTTCTTGCCGATTCATCTGACGATTCTTAGTGTATTCTGTGTTGGTATTCCAACGTTTATCCTACAGGTGGAACCAACCTTTGAGAAACCTTCCGGGAATTTTATTCGAGCGGTATTGGAGAAAAGCGCTCCTTCAGGATTCATGATTGCGTTTCTTGCCCATGCGGCAATACTCGCGCGCGTGAAATACCATCTTGATGAAGACGTATACAGCGGTGTTTTCCAAGGTTTAGCGGCGATTGTCTATCTGTATACCCTTTGTCGGGTATATCGTCCTCTTACATGGCTCAGGCTAGGAGTGATCGTCTTAATGGCCTTGGGCATCTTTGCGGTATATGTGGCTTTTCCCGATTTTGCAATGGTTGGATTTGACCATCATAGTGTGTTCGCCTTAGTTCCAGGAATCATGGTTGTACCAGTTGGGGTCGAAGTGTTAGCCATGGTGGCGCGTGTTATTGAAATGATGGTGGAAAGGAGAAAAGAACATGGCGATGAATGAAAAAGAGTGGCTTTGCGCGCATGCGTATCTACAATGGATCATGAAGAAAAACAAAATCTTGGGAAAAAAGAAGATTTACATGTTTCTTGATTTTGACGGGGTGATCAATATTTTCTATAAAGAGGGTACGCCTGAATACGAAGCGTTGATGAAGAGCAAATATTTTGAATTTGCGGATAAGAAATGCGTGCGGCGCTTAAGCGATTTATGCCTGGAATTTGACATTGATGTCGTCATCTCTAGTTCATGGCGCTATTCTGGTGTGGAGTATTGCACGCAATACCTGCGCGAGGCGGGGTTGGATGAGCGCGTGAAAGTTGTTGGTACGACGGAGGAGGATTTTCATTCGCGCCAGGAGCAAATCTATAACTACTTGAAGAAACATTTAGATTTTACAGGCTTTGTTGTGATTGACGATATCGATATGACGCAATTGGCGCGTTATCAAGTGGTCACCGACATATGGGAAGGTTTGACGGAAGAAAAAATTTTAGAAGCAAAGAAAATACTACTAGACAAATAAACAAAATGGAGTATAATAGTAATTGTTGATGCGGATATGGCGGAACTGGTAGACGCGCTGATTTCAGGTGTCAGTGCCGAGGGGTGTGCAGGTTCGAATCCTGTTATCCGCACTACAGATTAAACAGATCTTAGGATCTGTTTTTTTGTCTTTATCCTACTTACACATGGATCACATGCTTCGGACAAGATTTACTGGAGCGGTCATATAGCTGAAAGAGATTTCTACAGGGCTTCCGTATACTTCGCTTCTGAGTATATAAGGCGTGATTGCAATCTCTTCGTTTAAAAATCATTTTCATGAATAAAAGCTGGTTTGAGTTACCAATGATTCTCTTGCCTTGCGGGTAGCCTGATGAAAGAGTGTCTATGGGGAAAGAAAACGTCTTTTTGATGGCGATACTTTATATCCTGTGTCAAACGTGCGGGTAGATGAAGGATTCCGTGGCAGAGTCATCGAATGAAGGCAGGTTCGAGTGGCTTGAAAAAATACGCAGGATACGAAGCCTATCACAAAAGGGTCATGGATGCACGCGGGTTTATGTTCGGCATTTTTTCTATTTGCAGTCATTCTTTGAAGGGGGCTTTCAAGATGGATTGTGCTGTCTTGAAGCAGAGATGCAGCCCCCGCTGCAGGGATTCGGTTGTATGCTTGGAATTGAATCGATAATCGGATTTTGCTTGTAGATGACTTCTGGAAATGCATCCCACTTCATTAAATGTTTATCACGGATCAAGCCACCCGCACAGAGAAATTCCTGTTCAGGCGCGCCAAGGAGTGCTAGCGCGCTCAAAATCATTGCGCACAGTGTGCTGAAATTTTCAGAAATCCCCAATCGTTTTGGAAAATGATCATTTTTAGGGGTGTTTTGGGTCTTTGAGCCATGGATTTTGTTGAAAGTGGTTGACGTAAATATAAGAATGAAGATGTCTTCTTCAGGAAGACAATGCGGTGTCGGAGGCATCAAGCTTCGACAATCGCATGTAGGTCAAGTTTACCGATTCCTCCTAGTTTTGATCAGAGGTCTTGTCCATGCGGTTTTATCTCAACAATAAAGAACTGATTGTTTACGGCGCTGCATTCACATTGATTGATTCAAGGACATTGTGTAGCGACTCTCCCATTGAGCTGTTTGCTCGATCTTCGTTGAACACTTCCCAGTTTTTAACGAAATCCAATAAATGTTGCCAATGCATTTTCCTTCTACTATCCGTTGCGTGATGTCCTATGCTTGCGAAGACATGTTGGGAGGCATGTCTTCTTTTTTTGGTACAAACATATTCATGACGTTAAACATGACTATTAAGTATTAAATTTTATAATACATACAATATATAGAGGATTATGTGCCTACAATTGTCAAAGCAAAAGACAAAAACGGAAATGTGTATGCGCATCTTGACACAAGCTATTGGGACAAAGAAAAGAAAGCTCCTCGCACAAAACGACAGAAGAGTCAGGTTGCGCGTGAGGAACATCGATTACCACGAGGAGTGCGAGCGGCTTCAAAGGGAAAACGAGAATCTTAAGCAACGAATTGGTCAGCTGCATGGTCGCGGGCTGAACTCATCAAGGATGCAAATGTGTTTCTACAAAACTATAGAAGCAGTTATATGGAGTTTGATATGAAGCTGAAAGAGATGAAGAACACAAAGCTTAAATAGCCATCTTGATACTGATTGTTGGAGGATAGGTCATTCGAAATTCTTGGCTTGGCGGAAAATTGTATTTGACAGTCGTTTTTGGGAGGAGTATTATTAAAATGCGCATCAGTGGGTGGCTTGGAAGCCATCTGATTGAATAGCGCATAAAATCAAATAGAGCAGAAAAACGCGCAAGTGGAAGCTTGCGCGTTTTTTTGTGCAATGACGGGAGGTGTTTATATGAACGAATAGCAAGAGATTTAATGACTGTCACATATAGATCGAGAAGAAAAAGGAGGTTTGAATGATGAATTTCTTTAAGAGAGTGCGCAGTATTCTGCTTGCGTTGGCGGTATTGGTCAACATTTGCTTAAATGTGACGCAAGTGCAGGCGTATGTATTGTGGGAAAAAGCTACGCTTCGCTTTGACCCATGCATCAACAGCGTGAATGGAGACTACATCTATAAGCTTGTCGGCGGTGGAAGAATTACTGCCGCACCACGCTTCAATGTTGGAGGCATGGTTGCGTATTGCATTGACCCTCCTGTTGATACGGGAGACGGGATCGTATACACCACGACGGACCCATATGCATATAATTGGCCATCGGAAGAGGCGCGCGACAAGGTTTTCCTTACGGCGTATTTTGGCTATGGATACAATGGCGATTGGTCGGATGAAAGATACCTTGGCGCATACTATCAAGTTTGGAAATACCTTGGTGGATGGGATCAATACATCATGGGCAAAGGATATTCAATCAGCCGCAATAACATGGGTTCTTACAATTATGCGATCTATGACAAGATGCATGAAATTGAAGTGCTGGTGAATAGATACTATACGCGCCCTGTATTTGATGTCTTTAACCAGCATTCGGGAGATGTCACTCACAACGTAGGCAACGGGGGTTTTGTCGTAGCATCAAGAGGCGATATCCTTGAACTGACAGATGTCAATGATGTCTTGCGGGATTGCGAGACGCACGTTGGTGATGGAATGAGAATCCTAAGCAAGGATGGAAACAAGCTTATAGTGCAGGTTTTGTCTGAAGGGAATCTTTCGATTAATTGCGTAAAGAACTATGAACGTCAATTCGGAGGAGAGCAGACATTTGTCTTAAAGGCGGATGGAGCGCAATCGCTTGTTACGCGCGGCACGGCAAAACCAGTGGAAATGAGATTGACGGTAGATGCCAAGGGACCTTTGCAGATGTTGAAGATTGACGCTGAAACACACGAGCCGTTAGCAAATGCGACATTGCGCTTCTATACCAACGATTGGTCGTTTGTTGATGAGATCGTGACTTCGAATCAGCCTGTTTCGTTGGATACGGATAAGTTTATCAGGGAAAGGGCATATTTCATTGTTGAATCCGTTGTGCCAAAGGGCTACATTGCGGAGGAAATGCCGAATCCGTGTTGGGATGGAGCTTGGTCAAAGCCTGAAAGGGACGCACAGGGCAATCCAATCATTGGCACAGTCGTAGACAAAACCTGGCTGGGAAACGAGGTGGAACATGTCATAACCCTTCCCAATAAGCGTTCGAATGAGCCGATCAAGGTATGGAAACTAGACAAGAAAACGAAAGAACCAGTAGCAGATGCAACGCTTGCTTTCTACACGGAAGACTGGAGCTATGTAGATGAGATTGTCACAAGGACAGAGCCGGTAGACTTGAATCCAGACAAGTTCGTTAAAAACAGAAAATACTACATTGTGGAAAAAAATGCGCCTCCAGGCTATGAGGCGATAGAAATGGCAAACCCATGCTGGGATGGAGCATGGTCAAAGCCCGAAAGAGATGCGCAAGGCAATCCAATCGAAGGCGTAGTCGTGGACAAAACGTGGTTGGGCGTGGAGATAACAGAAATCTCTGTGTTGAATGAGAAGAAAGAGCCATTGAAATTCTTGAAGATCGATGCAGACACAAAAGAACCGCTTGCTGGAGCAGTATTGCGTTTCTATACCGAAGATTGGTCATTTGTGGATCAGGTCACGACAAAATACGAGCCGATTGCGCTGGATGTCGACAAATTTCCGCGAAACAAGAAGTATTACATCGTAGAGACGGTTGTTCCAGAAGGATATGCTGCAATAGAAATGCCAAATCCATGCTGGGATGGGGCTTGGTCCAAGCCTGCACAGGACAAGCAAGGCAATGATATTGTTGGGACAGTTGTTGATAAATCGTGGTTTGGCGATGAAGTCACGCAAATCATTACCGTTAAGAATAAAATGGAAACAAAGCTTTTACTTAAGAAGAGTGATTCCAAAGGTAAACCAGTTCCTGGTGCGCATTTGGAGATTAGAGACGGCAACGAACTGATACATACATATGTTTGTGATGCTGAGAACGAATGGGATTACATTACCGTTGAAATGGGGAAAACATATTCGATCCATGAAGCTATCGTTCCAGATGGGTATATCGAGCCAAAAGATGCGACAGTCAAGATCGATTCTACGCAGACAGAATTTATTATGCGCAATTTCCGAATCGGAGCGAAAAAGATCGATGAGAACGGAAATATGATCATTGGCGCAGAATTAGCGGTATACAACGCTGACAATGAGGTTGTTGATTCATGGACAACCGATGGCGATGTGCATTACATCAAAAACCTGAAGGAAGGCATGAGTTATGAACTAAGGGAGCTGAAGGCACCCGCAGGCTTTGCATTAGCAAAGCCTGTTTCATTTAAAGCAGGATCTAAAGATGTTGAAATCAAAATGACAGACAATTCACTTGGTCTGCGCATCAAAAAGTCCGATTCGAATTCAAACGCCGTTGATGGAGCGAGGCTGCAGCTGCTGAAGGACGGCAGCGTTGTCGATGAATGGACAACGTCGATATCCGAGGAATACCACGATGCTGTTGGCGTGCAGGAGAACACCGAGTATGTCCTGCACGAGGAAGCAGCGCCGGAAGGGTATGTGCTTGCGGGCGACAGGACAGTG
>OMYM01000202.1 GCA_900315225.1 uncultured Erysipelotrichaceae bacterium | reverse complement strand
GGAAATCTTTTTGCGCACAGGGCCAAATTCTGTCTCCACTGTTTCCATGGATCGATTCATCGTATACCTGTGGCAGATGTTTTCACGTACGCCAAGGGTGGTCGTATGCTTGAAGATCAGGGGGATCATTTTGTCTTTGTCGGATGTTTGGCACATGACGGAAAGAAGGATGCCAGGGCGTGATTTCTTCATGCCGATAGAAGTGGTGAAGACTTCCAGGGCGCCTGCTTCCATCAAGGCATTCATCGCAAAGCCAAGCTGTTCTCCTGTCATGTCGTCGATATTGCACATGAGTTCGCTTACAATGTCTGTCGCATCGTCCATTTCACCCAAGAGAACCCTGACGCAATTGGCTTGCGCAAAGTCTTTCTTTCCCATGCCATAGCCGATCTTTTGCACTTTCATGACAGGCATGTCGCCAAAGGATGACACATAGTGTTTCAAAAGGGCGGCACCTGTGGGGGTGCATAGCTCGCTTTGGATCTTTCCTCCGTAGATCGGTACATTGCGCAGTATGTATGCCGTGGCAGGAGCGGGAACGGGAAGGATTCCATGGGCGCAATGCACTGTACCCGCACCGACATGGACAGGTGAAGCAATCACTTTCTCCACCTTTAACATGCGTAGCAGCGTGCATACGGCCGATACATCCGCAATAGCATCCATGGTACCCACCTCATGGAAGTGGATTTCATCCACTGGCATGCCATGCGCATGGCTTTCCGCTTCGGCGATCAACCCATAGACATCCATAATGTCTTTCTTTGTTGCGTCATCTAGGTTCATGTGGTCGTTGACGATGTGGGAGATGCCATGGAGGTCGTTATGGTGATGGTGATGTTCGTGGTCGTGATCATGATCATGATGCTCATGGGCATGGTCGTGAGAATGCATGTGTTCGCCTTCTTCCTCGCCATGGACTAAGACATGCATATGGGTTCCCGTGATACCGCATTTTTCGTTTTTTTCTGCTTCATAGACTACGCCAGGGATGTCCAGTCCATTCAAGATGCGCAATGTTTCTTCTTTGTCGTCAAATAGTTCAAGCAAGGCAGCCGTTAACATATCCCCGGCTGCGCCCATGCTACAATCGATGTACAGTGTTTTCATATATTCTCCTTGTGTGTTATTGCGCAAGGCTTCTGCCTGCCATGATGACTCTTCAGAGCATCTTTCATGGATTATAACAAGCGCTTTTGTTGATGGTCAATAAATACGCTTATGGAATAATCAACAAAAAACAGGGACGATTCTAAAACAATCAAGCACATGAGGATGGTTGGCAGGTGGTAGAATATAGGCATTGGCTAAGGAGGAATAGATATGGCTAATAGGTTTATCTTGAATGAAACTTCGTATCACGGCGCTGGGGCAGTCAAGGAGATTGTCACAGAGATCAAGGCAAGGGGCTTGAAGAAGGCTTTGGTTGCGTCTGATCCGGATCTTTTGAAGTTTGGCGTAACGGCGAAGGTGACGGACTTGTTGGATGAAGCAGGTATTGCATATGCAATCTACTCCAACATCCAGCCAAACCCAACGATTGAAAACGTCCAGTCGGGTGTCAAGGCGTTTGCGGAAGCGGGCGCTGATTGCATCGTTGCGATTGGTGGCGGTTCTTCCATGGATACTGCCAAGGCAGTTGGCATCATCAACACCAATCCTGAGTTTGCGGATGTCAGGAGCCTTGAGGGCGTGGCAGCCACAAAGAATCCTTGCACGCCGATTTTTGCGGTTCCTACGACAGCGGGAACAGCGGCGGAAGTCACGATCAACTACGTCATTACCGACCCTGAAAACAAGAGAAAGTTTGTCTGTGTCGACCCTCACGACATTCCGGTTGTTGCGTTTGTCGATCCTGAGATGATGTCCACGATGCCTGCAGGCTTGACAGCTGCCACAGGCATGGATGCCTTGACGCATGCAATCGAGGGTTATATCACGGCTGGCGCATGGGAACTTTCCGACATGTTCCACATCAAGGCGATCCAGATCATTGCCAAGAATCTTCGCGGCGCGGTCAAGAATGAGCCGGCAGGAAGGGAAGCCATGGCTCTTGCGCAATATATCGCAGGCATGGGATTCTCCAATGTTGGCTTGGGTGTTGACCATTCCATGGCACATACATTGTCCGCGTATTACAACATGCCTCATGGCAAAGCTTGCGCAACACTATTGCCAACAGTCATGGCATACAATGCACCTGTTACAGGCGAGAAATACAGGGATATCGCTGCCGCATTCGATGTAGAAGGCGCATACACAATGCCTCTGGAAGAAGCGCGCGAGGCTGCCATTAATGCCGTCAAGAAGCTTGGTGAAGACGTTGGTATCGTCATGAGCCTGAAAGATGTCGTCCCGATGGAAGACGTTGACGCATTGTCTGCCGATGCATTGAAAGACGCATGCACGCCAGGCAATCCAAGACCTGTCACAGTGGAAGACATCAAGGACATGTTCCTGTCACTGATGAAATAAAACAAAGAAAAGCCATGCCTATCAAGGCATGGCTTTTATGAATGCCACAGTCCAAGCGGGGAGTGAAGGGACATGCTTGTTGAAGCAACGCATGCCTTGAATACCTTTCCTGCGGTTTTCTCGATATATAGTTCAGCGTGCTTATGCGCTAAATGGAGCAGGTCGCTACTCTCCATATTCGTCAACAGATCCTTGGCGATCAGATTCCCTTTCTTGTCCACGATGATAATATTGCCATTGGTAACCTTGAGGAAAAGGGGATCGTTCTCGCTTGGGACACTGTCGCAAGATTCGGCGCACACCGATGCCTTGACGCTTGCGTCAGAAGGGATGTAGATAAAGTCGTCAGGTCCATAGCAGGTTTTCTTTCTTGTCTGCTTTGTTCTGTTCTCCATATGCGTACCTCCTTCGTGTACTTGCTAAGTATAGCATTTCCTGAAAATAAATCAATCATCTTTTCAGAAAATGTTTCAAAAAACAAGAAATGCATGATTTATGTGGACTGTTTTGGGGTAAAAAATGTATAATCTTCTTGTGAAAGGTAAAGTGTCAGGCATTGTGCCTGTGAAATAAATGGTGCGTATGGGT
>OMYM01000199.1 GCA_900315225.1 uncultured Erysipelotrichaceae bacterium | reverse complement strand
CCCGGGAAGATCGGAAAAGCGGGGGTCTTCCCTGCCTGGGAAGCCATGGCGATTGAACTGAAACCCCCGTTATTTGAAACACGTCAAAGCAAGCGTTAAAGAGAGAAAGGAGTTGAGAATTTTCATTTAATTACCTCCATATCATCGTACTAAATTGCTATCACTAAATATATCCTGTTGTCAACGAAATGATCTGTGTTCATGACTGATTTTGGAAAAGAACTCTTTCTGCCCTTTGCTTAATAGAAATCCTTTTCAATAGCCAGTTAAACAAGGGCTGTCAATGCATGCATGCCAATAGCCCTCACCTGAGCTACAGACACCATTAGATTGCCAATGCCATTCAGATACCCGCCCGTATGTAGGTATGGCTGCGGCTACAGGCAAAACCAAGAAAGCCAGCAAGACCAGGGACGCGCCTAGCTTGCACAATATCCCTAGAATTTTTTCATTTCTTCTCCTTTCCACTGAGATCTTACTCATTTTGTTGAATTAGTGTGATAAAAGAAATTGACAGAGTTTTAGGAATCTATATAAATTAGTAATGTAGACAAATGGACTTTGGCGCGCCTTAATGAAGAACATCCATTTGGTACAAATCTATATTACAACAGTTTTTTGAAATATGATATTTCAAGTTTTCGAATATGTTATCCGAAATTTCTAAAATTATTTGTAAAGGAGATAAAGCTCTATGATAAAGCCAGAACAAAAAAGGCTTCTTGAAATCGTCAAAGAGGTATCCGAAGGAAAAACGCTTACCCAATGCGCCAAAGAACACAATGTCTCCACCAGCACGCTCAGCTCGCAGATTGAAGGCGTAGAAGGACAGCTTGGGCAGCGCCTTTTCCTACGGAATAAGAAACGAATGATCCCTACTGATTTTGCGAAAGAAACCTTACGGGACATTGAAACCATTCTGGAATGCCTGGAGAGGATCGATGTGCGGGCAAAGAAAATGTCAAAGGTGGAGAGAATACGATATGCCACACCCAAGATCATTGTAGGCGATCTGTACCACAAGGTATTCGACTATATGCGCAATCATCCTGAATATGACTTGACGGAAACCAAGGACGATGGTCAAGACCCTGAAGGCATGATCGCAAGGGGCGAGGTTGACTGCGCTTTTATTGGAAACCCATCGCATAAAGAGAGATACAGTCATCTCCTCCTTTTGCACGACCATGTGGGGATCCTTGTCCATCCAAGCCATCCCTTGGCAAATAAAAGCGAAGTCGGCTTAAACGAGCTGAATGAGGGACATATCGCCATGGGAAAAGAGGCTTGCAGGTATGTCCTTAATTTGAAGGAGGAAGTCTACCTTGGAGGCAAGCCCGTCCCATTCAATGCATACAAATCTTTTGTACAGCACAAAGAGATTGTCCTTACCTTTCGGCTTGCCGCAGACATGCTGGGTGATACGAGGCAGGTGTTCATTCCTATAAAGGATCTTCCAGTCCATCAAATCTATTTTTGCTGGAGACATGAGAAAGACGATAGCCCGTTGATGATGGACTTGGCTCTAATCATAGAAGAACACTTTCATGAACGACCATAAAAAGACATCGAAAAAGAGGGCTGTCGCCCTCTTGCATATCTGGATTTGTTATTCGTATTCAATAGTTGCGGATGGCTTTGGCGTCAGGTCAAACAAGACGCGATTGACACCAGCGACTTCTTTTGTAATGCGATCCGTAATATGGCAAAGCAGCGAGAATGGCACATCCTCTACGGTTGCCGTAATCGCATCCGTTGTATTGATCGCACGGATAATGACGGGATATTCGAATGTCCTTGCGCCATTGCGAATGCCAGTGCTCTTGAAATCAGGGACTACCGTGAAATACTGCCACACTTTCCCTGCCAAGCCATTCTTGGCGAATTCTTCGCGGAGAATAGCATCAGACTCGCGAACTGCCTCTAGGCGATCCCTTGTGATAGCGCCTGGGCATCTCACTGCCAGGCCAGGACCTGGGAATGGCTGCCTGTAGACCATATTGTCAGGCAGTCCAAGCTGTTTACCTACGACCCTGACTTCATCCTTGTAGAGAAGCTTGACTGGCTCTACAAGCTCCATGTCCATCTCCTTTGGAAGTCCGCCAACGTTGTGGTGCGCCTTGATCCCTTGCTCGCTTTCAAGGATATCCGGATAGATTGTCCCTTGCCCCAGGAAATGAATGTCCTTGAGCTTGGCGGCTTCTTCATCAAACACCTTGATGAATTCCTCGCCGATGATATGTCTTTTTTGTTCAGGATCCGTAACACCTGCCACTTTGCCAAGGAACCTTTCCGCCGCATCCACATAAACCAGGTTTGCGTTCATCTGATTCTTGAAGACTTCGATCACCTGCTCTGGCTCCCCTTTGCGCAAGAAGCCATGGTTGACATGCACACATACCACATTTGTCCCCAATGCCTTGATTAACAAAGCTGCGACAACGGAAGAATCAACGCCTCCGCTAAGCGCTAGCAGCACTTTGCCATCCTTGACCTGTTCTTTGATCGCCGCAACCTGCTCATCGATAAAAGCTTGGGCAAGCTCTGGCGTAGTAATTCTCTCCATGTTTTCTGGACGCTTGTTCATATCCATAATCTGCTTCTCCTTTGCATGGCAATGATTATACTCGCTTGCTTTTGAAAAGCAAGATTTTTTCTGAAAACATGCATGAAAAAGGCATGGTGGATCACCATGCCTTTCATATGCCTTTATAGTCCGAAGTAACGGGCAGCGTTGTTGTAGCTGATACCCTTTACAATCTTCTCCAGCGATTTCTCGTGGTTTGGATATTCGCCGTTCTCGACCCAGTTGCCGATCATGTTGCACATGATGCGACGGAAGTAGTCGTGGCGTGCATAGGACAAGAAGCTTCTAGAGTCTGTTAACATGCCGACAAAGTTGCCCAAGAGGCCAAGGTTTGCCAAGGCTCTCATCTGGTCTTCCATGCCGCTCTTTGTATCGTTGAACCACCATGCAGAACCAAGCTGGATCTTGCCAGGAACCTCATCGGACTGGAAGCAGCCAAGCATTGTGCCGATCTGCTCGTTGTCCGCTGGATTCAGCGAATACAGGATCGTCTTTGGGCACTCACGTGTCTCGTCAAGCTTGGAGAGGAGCTTTGCGATGGATGTGCCACATGTGTTCTGGGCGATCATATCAACGCCTGTGTCTGGTCCAAGGCTGCGATAGATGCGCTCGTTGGCGTTCCTGTAGCAGGAATAGTGGATCTGCATGGCAATGTCATGCTTATGGTATGCCTTGCCTAGCGCAAGAAGCACGGCTGTCTGGTAGATCTCTGCCTCAGGGACGGAAATCGTCTCGCCAGCGAATACCTTCTTGAGGACAGCGTTGATTTCACTGTTATCGGCCAGTCTGAATGGAATATAGTCAAGTCCATGGTCACTGGCACGGCAACCCATCTGGGCAAAGAATGCAAGGCGCTCAAGCAATGCATCGATGATTTCCTCGACTGTTGTCAGCTCGGTCTTGCCTACGCTTGCGGCAAGCTTGCCAATGTACTCAACAAAGCCTTCCTTGTCGATGTTGATCGCCTTGTCGGGACGGAAAGAAGGGCATACCTTTACGGTGATCGATGGATCGTTCTTGATCTTCTCGTGCCATTCCAGGGAGTCGATCGGATCGTCTGTCGTTCCGACAAACGCAACGTTGGATTGCTTGATCAAGCCGCGCACGGTCATGTTTGGATCGTTCTGCAGCATGTCGTTGCACTTGTCCCAAATCTCCTTCGCATTGTCGACGGTCAACGGTTCCGTGACGCCAAAATACTTGTGGAGTTCCATGTTTGTCCAATGGTACATCGGGTTGCCAATGGCCATTTCAAGCGCCTCGGCGAATTTCAAGAAACGCTCAAAGTCTGGCTTGTCGCCTGTGATATAGTCCTCGGAAACGCCATTAGAACGCATGACACGCCACTTGTAGTGATCGCCAAAGTATGTTCCATCCGGATTCTTTCCGCCCAGCCATACCTCTGCGATGTTGTTGAATCTTCTGTCTTCATAGATCTCGCGTGGGGAAATATGGCAATGGTAGTCAACCAACGGCATCTGGTCGGAATAATCGTGGAACAGGTGTTGCGCCGTTTCGGTCTCCAGAAGGAAGTTCTTGTCCATAAATTCTTTCATGTCTTCAATACCTCTTATCTCTTAATATCGTAGTTCATGTTCATCAGGTTGCGGATGCTCTCGGCATCGTCGACGATGTTTCCATCGCCATGGATCGTATGCTTGATCACGCTGGACGCAACCGCAAAGTTGATCATGTCCATCGGCTTGTATCCGTGCATCATGGCATAGATCAAGCCACTCGCAAAGGCATCGCCGCCACCGACACGATCCAAGATATTGAACGTGAACATCTTACTTTCAAACGTATGACCTTGGTACCACATATAGGCCATCAGGCTGTTCTCGCTACCGGAATGCGCATAGCGCACATGGCGCGCAATGCACTGGATGTTCGGGTATTTCTCGACAAACGCCTGGAATACCTCGTCTTGTTCCTCATAGCTAGGATGCATGCTCAAGCCATCCTTGACATCACCCTTGCCATGATCCTCTTCGTCCCTCCAAAGGTGATACGGCTCAATGCCAAACAACACATCGACATATGGCAAGCATTGCGTGCAATAGTCCCTTGCCTCGTTCCAACTCCACAAAAGGGAACGGAAGTTTCCATCAAAACTGACGACAAGTCCCATTTCCTTCGCCTTTTTCATCAAGCGCAAGGTAAACTCGGCGCATGATGGACTCAACGCAGGGGTAATGCCACTGAGATGGAGCCAATCGAATCCCTCTAGCAGCGCGCCTTCGTCAATATTGGTGAAATCATATTCAGCAATGGCGCTGTGCTTGCGGTCGTATGTTACCTGCGATGGACGAATACCATAGCCTGTTTCCAGGTAATAAACGCCCATGCGGTGCGTTGGCGTCTCTGATGGCGTGGAAAGAATCACCGGGGTGCAGTGGACATCATTGCTTCTAAGCATGCGCACTGCGCTCTTTCCCAGGGAATTGTCTGGCACAACGCTAAAGAATGTGCTGTCTATTTTCAAGTTGGAAAGCGCAAGTGCAATGTTCGCCTCTGAGCCACCATAGCTGATCTCAAAGTCTGTCGCCACCCTGATCTTTTCGTAGTTAGGGGGCGTAAGCCTCATCATCACCTCGCCAAACGTAATGAATTTTTTGCCTGTATTCTCACTCTGAAGAGGGTTGTGATGAATCATAATGTGCTATCTCCTTTCGTAAATGCAGAAGGCAGTGTTACCTGCCTTTCTGCATGGATTTGTCTTAACGCTGGATTCTGCCAGAGCCATCGCCGCCCGAAAGCTTTTCAACCTCTGATACAGTGACCATGTTGTAGTCGCCTTCGATGGTATGCTTGAGCGCGCTAGCCGCAACAGCGAAGTCTACCGCTTCTTGCGTTGATTTGCCGGCAAGGATTGCATAGATCAATCCGCCGCCAAAGCTATCGCCGCCACCGACACGGTCGATGATCCTAAGTTCATACTTCTTGGAGAGGCAATACTCGTTTGTCGCAACGTCATACAACAATGCGCTCCAGCCATTGTCGGAAGCACTGTGTGATTCACGCAGCGTAATCGCAACCTTCTCAAAGCCAAACTTATCTGCCAATTGCTTTGCGACAGACTTGTAGCCTTCGTGATTGATTTCGCCGCCATAGATATCCGTGGCTTCTGCCTCAATGCCGAATACATCCTTGGCATCCTCTTCGTTGGAAATACACACATCGACATACTGGCAAAGATCGCTCATCGCAGCCTTTGCCTGCTCGCGTGTCCAAAGCTTGCCTCTATAGTTCAAGTCGCAGGAGATCTTCAATCCCTTTGCCTTGGCTGCCTTGCAAGCCTGCCTACAGATCTCAACGACATTCTCGCCCAGCGCAGGCGTGATTCCCGTGAAGTGGAACCAATCCGCACCATCGAAAATCTTGTCCCAGTCGAAATCCTCTGGCTGCGCCAGCTGGATGGCGCTATTGGCACGGTCATAGATGCATACGCTGCCACGCTGTGACGCGCCTTTTTCATTGTAGTAGATGCCGACCCTATCGCCCCCACGGACGATGTTGGATGTATCGACGCCATACCTGCGCAGGCTATTGATCGCCGCTTGGCCAATCGCATGAGCAGGAAGCTTTGTCACAAACGCTGCGTCAAGGCCATAGTTTGCCAAGGAAACCGCAACATTTGCCTCACCGCCGCCAAATGTGAACTCAAGCGTGCTGGCCTGGACGAATCTTTCGTAGTTGAATGGCTGCAGGCGAACCATCAGCTCGCCAAAAGTAATTACTTTTGCCATTTTAGCCTCTGATTCTATCGACAATCTCTCTGGACTGCTTGCACAAAGCAATGATGTTGTCCCAATTGCCGTTTTCAATGTCGTCAGCCTTGACCATGTAGGAACCACCGCATGCCGCAATAATCGGGCAAGACAAGTATTCTTCCAGGTTCTTCAGGGAGATACCGCCTGTAGGCATGACCTTGAACATTGGGAACGGCGCGCTCATCGCCTTGATCTTTGCCAATCCACCAGACTGCTCGGCAGGGAAGAACTTAATAACTTCGTATCCGTAAGGAAGAGCCATCTGGTATTCCGTAGGTGTTGTAACACCTGGGAAGTACTGAATTCCAAGCTCGGCGCACTTGTCTGCCAAAACCGTGTTAAAGCCAGGGGAAACGATGAATTCCGCACCAGCATCGACAGCCTTTTGAACCTGCTCGACAGTCAGGACTGTGCCTGCGCCAACGATCATGTCAGGGCATGTCTGTTTCATGATAGCAATCGCCTTGTCGGCGCCAGCCGCACGGAACGTAACCTCTGCCACAGGCAGTCCGCCCTCGCACAATGCCTTTGCCAAAGGAGCCGCATCACGCTCAGGGTTGTTCAGCTTAATGACCGGGACAACACCGATCTTGGAAATTCTTTCATTCAATTCATTCATAATCTTCGTTCTCCTATTCTATTTTTTCGATTAGATTTCATCATGCAGTCTCTGCAGGAATTCCCTTGCCTGGACTGCGTTTTCATTTGTTGTGTTCTCCAGTGTCGCCTGGATGTATGGCTTGCGTGCCTTGATGAACTTCATGATTCCATGATAGTCCATGTCGCCGGTTCCTGCCGCAATGCTCTTGAGGTCATCGCCATCCGGCACATAGTCCTTCAAATGCACCACAGCAATCCGATCGCCAAGCTTTTCCATGGCATCCGCAAATACTTCTTCCTTGCGATCGATGTTTCCAGGATACAAAAGATTCACTGGATCAAAAATGATTCTTAGATTCTTGCTTTTTATCGCATCAATCACCTGGAGCGCCCTGTCTGCGTTATAAACGATGTGTTTCCATACAGGCTCGATGGCAACGGAAACGCCATAGTGTTCAGCACATTCCACGACTGGCGCGAGATTGGCGATAAATGTTTCCAGTGCTTCCTTGGAATGGGTGTTTTCATCCATCTTGTAGCGGGCATTGGGCGCGCCGGTTTCTGTTCCGACCACTGAAGCCCCCAACAGAGAAGCCACGCGAATACTGCCAAAGTATCTGCTTTGGAATTCCTTGATTTGTACAGGATCTGGATGCGCCAGGTTTAGGTAACATCCCAAGACTGCCACATCAAGGTTTTCTTTTTCAAACACATGGCGGGTGTATTTCGCAAGTCCTTCCGTCAAGGCGCAATCATCAAATGTCACTCCCTTGATCACTTTCGCAAAAGCCAGGTGAACGCAAGAGAAGCCTTCCTCGCGTGCTTTTTTTGCCCGCGCCTCCATTGTCTGGTATTCTGCCCCAAGCGATGCATTTACATCATGGAGCCTAACGCCTAGCTGAATCATCTTACGCCTTCCTTAGAGGGTTACGCCATCCTTGAAGATCGCAATGCCACGGAAGCCTTTTTCCTCGGAAGTCGTCTTTTTGCCCGATGCTACCTCGCATACCAGAGCCAACAGATCAGCGCCTGCTTCATCCAATGTCTTTTCGCCATCCGCAACAACACCTGCGTTAAAGTCGATCCAATTCTTCTTCTTTGTCGCAAGCGGCGTATTCGTCGCAATCTTCATCGTTGGGGCTGGCGCTCCAAACGGCGTTCCTCTGCCTGTTGTAAACAGGATCAGATGTGCTCCTGATGCTGTCAATGCCGTGGCAGAAACCAAGTCGTTGCCTGGTCCATACAGCATGTTCAAGCCTCTCTTGGTCACTGCTTCCGCATAGCCGATGACATCGACGATTGGCGCCGAGCCACCTTTCTGCACACAACCACAGGATTTGTCTTCCAATGTCGTGATGCCGCCTTGCTTGTTGCCTGGGCTTGGGTTGTCGTAGACGACTTCGTGATGACTGATGAAGTAGTCTTTGAACCCATTCAACATGTTCGAGGCCTTTTCAAACACTTCCGTGCTCACGCATCTGTTAAGCAAGAAGCTTTCCGCGCCGAACATCTCAGGAACCTCGGTCAATACCGTTGAACCTCCCATTGCTACTAGCAGGTCGGAGAAGCGTCCAACCGTTGGGTTTGCCGTGATGCCCGACAATCCATCGGAACCACCGCACTTCATGCCAACGACAAGCTCGCTAACCGACATTTCTTCTCTTTCAAACTGTGAAGCATAGGCGCAAAGATCTTTCAGGATCTCTCTGCCTGCCTCGAATTCATCCTCTACCTGTTGGCAGGTCAAGAATTTTACTCTTTCTGGATCATAGTCGCCAAGCTCCGCAAGGAACTGTTCATGTGTCAAGTTCTCGCAACCCAGGCTCAAGACAAGCACAGCCGCCGCATTTGGATGGCGCACAAGCGCTGCCAAAAGCTTGCGGGTCTGGGCATGGTCATGCCCGGTCTGGGAACAACCGTATGGATGTGTAAATGTATACAGTCCATCAATGGAACCAGTCACCAGGTCTTGGTTTTGCTCGACAAGCGTCCTTGCGACATCATTGACACAGCCTACCGTTGGAATGATCCATACTTCGTTTCTGATTGCTGCCCGACCATCCTTGCGACGGTAGCCCATGAATGTCTTGGCTTCCAATGGACTAACTTCCTTGACAGCTGGACAATATGTGTATTCAACCTCGCCCGAAAGATTGGTGGCCATGTTATGTGTATGTACCCAATGACCAGCCGCGATATCTTCTGTCGCATGCCCGATCGGAAGGCCATACTTCATGACCATCTCTCCCTTGGCGATGTCCTTGAGGGCAACTTTGTGTCCCTGAGGAATATCTTCCAGGCATGTTACCGTTTCAAATTCCGTTCCCTTCTCAATCGGATGGAGCGCCACGGCAACATTATCCTGCGGGTTAATCTTAATGAAATCAAGCATTGTCGTTACTCCAGGCAAAGTGCATATGCCTTCAATGCGCCTTCTTCACGGATTACCTTCAACGCCTTTGCGGCAGCTGCCTCGAATCCTTCGATCTGTGTCAGATCACAATCCCAGAAATCCTTGTTCGACATGACAGCATGCGCCAATGTCTCAGCATCATCGTTGCGGTGCGCATAGTAGAACTCAAGGACATTGCGGTCATCGGAAACCGTGTATTCGTTGCCCTTGCTTCTCTTGCATACCAAACCACGTTCGCCAAGTTCCTGGATGTCGTTGGAATAGAACGCCATATATGCCGCAAAGCTTGTTACCAGGCACTGTGGCAGCTTGCCGTTTGCTTCAAAGTATTCCAAGAAGCTAGGCAGGTTTCTTGCCTTCCACTTGGATGTGGAGTTGAGGGAAATGCTCATCAGCTCATGATTGACAAATGGATTGTTGAAACGGTCTTTTACCGCTGCCGCAAAATCTGTCAGATCCTTACGGTCAAGAGGCAATGTAGGAATGATTTCATCATACAGCATCTTGTTCATAAAGTTCAGGATGGTGTCGTTTTCCATGCAATCACGGACAATGTCGAATCCACCAAGGTATGCGCCAAGGACAAATCCTGTATGCGCGCCATTGAGGATGCGAACCTTACGCTTCTTGTAAGGGGTTACATCTGGAACGACAGGGCAGTTCAATCCAGCCTTCTTAAACGGCAACTTGTCCTCAAGCCATGCCGGTCCTTCAATGTTCCAGACACCAAAGACCTCGCCAACATCTGTCAGCGGATCAACGTAGCCATTTTCTTCCTCAAGTCTTGCGACTTCCTGTGGATCGCGGATGCGACCTGGAACGATACGGTCAACCAGCGTCGAGCAGAATGTGCATTCTTCATTGACATACTTCTTGAAGCCATCTTCCAGCTTCCATTGATCGATATAGCTATTTACGCACTTCAACAGCTCCTTGCCGTTGTTGTCGATCAGTTCGCAAGAAAGAATGACGAGTCCAGACTGTCCAGCCTTCCATCTTTCATACAGAACCTGCGTCAGCTTTCCAGGGAAAGAAGAAGCAGGACGATCATTCAGTTCACAAGCTGGGTCATAGACAATTCCCGCCTCTGTTGTATTGGATACGACATACTCAAGATCCTTGGAGCGGGCCACTTCCATCATCTTGTCAAAATCTTCGTTGTCATATGGATTCAGGCAACGGGAAACGACCGAAATCACACGCTTGTAGTCAACCTTCTCGCCATTCTCGCGACCACGCAGATACAGAGTATACAAGCCTTCCTGCTCATTGATAAAGTTAGCAAGACCAGCGCTGATCGGCGTTACAAGGCAACATTTGCCATTCCAGCCAGCCTTCTCGTTCGATACATCAAACCAATAGTCCGCAAACGCACGAAGGAAGTTCCCTTCGCCAAACTGCAGAACCTTCTCAGGCGCGTCTTCCAGGATATAGCCGTCATATCCAGATTTCTTTAATACTTCATAATTCAGTTTTTCCATGTTTTGCTAAACCTCCGTCACACACAGAACGATAAATAATAATCTTTACCAGAAAAGCGAGGATGCATACGCACCCTCGCTCAAAATTTTAAGGCACGTACTCAAATCTATGATTCAGCCACTTTTTGCATAGCTTTACCCACTCTCGGCAGTATTCCTGCGGCGATTCTACTTCTTGTGTACATACGGATATGCCATGCATGCCTGTTTCAAATAAATGATATTCAAATGGTACACCATTGCGTCTTAGCTCTTGCGCCAACAACAAGCTGTTTTCGATGGGAACAGACTCGTCCTGGCCACCATGCCATAGAAAACAAGGTGGAAAGTCTGGCGTAATTCTATCCAACAAGTGCAAGCGCTTACGCACTTCTGGATCATTCCCCGAAACAAAGCGGGCAGATTCCTCGTGCGCGTATTCAAACATTGAGATCACTGGATAACACAATACCAGTGCATCCGGCCTGGCTTCTTTTGCAAGACCTAGCCCTTCATCGTTCCACAACGCCCCCAAGCTGGCTGCGAGATGTCCTCCCGCCGAGAAACCAAGTACAGCGATCTTATCTTTGTCGATATGCCATTGTTCGTTGTTTTCCCTGATGTGCGCAACAGCATGCGCCAATTGCTTCAGGGGAACATATCGTGCCGCGTCCACCCCGATGGAATACTCCAAGATGAACACTTGATACCCTTGGCTGAGAAATTCAAAGGCTACTGGGTCTTTCTCCCTGGCGGAACGCCATTGGTAGGCTCCTCCTGGGCAAATCACGATGGCAGGTCTT
>OMYM01000234.1 GCA_900315225.1 uncultured Erysipelotrichaceae bacterium | reverse complement strand
TTTTTTTCGCCTTTTCCCAAGGGATTGCGTTGGTTCAACGACCCAAATATTCCTGGTCATTCGTGGTTTTCCCAGACTGGCGCAATCATGGAACTGGACAGGTGAAGCCAGTCATGCCATTCCTTGCATCACTTCTCAAAAAAACAGTTGCGTTTTTCTTTCCATGGGACGAAAAATGCAACTGCTATCTGTCATTATACTCGGACACATAAAATGTTTTAGCGAAGTGTTCTTTTTTTCATTTTTGCGTTGATGTCGAAGAGATCGATCTCTTGATAGGTAAAGCAACAGTATCCTGGGTGAATGACTTGAGAAACGGTCATGTAGTACCAGGTGCTTGAGTTTTCGAAGAAGAAGTAATCTACGATTGCCTCTCCATTTAGGGCTGCTCTTTCCGCCTTGTCGTACCAGTCTTCTTCTAAGTTTGGGAAGAGTTGGCTTGTTCTCATGCCAAGTAACTGGGCTGCTGAAAGACCAGCTTTTTTCTCGTAGATATGGTTGACGTAGAACAGGATTGCGTCTTTGACATGACCGGAATCATCCTTCACCACTTTTACCACGGAGTAGGAGATTGGCAGGTCATCGTATACGTGGAATATCTCGGCGGAGCGGGATAGTCTGCTTTCGATGGAGGATTGTTCGCTTTGGTCTGCCAATAGCCTTACTTCGCTCTTTTTTGCCTGTTCTTCTAGGTCTTCGCATTCCGAGAAAAGGGTATATCCGACAGAAAGATAGAATGTAACCGGAACTCCTTCAATTTCATATGTACTGTCTGCGATGGCCTTGATTGCCTTTCTAATTTTCGATGCTTCACTTTGATCCTTGACTTGCTTCAGGATAATGAACTTATGCCCGGAAGATCTGCCAATGGCGGAAGATGTGCCAAACATTTCCTTCAGCGATATCCCTAGCCTGTTTAACGTCTTGTCGCCAAAATCAAAGCCGTAATCCTTGTTGAAACTAGCAAAGTCGTCTATGCATACATGGAATCTGGCAAAGTCAACACCACGCAGGTAATACTCGTCTTGGAAAGAATGTGCCTCTTCCCAAATGCCTCTTGTATTCAAGAGACCTGTCAACAGGTCTTTCTTCTTTGTCCCTTTTTCGAGATCGTCTGGATTCACCAGGTTATCTCTGTCAAGGAAATATCCTAACAATCCGACAATGGATCCACGTTCATTGTACAGTGGCATTTTTGATGCGAGGATTTCCCTGTTTTCGCCATCAACAATGCAATTGCCCAGCACATTGTAGGTGATCTCCCCTTCTCTTATTACCTTGAGTTCATCGTTCATGTAATGATCCGCATGGATATGCCAGCCAAGGTCTTCATCGTTCTTGCCAATGAGCTGCAGGGCTGAATCAAACCCATAGTATTCCAGGAATCCTTTGGTCACGCCGACAAAGCGCCTGTCCGCATTCTTCCAGAACATCTTGATGATCTCGCTAGAGGCCAGGTTATGCCAAAGAAGCTCCGGTGTCAAATCTTGGTCGGTTGCTTCTTTGTTGTCCACGTCATGCAGGATAAAGGCATTTACTTCTGCCTGCGCATCCCTGATCAATTCAACAAATTCGTTTTCTGCGATTCGCAATAGGGTGAAGCGCTTCCAAGCAAATTGACCATGGCGGGTGAATATGCGGAAGTAGCGGGATATATGCTGGCGCATGGACTTGGATACGCGTTCATTCATCGTCTCGCTGTCCATGAATTTCAGGTAGGCTTCCCTGTCTTCGTGGAAAACCCAGTTTCTTGCGTATTCCTCGGTCAATGCCTTAAGGCCTGTCCTTCCTGATACAAGATCCTCCCTTGTCGCAACGTACAAGGGACTGATGGAATCTTCCTTCAGGTTGTACATTGTGATTCTTTCGAACATCGTGTAGATTTGCCTGATGCCATTGTCCAAACGATCCGTCCTCTCTGCCCGCGATGCCTTGGAAAGGTTCTGCAAGCTTAGCAACACGTTGTAGCGCTCATTTGACTCCGCGATACACTTTGCTCGGATTTCATAATATTCGCCATTGGATATGAAATACATCGAACCCATTTCCCCCGTCTTCAGCGAATCCATCAGGTTGATGACCTTTACCGGTAACAAGGCGTATGGCTGTGGCTTATCTCGGTTTTCCAGGCTAAACACATCCGAAACCATTCCCGTGGCACTGACCGTTTCTTCAAACGCCTTGTTGTAGAACAGGATGCGAAAGTCACTGTGGTTGGCTTCGGCCATGCAAAGGGGAATACTGTTCAATTGCCTTGGATCGGTAATGCTGTCACGTTCCGCCTGGGTCAAAAAAGGAACGGCACTCAAAAAGTTAATGTTGCCAATAGCATCGTAATACACTCTTTCACTCGGTATTTCCACCAAAACACCTTTTTGCTGGACATTATCGAGCGACTCATCGTAAGGCATTGGCTTGCCAAAGAAATACCCCTGGACTTTCTCACATCCGATATTAAGCAAGAAGTTGAATTGTTCCTCAGTCTCCACCCCTTCGCACAATGTATGAATGCTTAGATCCTTGGCCATCTGCACGACCGACGTCATGATATAACGGGAGCGTTGGTTGAATGTGCTGAGAAAACGCATGTCGAGCTTAATCTCGTCAAAGAAGAATTCTTTCAGCACATTCAATGAAGAATAGCCGCTGCCAAAGTCATCCATCCAAATCTGGTATCCTGCAGCGTGGAACTTGTCGACAATCTCATGCATGACGGATTCTTGTTCTGCCAAGACACTTTCGGTGATTTCGATGTGAATGAACCCATGGGGAATCTGGTATAGCGCAACAATGCTGTTGACAGCCTCGAAAATGTCGCAAAGGACAAAATCAAGGCGCGACAAGTTGACCGATACCGGAACAGGTATTTCCCCAAGATCCATTGCCTTGCGGATTCTGGCGCATGCCTGGCGTACGATGCATTGATCCAACAGATGGATCAACCGATGCTCCTCAAGGACTGGGATAAACTGATCCGGACGGATCATCCCATGCGTTGGATCAATCCAGCGCGCAAGCGCCTCGAAACTGCAAAGCCTTCGGGAAATTGTGCGGATTACAGGCTGGTAATATGCCTGTATGTATCCACAATCGATGGCTTTTTGAAAGTTTTCAATAACGTAGTTACCCAAATCCATAACATGCACCCCCTTCTTTATGAACGAATAAAAACCATTGCGATCATAGGCAGTAATCGCTTACACAATTATACAGAATGTATGTCATAGATGCAATCATTAGTATTTATAAACATTTCCGTCTGCCACTTGGCAATACAGTTCATGACAACACTGAATATCTTTTCTCCTTGGAACGTGATTACGCTATCATGATGGTCAATGCCAAAAGCTTGTTTCCATCGAAGAAGCTATGGTTCTTCGTGACATATACTGGAACGATCAAATATCTGCATCTAACAGCAGACAGACGCTGCTGAATTCTACCAATTTGTTCGTTCGAATATAGAAAAGGTCGCTGATCAGCGACCAATGTGTCTATCTTCCCGCCAAGACAACGATGATCATCGCGATTGCCTTTGTCACGGGATTTTTGCATAGTTGGCAGAACATTACATGCGCCACGGTGTTTCCTTTCACGACAAACTCTGTGTTGATCCAGCTGGATGTATTCTTGCCAGCCTGAAGGCTGGCAATGAACGATTTGTCTTTTGCCAGGATGGCGGTAAGATCTTCCTCGTTTTCACCCGCGTTGATGAATTCGGAGAATGCCGTGTTTTGGCGCAAAACCTTTACATCGTCGTCCTTGAGTTCTAGGATCGCCATTGGCATGTATGAGAACAGCGATTGGGATGAACCGTTGTATGACAATGGAAGTCCATTCAGGTTTGCTGTTCCAACGCGATTGTAGTATTCCGACTCAAGTGGGTTTTCCGCCCGCAAGCCTTCTGGGGAATCGATCTGGGCAAGCATTTTATCAAGGGACAATGGGAAGGTGAAGAACATTCCCTGCATCTTGTCGCAGCCAATGCTCTTGAGGAAACGGACATGCTCGGCTGTCTCCACGCCTTCCACGACAGTGTCCACGCCAAGCTTTAACGCCATGTTCATCAATTCGGAAAGGATGATGCGGCTTTTCTCGGATTTACCGAATTGGCGCAAGAAGGTCATGTCGAACTTGATCAAGTCAAAGTCGAAATTCTGCAAAAGATCAAGGGATGAATAGCCACTGCCAAAGTCATCCATCCATACCTGGAATCCTTTTTCGCGGAAACGGTTGATCTGGGCATTCATGTTTTCGGGATCTTGGGAGACGGCGCTTTCGGTGATCTCGATGTTGATCAGGTTGCGTCCTAACCCAGATTCATCCACCAGCTTGGCAACTTCTTCCACAATATCGCATGTTTCAAAATCCGCCCGCGATATATTGACGGAAACCGGCAGAAGATCCAGCCCACGTGCCAGTTTTGTCTTGTGGTCTTCAAGAACCTGATTGACGACATATAGATCAAGCTTGTAGATCAACCTTGCTTCTTCAAGGACGGGAATAAAGGTAATCGGAGACAACAATCCCCTGACAGGATCGACCCACCTGGACAGGGCTTCTTCATCGCATACGCAGTTATTGGCAGAGCGAATGATCGGATGGTAGGCAATGTGGATCCATTTTTCCGCCAGTGCCTGATCCAAGTGGCTTAAGATGTAGCCACGGTTGTTCTCCAAGTCAAGGATGGCGTTGTCAAAATACCTAAGGCCTGAGATATACGTCCCGCGCAATGTATCGCAAGCGGTCTTTGCTCTGTCGATCGCTACATCGATGTCTTCTTCGTCCGTCATCTGGCATACGCCAATGTGGACAGGAAGGCTCTTTTTTTCATTCGCAAGACTGCATTCCTGGATGATGTTTTCCAATAGCCTACGGGTATCCTCGTCTTTCGCAATGCCAAGGAAATGACCTTGTCCAAGATAACAGCACATGTCATCGCCAAGGAATTCCTCCAAGATGGACTGGACGGCATCCAACAGCTTGTCGCCATAGGCGTAGCCATAGATCCGATTGAATTGCTTCATGCCTATAAGGTCGAAGTACGCAACAATCCCCTTTTTCCCTTCTTCCTTGAATTCCGCAAGCTTTTGCGGAAGCTTGACGGAAATAGCTTCCAGGCTTGTTCTGCCGCGCTGATTCTCAGCGCCGCCATGCGTGAAAGCCGCACTCCTAATCACTTCCCCGCCATCGCTAGCACGCATCGTTTCATCCGCATACCAAAGGATGGCGACCATTGTCCCATCCGTGCAACGCACGTTTCTGCCGAATACGTGGACGACATGCATTTTCCTGGTACGAAATACCGTGTCCAAGTCAATGTCGTCCGTGCATAATTGGTACAAAGCATCTTTCAATCTTTCGATATCGTCTCGATGCACGTCTTTGAAAGGGTTTTCCCTGATTTCCTGTAGCGCCATATCCTTGTCCTTGTGGCCAAACAAGGACAGAAAGCCACTGGAAACCACAACCGCAAACGGACTCAATTGACGCCATTCAAACATGGCAAACGGCACCGGCGATTTCTCCATTTGTAGGAAAGCTTCTTTATCACATATATAATTCTCCATCGTTCAATCCTCCAACCCAATGATAGTCTATCCCCTTCAAATATAACCAATTTCACGGTGCATCGCAAGCAAAAAAGAGAGTAAACGTTTTTTTTGCCATCTATCACTTGTCGGTGCAACTGTGTAAAATATCCCAATTCACGCCTATAGTGGCTCTTCCAGATATTTGATCGTTTCCAGTATAACAGTCATGGGTATTGTGCTATAATCACATCGGTAATATAACCAATAGAAGCATGAAAGCGAGGTGAAAATGGCTTCATTAAAAAAAGAAAATCGCAGCAGACTGTTGATAGCCATGCTGTTGTGCGCTTGCGGGTTCATTGTGAACATTGTTTTCTCAAGGCTTGCACGCATATTGAACTTACCACTATACCTGGATAGCATTGGTACCATGATCACGGCGGCACTTGGTGGGTATATCCCTGGGATAATCATTGGCTTTATAAACAATATCATCAATGGAGTCTCCGATGGAACATCCTACTTCTATGGCTCGTTAAGCATGCTTACGGCAGTGATATCCGCCTGGATGGGCAAGCGTGGATGGTTCCGCAAGCCAAAGGGGATCATAGCGTTAATTCTTTCCACCGCGTTTATCGGCGGGGTTGGCGGATCTTTGGTGTCGTGGTTCATCTACGGGGGAAACTCTGGTCCCATTGCTTCCTTATCCTTGGCAAAGTATCTGCTGGAACATGGGGTCTCCGACATGTTTCTGGCACATTTGTCCGCCGATGTCCTTGTCGATCTTCTCGACAAGACCATCACTGTATGCGCTAGCGCAGCCATCCTTTCACTTTTGCCGCAGACAATCTATGACGCTACCGACTTCTTCCATTGGCGCGTAATTCAGGAGAAGAAAATCAAGGTACGCTCTTTGACCGTTGGCGCAAAGATCATGTCGTTGATCACCGTTGCGGTGTTTGCTATCACCGTGAGTATCACCTTGGTCACCTACAACCAATTCCATGACGCAGCCATCGACAGCCAAATGACCGTAGGCAAAAGCATTGCGCAGATCATCGCCTCCCAGATCGATGGAAACATGGTCAACGATTACATCGCCAAGGGTGAGACCGTCGAAGGATACAAGCAGACAGAGGACAAACTCCATGTCATCTTTGAGAGCTATTCCGACATACAGTATGTCTATGCCTATCAGATCAAGGAGGATGGCTGTCATGTCGTCTTTGATCTGGATACAGCAGAACAAGAAGGAGGACATCCCGGGGATATCGTTGAATTTGATGAATCATTTGCGCCATATCTTTCTTCCCTGATCAAGGGAGAGTATATCGACCCGGTTATCTCGGACGATACGTATGGTTGGCTGATGACCATGTATTATCCTGTCTTTGACGACAATGGCGTGTGCCAGTGCTACGCGGCAGTGGACTTGTCCATGCCGCGCATCACTGCAAGCGAACATATTCTCCTTGCCCGCACATTCTCCCTGTTCCTATGCTTCTTTGTGTTCCTCTTGGTAACCGGGGTATTTCTGGCACAACGGACGATTTCTTTCCCGATCAACAGCATCTCCTATGCGGCGCAAGCGTTTGACTACAACTCAGATCAATCCCGTCAACAGAGCCTTGAAAGGCTTGAGAAACTTGCCATTCGCACAGGGGATGAGATCGAGAGCCTATACGAATCTTTCGTCAAGACAACCCAGCAAACCGTCCACTACATCAATGAAACGACCAAGAAAAGCGAAGAAATTGCCAACCTGCAAAACGCCTTGATCATGATCCTTGCGGATGTCGTGGAAAGCCGTGACCAATGCACCGGGAATCATATCCGCAACACAGCCGCATATACCAGGATCATCATGAGCCAGATGAAGAAAGAGGGATTGCACAAGGATGAACTCACCGATGAATTCATGCTTGATGTGTTCAACTCCGCCCCTCTCCACGACATTGGCAAGATCCATGTCCCCGATTCCATCCTGAACAAGCCAGGCAGGCTCACCGAGGAAGAATTCGAGGAAATGAAGCTCCATACCGTTGTGGGAAGCCAAATCATCCGCAATGTCATAGAAACCGTGGACGCAAAGGACAAATCCTACCTCCAGGAAGCGGAACGCCTTGCCCACTATCACCATGAGCGTTGGGATGGCAAGGGCTACCCTTCCGGTCTCAAGGGCGAAGAAATCCCCCTGTCTGCTAGAATCATGGCAGTAGCGGATGTATTCGATGCGTTAGTGTCCAAGCGCAGCTACAAGGACGGTTTCCCCTTCGAAAAAGCGATGGACATCATACGGGAGGGCGCAGGCTCTCATTTCGACCCGCAAATTGCCAACGCTTTCATACACGCCGAGAAAGAAGTACGCGAAGTAACCCAATCACAGAAAAAATAACAGCAGGCAATGCCTGCTTTTTCTATTGACCTTTCTTTCTCAAATCGCTAAGATAATTATTAACAACGCTTTCTAAATGAAGCATTTACTGCATATCAAGAACTTTTGAAGGGGGGTGCGCATATATGCGGAGAAACGTTCTAAGAGGATGGATGCGGCACATAGATTTTATTATCCTCGATATCTTTAGCCTTCAATTGGCTTATGCCTTGGGAGTATGGATCATACACGGATTGACCAATCCATATGCTACGTCTTCCTACCTTTTCTTGGCGATTCACCTGTTCTTTAGCCAAGTGATCATGATACCGTTTGTCGGCGGCTACGACATGATCGTGCGCCGTGGCTGGGGAGCCGAGCTACTCGTCATCCTACGCTACCTAGGAGGCATTCTGTTGACCACCATGGTAATTCTTTTCGCCATGCACAACACCGAGATTGTCTCGCGTCTATTGACTGGTACATCGTCAGTATTATTTATCGGTATCGATCTTGCGCTCAGGCAGCTCAACAAAAAGTGGATCCTTTCCAATAACTTCAAGGAAGCAGATCGATCCATGTTCTTGATCACTTCCTCTGGTCAGGTTCGCAAGGCGTTTACCCGCCTGTTCGCCAAGAACACTGTGCATCACTTCAAGATCGTAGGCATTGTCCTGATGGACCAAGCGGATCCAGAAGAATTCGCCGATCTCGGAATTCCCATCAAACACCTGAGCCAAGAAGCAATCGAATACATCTGCCATGCCCATGTGGACGAAGTCTTCATACTTCAGCCAGACAACATGTTGTTCCCAAAGAAATTCATCGACACCATGATGGAAATGGGAATCATCATCAACTATTCCAACACCATGCTGGAATGGTTCTCCGAGATCCGCCGCCTGGGTCAATATGACGTATTGACCACCAGCGTGCATGCCGTATCTGCCCCGGAACTGGTAGCCAAACGTTTATTCGACATCTTTGCCGGGATCCTTGGATGCCTTGCGACAGGCATTATATTTATCTTCATTGCGCCAATCATCTACGCCAAGTCGCCCGGTCCCATCTTCTTTGCCCAAGAGAGAATCGGTCGCAACGGAAAGACTTTCAAGATGTACAAATTCCGTAGCATGTACATGGATGCGGAAAAGCGCAAGGCAGAACTCATGGCGAAAAACTCCATCCAAGATGGCATGATGTTCAAGATTGAGGACGATCCCCGTATCATCGGCAGTGAAAAGAAAGACAAAAACGGAAAACCCAAAGGCATCGGAAACTTCATCCGCAACACCAGCCTTGATGAATTCCCACAATTCTTCAATGTCCTCAAGGGTGACATGAGCCTAGTCGGCACACGTCCTCCAACCCTCGATGAATGGAAAAAATACGAAAACCGCCACCGCATCCGCATGAGTGCCAAACCTGGCATCACCGGCATGTGGCAAGTTTCTGGACGCAGTTCCATCACTGATTTCGAACAAGTCGTAGCTTTGGACAGATACTACATTGAAAACTGGTCTCTTGGCCTAGACATCAAGATCATAGCCAAGACCATCTTGATCGTACTCAAGCGTGATGGCGCGTTCTAAAAGCACCCAATGGGTGCTTTTTTCATTGTTATTTTATCTGGCATGCCTCAGCACTATACAGAGGATATGACTTGCTATAGAGTCTCTAGATACCTGTTTCCCGCCGTATTCTTTTTTCCGTATATTTCATAATTATAGTAAACTTCTTCGCCACTTGTCGGAAATTAAGAATTGTGGTTTTTCAATTTCTTCAGAATGCTTTTCAAACCAGGAAAGCAGGTGGTGAATTCTTCCTGTAGTGAAGCCCTTGATTCTGGTCACCCTTCCCACGTCCTTTTCTCAAAAATCGCCGATATGTTCTTTCGCACCAATGGACATTCCGCTTCCCCATGGTCGATCCCTCCCATGCTGGTTTTTTAACGTCTTAATTGTATTTTGTCAAAGAATTTATCGACTTGTTTGTATTTTTGGCGGTTTTTAGAGACATAGTTGTAAAAACCACCTGTACGGCAGTTTTTCATGGACTTTATTGTATATGTGGGGGTTTTTAGAGAGTTCATTGTCTGCATCAGGAGTGCCACGTTTGCTCACTCAACGAATACCATTGCATGAGAAAAAAGAATTATGTATAATACATGGGAGATTGGTTGCCGAAAGCAAGTCTTTCTTTAGGAGATCACGCAGTTAATTTGCAGAAAATCCTCCATAGGCAAAGACTTGGCGACCTTGGAAAGGAGCTTGGGATGGAGCATTTCATTACGTCTATCCATATAGACCGCGTAAGACATTTACATGACATGACGATCCGTTTGGATGAAAAACACAAAAGACATCTGATTCTTACAGGAAAGAACGGGGCGGGAAAAACCAGCTTGCTCAAAGCCATGAAAGAAAACATGCAAGGGATCTTTGAAAACAAGAACTTGGATTCCAGGGAACGCCAGAACCATATGGATAGTTATTGTGCAAATGATTTAGGCAAAGGGATTCAATTGACGTTTCATCACGATGATGATCTAATGGCTTGTTACAGGAACCATGAATTTATCATGGCGCATTATGCGGCGGACAGATTGACGAAAATCAACATCTCCCAGGGTGTGGAAAATGTGATGATCCAGGAAGTCTATGATATGGATGCATATCCGGTGGAGGAATTGGCCAAATACATGGTGCATCTAAAGACACAACAGTCCTATGCCAACAATGAGAAGGATTTGAATACCGTTCAATTAATAGAAAAATGGTTTGACCGGTTTGAGGCAGCGCTTCGCAAACTAATGAATGACGATTCGATCACCTTGAAATATGATTTTAAGAAATACAGCTTTCAGATCTTACAGGATGGAAGAAATCCCGTTGGCTTCACAGAGCTTTCCGATGGGTATTCCGCCGCAATCTTTATTCTAGCCGATCTCGTGATGAGAATGGATCAAAACTGGCTTCTTAAGAATGCGGAACCATCCAGCGACATGGAAGGGGTTGTGTTAATTGACGAGGTCGAAACACACCTTCATCTTCAATTGCAAAGGACAATTCTCCCGTTTCTGACAGAAATGTTTCCAAATATCCAGTTTATTGTGGCAACCCATTCCCCTTTCATCGTGAATAGCCTTGACGATGCGGTTGTGTTTGATCTTGAGAACAAGACGCTTGTCAATGGAGGGTTGTCAAACTATACATATTCAGGGATTGTCGAGGGGTATTTCCATGCGGATGAACTATCGAGGATGCTTCGGGAAAAATTCGAGCGCTTTCGCCATCTTGTCCAGAAGCAATCTTTGACAGATGATGATTATAGTGAAATCATGGATCTTGAATTATATCTTGATGAAATCCCAGATTATCTTGCCATGGGAATTGCTGCGGAATATAACAAACTCAAATTGGAATTCGAGATACGCGAGGAGGCTGAATGATCAAGGTTGAACGGACATTTCCAGCGCCCCAATCACTGGAAATTGAAAAAACAAAAGAATCAGGAACTTATAATCATCCAGATGTTATTGATCAATTGCGACATGATTTTTATGATAAATGCTATATATGCGGAATTAAACCAGTTTTGGATCCAGAAGTAGAACATCGTCTTCCGCATAAGAATAATTCCATCGCAGGAAGAAAATTTGACTGGAACAATCTGTTTTGGTCATGCAGGCATTGTAATGTCGCTAAAAACAACGTTAAGTATGATGCGGGAATCATCGACTGTTGTATTAGAGATCCAGAAAAATACATTCATTTTTCTGTGAACGAAGAGGCTGTTGAGGCAAAGGCATTTGATCCAAGCGATTGCGAAGCCAGCCTAACCGCAGAACTGGTTGAAGAGACTTTTAACCTTAAAAACACAGGCATTAGGAAGGTTGCTAGTGAAGCTCGCTTGGATAGATTGCAAAAGGAGATGGACAAGCTGTCCTATGAATTAAGAAAATTTCGAAGGAAAAAGGACTCTCATTTGATCAAAAGGAATTTACACATATTGCTAAATCGTAAAGCACCGTTTGCTGAATTTAAAAGAAACTATGTGCGAGACCATATCTTGGATTATCCAGAGCTAAACGACTATTTGGAATAAAAAATAAAAGCATGCCCAAAAGGAAACCGATGTGATTCCGGATTTCGCCGAAAAAGGCACGGGGGGAGGAAACCGAGGAAGAGCCACTTTGGGAGAACGACGAGGAGTTTGCCAAGTCGGTGGGGCTGCGTTGAAACGGACGAGCCATTGCGGATTCCACATCCGCCGTGGCTTGTTTTCCGTTTATCCTTATGCGAACATTTTTTCTTATCAAATATGTCGTGCATCCCCTTGCCCTAAGTGGTTTTGCGACTAAAATATTCGCATAAAGTTTTTTATCGAAATGTTCGCATAAAACTCGATCATTCTGTTTTCCCTTCTGGCAAATGCTGCGATGTTCGCGCTATTTTCAGCCATCGCCTTGCAAAAGGCATTGCCAAGACCAGAAGAAGCACCTGTGATCACAGCAACCCCATATCTAGCATCTGGATTCCCCCACTGTTAACAAGAGAAAACACCTCTTTCGAGGTGTTCAGTGTTTTACATCAAGATTCTTGCGCATCCTTGCGTACAAGACAAGCGTGACCAAACATGCGATAATGTCTGCCATTGGCACGGCAAGCCATAGCTTGCCTAGGTCATGGAACAGCGTTGACAACAGGAAGAATAAAGCTACAGGAAGCGCAAAGCCACGCAGGATGTTCACGATGAGCGTGTAGCGGGCATGGCTTAGCGCCTGCATGGCTGATGTCAAGATCACACATGTTCCACCAAACATTAATGAAGCAACGCAGAAACGAATCGCAACCACCCCGATGGACATCAGGTTTTCCGAGGCATTGAAGAGCTTTAACAAAACCCCAGGGAATAACTCGAACACAACGGTAAGAAACGCCATCAGACACAGTATGACCGTCAGGGCATAGCGTACCGTTGCCCAAACTCTCTCGAAGCTTTTCCTTCCATAGTTGTAGGAAAGTATCGGTACCATGCCGTTGTTCATGCCAAAGGATGGCATGTAGCAGAAGTTCTGCAGTTTCAGCCAAATACCGTATACCGCCGTTGCTGTTGTACTGTAGGAAAGAAGAATCTGGTTGATCGAAAAGGAACTCAAGGACGATAGTCCCATTGTGATCATGGAAGGGAAGCCAATGGTGTAGATCTCTTTTGCGCATTGTGGAACGGGGTGGAAGATATCCTTTATGTCAAAGTGGATCCAGTGGTTCTTTTTCACGTTGAAGTAGCACGCGACAATAGCCGCAAGCACTTGTCCCAAGACAGTCGCAAGAGCCGCTCCTGCGATGCCCATTCGCGGAAAGGGACCAATGCCAAAGATCAACAACGGATCAAAGACCAGATTGAACACTGCCCCACTGGCTTGCGCTATCATTGCCATGGTCGCATTTCCCGTGCTTGTCAACAGTTTCTCGAAACAGTTGCCAAAGAAAGCACCAGCGCTAATAATCCAGACAATGGAAAGATATGTTGTTCCCGATGTGATGATCTCTTCCACATCTGTTTGGAAAGCGTAGAGGGTGTGGGCAAAGAAAATGCCCAGCAAGGCAAACACA
>OMYM01000486.1 GCA_900315225.1 uncultured Erysipelotrichaceae bacterium | reverse complement strand
CTTCTCGATGATGTCGTAGATGATTTGCGTCAGGGTAAAGCTCTCGACGAGAAGTATAAGGATCATATCCTCAAAGGTGACCATGCGGGATTCCACGAATGCCACATCAAGCCAGACTGGCTGCTCGTCTATCTCATCGAAGACGATGTGCTTACACTCACCCTTGTTGATACCGGTTCCCATTCCGATCTTTTCAAGAAATAATATACGCAGCTGCTCTACGGGGCAGCTGTTTTATTATGCCAACGACCTCTCCTCTATACGTGTATGCGTGAGTGACACGACTTGCACAGCGCGATCAGATTACTCCGATCATAAGTGCCACCTTCACTCAGCGTCTTCTTATGATTAACCTCTTTCACAGGAACGATCACTTCACGCTGGAAGCACAGCTCATAGAACGGATGCTCCTTACCCTAAGGGACCATTTGCAAATGACCGTTATCAGGGATGCGCAACCGCAAAGGATCCCAGGAACAAGCGCTTGCTGCGATGGAACTCTGCGTGAAAAACGGATTTAGAGTCATGTCACAGACGCAAGTCCACCGACAGAACCTCGATTGCCTGATGCCGACCGCCATGCTTTTAAACAATATCGGGGTCGACACGATTCGCCTGATCCGCACGACAGATGCTCCCAGGTGGCATGAAAACGCACCTGACAGTTGCCTTGACATTGATGAATACTACGCGGCAATGCTGGATTTTGCGCGTCAATACAAGGACAGCGGCCTGAATATGAACGTCATTGTCTGGCAATTTCTACGGCTGTATCCACAGGGCAAATACTATACGCTCGCTCCCGTCCACAGCCCGAATGGGACAATCAAGGAAAACGAACCCATCTGCAAGGGAAACCGAGGCATGGTCGCCGTGACATCAAGTGGAGAGGTCGTCCCATGTTTGCAGATGTCGGGCTATATGCAGGAACAGGGGCTTCGTTTCGGTAATCTGCACGAAACGCCATTGCGACAGATTCTCACCGAGGGGGCATATGTCGATGCCGTATGCGCGGATCTGCACAAACAGCTTGAAGACAACCCCAAATGCGCTGCTTGCCAATACTACAGATACTGCAACGGAGGCTGTCCCGCGCTATCGCTCCTCTACACGGGGAACATGCTTGGCTCTGACCCTGCCAAATGTCGTTTCTACCAGAATGGATGGTATGAGAAAACAGTGCAGGCCATGGGAGAATGGCACAACAGCTCCCAGATCACGAAGCTTTCAACAGATTCTCTCTAATGCTTGCCGCATGGGCTTGTCTTGCCAAATTATTTCCGAGAACCAAGATCCAGCGACCCGCTGAGAAGATCATTACAATGTAAACAACAAGAGAAGGAGAGATTCATCATGAACAAAGAGACCATCAAAAACGCACTCAAAAAGATCGGCGTTGAAGATGAATCGAAGCAGGAGGGATTTTTCGCTGCATTCGAGGAAAAGAACCTCAGAGAGATCGGCGATAAGAATATTGTCGCTGAACTCGAAAAGCTAGGCGTGACGGAGGAAAAGGCAATTGCCGACTTCTTTGCGGCAGTCAATGAACCCGGGATCATGGAACAGGAACTTGACCTAGAGGAGCTTGAAGCCGTGTCGGGCGGCGATTGTAGCATCAGGTACCAGGAAGAAGACTTTTATAAATGCGTGAAAGACCATTTTAGGTATTATCTTGAGGACGGCTGTGCAACAACGGTAATCGACTCTTCGTATTATAATGCATATTTCTCAATGTGCGAGAATAACGATAGTTGCACAGTTTGGGCTGTTGTGTATGAAGACTTGGGTGGATATGAATATACTGGTCGTTAATTCCGAGCCAGCAAACGAAAAGTAGATTATCAAACATACAACCATCCAACGGATTGTCTGCTTGGCATATGTTGATGGATATGACTTTTCATTTGCATGCGGAGAAAAGAAGAGTTTGTCTGGAAGGGCATGATGCCATATGACAGCAGGCAGACAATGCAGAATTCCACCTAATTATGCGTCCGAGTATAGTGGGCGGCGTTGTCCGCTCTTTTTTGTATGATAAATACACAATGCACCTGTGTGTCTTGCAGTAATACTGGAACGATCAAACATAGGTCACCGAACAAGCTGTAGCACTGCGATATTGACTCTCTGCTTGGAACTTCTTTCTTGATAAGTCCTTAGACAAGCTTGTCGAAAACCTATGTTTCGTTTTATTGGAATAAGATTCTTCCACGGATATTCTTTGCCTGTAGTATGATAAAATAAAAAGAAAAGCGGCAGCCTATGCGGCTGACAAAACAAACTGACTGATTGGGAAAAGGTGGAAGCCTGTGACACGGGGCAAAAAACGTTGCCATGGTTTTAGGTGTGCAGTGGAGTGAGATGTTCTACGAATGGCTTCCCAAAGGGATTAGGAAGGAAAGAGAATGGAAGAAAATAGACAAAACTTGTTTCGCAAAAAGATGCTTGATCGAATTGCATCTCTGGAACAGCTTACGGATTATCTTCGCGTGACGAATCCAGAGATCTGGGTTGTTCTTCTCGCTGTGGTCTTGTTGCTGGGAGGTGTGTTTGCCTGGTCTATGGTGGGAACGTTGGAGACAAAGACGGAGGTCAAGGTCGTTGTTACCGATCATACGGCGCAGGTGATATCCTTGGGTTCGGAAACGCTGGCGGAAGGAATGCCGCTTCGGGTTGGCGGGCAGGATTGCCAGATCGCATTCGCACAGGAAGATGAATACGGGCGCTTTGTTGGCGTGGCGGAAGTGAGCCTTCCAGACGGTACATATGACGGCTTTGTCGTGACAGAGGTGGTGCATCCCATCAGCTTTCTGCTGGAAAGCAGGTGATTCCATGGCAAAGAGCAAGATCAATCCAACGCTGACAAAAGGCGTTGCCAAGGTTCCCGTGGTCATGCAGCTGGAAGTGCTGGAATGTGGAGCAGCAGCGCTTTGCATGATCATGGCCTATTACGGCAAATGGGTGCCGTTGGAACAGGTGCGTCTTGATTGTGGCATCTCTCGCGATGGGAGCAAGGCCAAGAATATCTATCTTGCGGCAGAACACTATGGCTTTTCCGTCAAGGCCTATCGCATGAATCCTGAATCGCTTAAGGAGAAGGGACAATTCCCCTGCATCATCCACTGGAATATGAACCATTTTGTCGTGCTGGACGGTTTTCACGGCAAGTGGGTCTATCTCAATGACCCTGCCAGGGGCGAAGTAAAAGTGAGCTGGGAGGAATTTGACCGGTCCTTCACAGGCGTGACGATCATTCCCGTTCCAGGAGAGAATTTCCAGCCAGGAGGCAAGCGGAAAAGCACACTGGGCTTTGCCCGCAGGCGCTTGGCAGGCGCGGGGGCGGCGGTAGCCTTTGTGATGTTGACAACGGCAATCAGTTACCTTTTTGGCATTGCCAATTCCGTTACATCACGCATCTTCATGGATCGGCTGTTGACGGGCATTAACCAGGACTGGTTGTATCCTTTCCTGTCGGTGATGATTTTCCTAGCGGCGATCCAGATCATCGTTTCCTGGGTGCAGACAATTTACTCGCTCAAAATCAACGGCAAGATGTCGGTGATCGGCAATACGACATATATGTGGAAGGTGTTGCATCTGCCGATGGAGTTTTTCTCCCAGAGATTGGCAGGCGACATCCAAGGCCGTGCGAGCATGAATGCTTCCATAGCAGGAATCTTGGTGAATACCTTTGCGCCGCTTCTGTTAAACACCGTGATGATGGTGTTCTATCTCGTCTTGATGTTGCGACAGAGTCCGTTGCTTTCACTGATTGGCATTGTGACATTGGTGCTGAATGCCATCATGGCCCGTGTCATTTCAGGGAAGAGAATGAACATCGCCCGGGTGCAGATGCGTGACTCAGGCAAGCTGGAATCAGCCACGGTCAGCGGCATCAGCATGATCGAGACGATCAAGGCCGCAGGCGCGGAAAACGGCTTTTTCCAAAAGTGGGCTGGGTATCAGGCATCGGTGAATGCGGAATCTGTCAAGGCATCCAAGACCAACCAATTCATTGGCATGATCCCTGCTTTTTTCAGTACGCTAGCGAATTACGCCGTGCTGATCGTTGGTGTTTGGATGACGATGAAAGGAACCTTTACCCTTGGCGCCGTGTTCATGTTCCAAGGTTTCCTTGGCTCTTTCATGTCTCCCGCCATGACGCTTGTTTCCGCTGGCCAGGCCATCCAGGAAATGCGCACACAGATGGAAAGGGTAGAAGATGTGATGGAGTATCCAACGGATGAAAATGTCCTTGAACGCGACACAGAGGTTACGGAACTTGCAAAGCTGCGTGGCAACGTTGAACTCAAGGGTGTTACCTTTGGCTATTCCCGATTGGAAAAACCGCTCATCGAGGATTTTTCCCTGTGCCTGAAAACTGGCCAGCGGGTGGCGCTTGTTGGTTCCTCCGGATGTGGGAAATCCACGATCTCCAAGCTCGTTTCTGGCCTTTACCAGCCTTGGAGCGGTGAGATCCTGTTTGACGGAAAGCCTCGCAGTGCCTATCCCCGCGATGTGCTGACTGGTTCCTTGGCTGTCGTTGACCAGGACATTATCCTGTTCGAGGACACCGTAGCAAACAATATCAAAATGTGGGACGATTCCATCCAAGACTTCGAGATGATCTTGGCAGCGAGGGATGCTCGCATCCATGACGACATTACAGCCTTGCCAGGCGGATACCAACACAAGCTTGTTTCCGGCGGAAAGAACTTTTCCGGCGGCCAGAGGCAACGAATGGAGATTGCCCGGGTTCTGGCGCAGGATCCAACGATCATCATTCTGGATGAAGCGACATCCGCCCTGGATGCCTGGACGGAATACGAGGTTGTAAAAGCAATACAGGATCGTGGCATCACTTGCATCGTCATCGCCCATCGGCTTTCCACTATTCGGGATTGCGATGAAATCATTGTTCTTGATCATGGCAAGGTGATTGAGCGGGGAACCCACGAGGAATTGATGGCCAAGGGTGGCGCATATGCCGACCTTGTGGCGAATGAGTAAGGGGGACGATGATATGGGATGGTTTGAAAGCCAAATCGAAGAACGCAGAAACGCCGACCAACAGCTTTTGGAAGATTCCTTCGTAAAGATTGCCGGAGTTGTGTTGGGACAGCGTATGGCGGAGAAAATCGGCAACGAGCGGATCGTTGCCAAAAGCGCCATCGATGAAATCCTAAAATACTATCACTTTAAACCGGTTCCTGTTCCAGAGGATGTAAAAACAGGCGAGGAACAGCTGGATTACTGTTTGCGGCCGCATGGACTCATGAGACGAAAAGTGGAACTGACGGAAGGTTGGCACCATGATGCCTTTGGTCCAATCCTTGCTTTTACAAAGGAAGGCAAACTGCCGATTGCACTGTTGCCAGGCGCGATCCGTGGATACCGCTTTACGAATCCAAAAAACGGCGAAAAGGAGTGGCTGAATAAAAACAACGCTGCCATTTTTGATGCCGAGGCAATCTGTTTTTATCGTCCCTTGCCGCAGAAAAAGCTGGGCATTCCCGATCTGCTTTTGTATATGAAGCGCTGCATATCCCTTGGCGATATCATCGTTATCATCGTAGCGACTCTTGCGGTGACACTGGCGGGACTCATCATGCCGCGGATCACCCGTGCGCTCACCGGACCCGTCCTCTCAAGCGGACGGGCAAGCGCCTTGATCGGGATTGCCATATGCATGGTCTGCGTTTCCCTCTCTTCCCAGCTGTTAAACAGTGTGAAAAGCCTTGTCCAGAACAGGCTGAACACAAAGGCATCACTGGGAGTGCAAGCAGCCATAATGATGCGGCTTATGACGCTGCCGACGACTTTCTTCCGGAAATACAGCGCTGGTGAACTGCGAAGTCGCTGCGGGGCAGTGGGGCAGTTTTGTTCCACCCTGATGAACATGGTAGTTGGCACTGGCCTTACTTCGCTGACATCGCTATTGTACATCGGGCAGATTTTCCACTTTGCCCCGTCTTTGGTGATTCCTTCGCTTGTAATCGTTGCGGTTACGGTGACATTTTCCATTGTTACCACGCTGACGCAAATCCAGATCAATCGCAAGCAGATGGATTTATCGGCCACGGAATCCGGCATGAGCTACAGCCTCATCACTGGCGTACAAAAGATCAAGTTGTCTGGCGCAGAAAAACGTGTCTTTGCTAAATGGCTGGATCTCTACGCCGAAGGCGCAGAGCTTCAGTACAATCCACCCATGTTCATCAAGATCAACAGTGTGATCTCCATGGCGATCAATCTGGTTTCCAATATTCTGTTGTATTACCTGGCGGTAGAGAGCGGAATCGGCCAATCCAGCTACTTCGCTTTCACGGCATCCTATGGGATGCTGATGGGTGCGTTTATGTCCCTCTCTGGCATTGCCCTGTCCGCTGCACAGATCCAACCCATTCTGGAAATGGCGGAGCCTATTTTGCAAACCGAACCAGAAACATCCTTTGGCAAGGAGATCGTCACCCGCATCTCTGGCGGCATTGAGCTGAACCATGTCTCTTTCCGCTATGAGGAAGCCACCCCCTATGTCATCAACGACCTATCCCTCAAGATCCGACCAAACGAATATGTTGCCATTGTTGGGCGGACTGGCTGTGGCAAATCCACCCTTGTGAGGCTTCTGCTTGGCTTTGAGAAACCAGAGAAGGGAGCCATCTACTATGACGGCAGGGACATGGCAAACCTAGACCTGTCTTCTCTCCGGAGAAAGATTGGCACCGTTATGCAGGACGCAGGATTATTTCAAGGCGATATCTTCTCCAATATCGTCATCACTGCCCCGGAATTGGCCTTGGAAGATGCGTGGGAGGCAGCGGAAAAGGCAGGCATTGCGGACGATATACGCGCCATGCCCATGGGAATGAACACCTTGGTCTCTGAAGGACAGGGTGGCATCTCTGGCGGTCAGCGCCAAAGGCTGATGATCGCCAGGGCAATCGCGCCAAAGCCAAAGCTGCTAATCTTTGATGAAGCCACTTCCGCCTTGGACAACAAGACCCAAAGACAGGTTTCTGAAGCGTTGGACGGCATGGGATGCACTCGCATTGTCATTGCCCATCGGCTTTCCACCATTCGGCATTGCGACCGTATCCTTGTCCTTGATGGAGGAACCATTGTGGAAGATGGCAATTATGACGAGCTTGTCGAAAAAGGCGGTTTCTTCGCTGAATTGGTCGAACGTCAAAGACTGGATGCGGCTAGCTGATAAAAGCACGCTATACGCAGATGCAAAATCAAGTGGAATTCCGCATATAACAGCGGGCAGACGAAGCAAAGTTCTACCTATTTGTGCATCCAAGTATAGGATGCTGCTGGCGGAAAACGGGGTGGAGGATCGTTTCGAAGAGGTTAAGGAATGGTATGATGGATACCGCTTTGGCGCCACGGTGATCTACAACCCTTGGTCGGTGATCAAGTATATCGAGGATCGGAAGGAAAAGCCGTACATGCAGCCCCAGTTGTACTGGGGCGGGACGAGCGAAAACGCCATCCGTGAGCTTGCGGAGCATGCGAACGATGAGATCCTGGAAAAAGCCGAAACACTGGTGCAAGGTGGTGAAATAGAGTTTTCCCTAAGAGACAACATCGTCTATAACGACTTGTCTATGAATTCCGACAATGTGTTCAACGTTATGCTGGCATCGGGATACCTGACGGTGATTGAGAAGACAGTGTCATCGGTCAGGGCGAGGATCCCCAACAGTATATGTTCAAAGCGTTGTTTCTTCTGTTCCTTGCCTGATAGCCCTTAAGATTTTTGGCGTGTCCCATACAAGTTGGGTAAGAGATGATGGGTTGGCACCATCGGCATCGCCTACAATGTTGCAAATTGACAAGCTGAAATGACTTTCTTATAATAAAGGTGACACGTATCTACAATGCTTTGCCATGTGGGCACGCTTGATTTAAGAAAAGGAGATAATATCATGAAAGAACAATTATTGACTTTTGAACAAAAAATTCAAAATGATACGGAATTTCGCAAGAAATTCGAAGCTAAGCTGAGAGAGATTTCAGCTTCTGGTGAGTTTGCCACGCCGCAGGAAGCAGCTGTCAAGGCAATTCACGACTTGCTGGGTCTGGATGTCACCACCGCTGACCTGGAAAAGGCACAGGCTCAGTCTGAGGAGCTGGATGTGGAAGAACTTGACCAGGTGTCTGGCGGCGATTATGGCAGATGGTGCTGGGAAGACTACGCATGCTATTACGTCTGGCATCATCCGGATGAATCCAATCCGGATGACAACTGTTTCTGGGATTTCAACTGCTTTGGCATCTACCGCTGTGCGAAGGTTCAAAATGACTAGCGAACAGCTTGAAGGATAAAGCATGTTCTATAGGCTCAGGGAACCTTGGGCATTCCGGGGATGGAAGAAGCTGCCATACGCCTTGCGAGATGAATATGGCGAACAAAGGAATGAGAAGCCGTTCTTCTTCAACAAGGAAGTCTTCTTGGCTCTATTAAGTTGCAATGGGCAAGAGGACCTTGATGTTCAATCTTTATCTGAAAACTGTCGGAAAGCTTTCGAGGAATTGACGGCGGCAGGTTTTTTGGAGGCTTCGATAGATGCCATGGCTCCTTTGGAGCCATGGCAGCGATACAAGGTATATCCATCCCGCTATCTTCGGAGCGCCCATTGGAGCATCACTGGCAAATGTAACTTCAGATGCCGCCATTGCCTGGTTTCCGCACCTGAAGCGAAACACCCGCAGCTTCCTTTGGAAGACTGCTTGAAAATCGTGGATGAAATCGCCTCCTGTGGAATCCAGATGGTGGATATCACCGGCGGCGAGCCACTGGTGCGGAATGACTTCGAGGAAATCGTCAAGGCGATTGACGAACATGGGATGGAGATCGGAACCTTGTTCACCAATGCTTCGCTATTGAATGAAGAAGTGCTTGACATATTGCAAAGGCATCATCAAAAGCCGGTTTTCCAGCTGAGCTTCGATGGCCTTGGGCATCATGACTGGCTGCGAGGCGTTGAAGGGGCGGAAAAACAAGCTGATGCGGCATTCCGTCTACTGCAGGAAAAGGGGTGGCGGGCAAATGCGGCAATGTGCATTCATCGCAAGAACCAGGACAGCCTGCGTTCAACGATCAAATATCTTTCTTCGCTTGGCGTGGGCAGTCTGCGGGTCAACGCCCCGCAGTCCTTGGGCATATGGAAAAAGAATTCCACGCAATATGCCTTGGCGAATGAAGAGACATGGGAAGTCTACCGGGATTGCATCACGCATTATTTCGAAGATCAGATGCCAATCTCGCTGGATCTCGACGGCTTTTTTCACTGTGGCAAGGGCAAGACGGATTACAGCATCCCCTATATGTCCGCAGCGAAAAAACAACTGGACTACAGCCGTATCCGCTATTGCGAATCCATGCGCTACCACGTCTATATCGGGGCAGACGGTCGGCTTGCGCCTTGCATGGGCTTTTCCTCGACCAAGATCAGCGACAAGTTTGAAAACGTGCTGGAACATCCTCTCGGGGAGCTGACGCTGCGGGGCAATTGCCATGATGTCGTGGAAACAAGAGTGTCTGATTTCTTGGCGAGGAATCCAGAGTGCGCAGGCTGTGAACATCTGTCCGCCTGCCTTGGCGGATGCATGGTGGCGGATATCACCGATGAAGGGGACTATCTGGTTCCTGACAGGCAATGCTGTTATTTCCACAAGCACGTGGGAGAACATGCTGTTCGTGAAACAGCTGATGCTGCTATAGCCCAATATTGTGGCTCAGGCAAAGAATAATGTTTTTACCATGTTCTTTCAAGGAAACATTCTTAACAGCGACCATATCGTCAAAATTCATTTGGATGTCATATGAGATGATTTACGTGAATTAGATGCAACCCAAGACGATGATCAACGAAATTAAACACATAAAGTGTAGGCATCCTCATGTGCATCACAGTGCTGGAACCCTTTCAGATTCTACCCATGATGAAACAAGACCAACAACACTAAGAGATACTGCCTGTGGCTGAAGGATGCAATCCTGTCCGTTCACAGCTCCTGCTCGCCAAACGTATCGCCCTGTGCAAGGAAGACCGCCTGGCAAAGATCCATCTCTTTACAATTCAATAAAAATGCACCCCTTGGCAAGCTGCCAAGGGGTGCATGCTGTATTATGCTTGGACACACAAATAGGTAGAATTCAGCATCGTCTACCTGCTGTTATATGCGGAATGGTTGTAAATCTCTGTTCCAGATATTTGATCGTTCCGGTATAAAAAAGTGAAACCAGGTGTCTTTGGTGGTAATGCTGTACCGTAAGAATCGAATCGTGTCATTCAAATGGTTGCCCACCACGGTCTCGCATCGGCTTATGCGGTTGCCATGGACTCAAATTGTCGGAAGGAATGGTGGTTTTTAGGCTTTCCCAAAGCAATGTTAAGATACTGACTTTCGTTCTTTTGGTGTGCTACAGTGTTCCGATCATTTTTTTTCTGGCTGCTAAATCATGTGAAGTGTATTGACAAGAGAGACTACAGCATATAGTCTATGATAGAATACAATAAGTAGTTTTGAAGGAGCATCTTATGTTTGATATTCAATTGGGTGTGATTGAAAGCCGTTTTGCCGACATGATCTGGGAACATGAGCCGGTATCTTCAAGTGAGCTTGTAAAGCTTGCGGAGAAGGAATTTGGCTGGAAGCGAACAACAACACACACAGTCATCAAGCGATTGTGTGAAAAGGGTCTCTTTGTCAATCAGAAAGGCACGGTAACCTCCATCCTGTCGCGGGAACAATTCTACGCCAGGCAATCCAGACAGTTCGTGGAGGATTCGTTTGGTGGATCTCTGCCAGCGTTCATCGCAGCATTTACCCAGGGTGGCAGCATCTCTTCGCAAGAAGCAGCAAAGATCCGTAAGATGATCGATGAAGCGGAGGATAAGTGATGGAAGAGATCTTTATCAAGATCCTGAATATGAGCATATCCGCAAGCTGGCTGATCCTTGTCGTGATTGCTGTACGTCTTCTGTTGAAGAAGACACCCAAATGGTTCCTTGTCCTGCTTTGGGGTCTTGTCGGCTTGCGGCTTGCCTTGCCGTTTTCCATCAGCGCCAGCTTCAGCCTGATTCCAAGCGCGGAAGTCATCAGTCCTTTGATCGGGTATGCAAAGAAACCTGCAATCAACAGCGGGGTGTATGTCATTGAACAAACGATCAATCCCATGCAAATCTATTTGTTCGTGCTTTGCATTGCGTGGATTGTTGGTGTGATCGCTTTCTTGATGTATGGGATCATCGGTTTCCTGCGCTTGCGCAGGAGGGTTGCCGAGGCGGTTAGAGTGCAAGACAATATCTGGATCTGCGACCACGTAGAGTCACCATTTATCCTTGGCTTTCTCCATCCTCAAATCTATCTTCCATCAAGCCTGGGCGAAGAAGAAAGAAACTACGTCCTTGCCCATGAACAAGCGCATCTTAAGCGCAAAGACCATCTCTGGAAGCTGATTGGTTTTCTTCTGCTTGCAGTGCATTGGTTCAATCCACTCGTGTGGATCGCCTATTTCCTGTTATGTCGGGATATTGAAATGGCTTGCGATGAAAAAGTCATCAAGGATCTGGAAATGCCAGAGAAGAAAGCATATGCGAATGCCCTTGTGACCTGCAGCATGCAAAGAAGGATGGTTCTTGCCTGTCCTTTGTCATTTGGCAAAGTCGGAGTCAAGCAACGCATTCAAGCGGTATTGCATTATCAAAAGCCAGCATTCTGGCTGGTTCTTGTTGCAGGGATGATATGTCTGGTTGTTGCGGCATGCTTCTTGACAAACCCCATGAACGATGAACAAGACCTGTCGTTTCTCAACTACAAAAACGCGATTTCCCTGATCGGGCAGAATGGCGTGGAATACGTGATCAACTATCCTGCCGATGTCAGTGAGATACAGGTTGGCAATGTGGATGGCAAGCAACTGATACAGTATCTGGAACACTGCAATTGGAAGAAAAGACGCTTTGTTCCACAACACCTTGCTTCTCCTGGATCAATACAGTTTGTCATTGAAGAGGAATACCGCATTACAATTTACCAGAAGCCGAAGGTATCCTGTGTCCAGTTTGAGAACCAGGTTAGATATTATCGAATTGGTTCTCACGACTATGAAACTGCACTATCTTTGCTCCATCCTGAGAATCCTTCCTTTGCCAGATTAACGGGGAGAATCCTGAGCATTGATACAGAGTCCAACAAGGTTCCTTTGTATCTACTTGAGGTGATCGAAGATGGAGAGTATTTCAAAACAGGCAATCAGGTGATGGCGCCCTTGCAAAATGCCGATCCATCACCTGAACCCATGGTCGGGGATATCCTTGAAATATCGTTTACAGGAGATATTCTTGAGACATATCCAATGCGTTTGACACAAGTGATATCCATGCAAGTGATCCAAAAAGCCGATCCTT
>OMYM01000331.1 GCA_900315225.1 uncultured Erysipelotrichaceae bacterium | reverse complement strand
TAGGTAGAATTCTGCATCGTCTGCCTGCTGTTATATGCGGAACGATTGTAAATATCTGTTCCAGATATTTGATCGTTCCAGTATAATTCATATATTGCTATTTGATATTGTTTGTGATATTATTCCACTACGCAAGTAGTATTACATACAAATAATGTACGATTGCACTGAAAGTGAGGTTGTGACTTGAAAAACAAAGATCAGAAATTGAAGATTGCCATCATTGGCCATAAACGAATTCCATCCAATGAAGGCGGCGTTGAAAAAGGCGTTGAGCAGCATGCTGTCCGCATGGCTGCGCTCGGGCACTCTGTCACGGTTTATAACCGAGGCAACAACAACATCAACGGAAAACAGTACAACAAGAAACCCTTGAAAGAATACAAGGGTGTGAAAATCGTCACAGTTCCTATTGGGAACAGTTCGCTTTCCGTTGTTGTCTACTCCTTTCTCGCGACCATCCACGCCCTCTTCTGCCATTATGATGTCATCAGCTTCCGCGCCTCGGGACCATGTGTCATGATTCTGCTTGCCAAGCTATTTGGCATCCGTTCAGTCGCATCTTTGCACGGCATTGACAGCCAGCGGGATAAATGGGGCAGATTTGCCAAGGCCTACCTTGCTTTTGGCGAAAAAGTCGCCGCTAAAAGAGCAGACGCTTGTCTTGTCTTGTCCAAGCACATGAAACGCTACATTGATGAAACATACGATGCTGATTCGATTATTTTTGCCAACGGTATCGAAAAACCTGTCCGGCAAGAAGCAAAATTAATTAAGGATAAATGGGGCTTGGATAAAGACAGCTACATTTTATCCCTTGGCCGCATCGAGCCGGAAAAAGGGTTGCACTACTTGATTGATGCATTTGGCAAAGTCGACACCGATAAGAAACTTGTCATTGCCGGAGGCGATTCGAATCATGCGTATTTCAAAAAACTGACCGACATGGCAAAAAACGATGATCGGATTCTCTTTGTCAACGCAGTGCAAGGCGATTATCTCAACGAGCTCTATAGCAATGCATATTGCTTTGTCTTGCCAAGCAATTTGGAGGGCATGGCAAACACGCTATTGGAAGCAATGTCTTTTGGCAATTGCTGCATCGTCAGCGATATTGCCGAAAACAAAGAAGTTGTTTCAAACCACGCGGTCTTGTTTCAGAAAGGCAACATTGATGAATTGCAAAGCAAGCTGCAGATGATGGTCAACCATCCAGAGATCGTGGATGAAAAAAGAAACACTGCCGCCGATTTCATCTTAAGCAGATATAGCTGGGATATCGTGGTTGAGCAAATGATACGGATCTATCGAGGCGAACGTGTCAATTACAAAACCATCTGGAGGGAGCACAACGCATTATGAAAAAAGTCGCTATCATCGGTCAATACGGGAAAAGCCAAGATTACCTGACAGGCCAGGCGGTCAAGACAACCACATGTGCCGACTGGATGATCCAGAAATATGGCGAAAACAATGTCATGATCGTCAATTCTTTCGGGTGGAAAAAACATCCTGTGCGCCTTTTGAAAGAAGTAGTGCATGCAATGGCACAATGCAAGAACATCATGGTTTTTCCGGCAACAAACGGCATTGAGGTTTTCCCTAGCCTGCTTGTAGCACTTAACAAAATATACCATCGCAAGCTTTTCCTCGTTGTGATTGGTGGCTGGCTTGGGGATTTCTGCGAAAGAAAACGTCGTTTGCGCCATGCCGTGGCAAGCTTTGACAACGTGTTGGCAGAAACAGATGCCTTGGCATCTCAGCTACGCCAGCTAGGCATTGTGGCCTCGACGCTGCCAAATTTCCGATCTTTCAAGCAAGCACTGCCAAAAGACCAGGCGAACCATCATGTGTGCACATATTCCCGAGTCACAAAGACAAAAGGAATTGATGATGCCCTTGCAATTGTAAAGAAAGCCAATGCATTGCTGGGGAAAGATATCTTCTTCTTGGACGTATACGGCAAAATTGACCGAGCGTATGAAGAAGAATTCATCGACATGTGCAAGAAAGAAAAGGACATCATGCATTATGGCGGAGCCATATTGGAAGACGCGAAATTGACTGTCTTGCAGAAACAATTCGCCATCCTGTTTCCAACCTTTTATGAAGGTGAATGTTTCCCTGGAACGGCATTGGATGCCTTTGAAACCAAAACCCCGATCATCGCCAATGATTGGAAATATATCCGAGAGATTATCCGGGATGGAGAAAACGGCTTGGTCTATCCTTTCCGCGATACAACGGTGGCAAGCTCGAAGCTTGTCGCGCTCTATCAAGATCCAATGCTATACCAGAAGATACAAGAAGGTTGTTCACAAAGCTGCCAAGCATATGATACAGCCCGACTATTAGAAGAAACATGTAAAAACATGGCGTGAGATACAACCATGAAAAAAATCGCAATCATCGGCGTTCAAGGCAAAGGTGATAGGTTTGCGACTGGCCAAGCGGTCAAGGCACTTACAATCTATCGTTATTTCTGCCAGGAATATGGTCGCCAACAAGTATATTTCGCTAACATCGACAGTGCCAAGAAACATCCGTTCACAGTAATGAAAAACCTTGTGTCAGCCTTTCAAGGCTGCCGCAATATCGTTTTCATGCCAGGGCAGAACGTAGCGATCTTCACAGCGGTTGTTTCAGCGCTGAACAAGATCTACCGCCGCCCGATCCAATATATCGTTACCGGTGGCGATCTCGCCGAAGTGGTCAAGGGCAATCCAAGGCTAGGCACACAAATTGCCCAATTCGATGGAACCCATGTGCAGTCGAAAAAATTACGGGATGAATTGATCACCCTTGGCATCAAGAACGCAGCCTACCTGCCGAATTGCCGCGACTACACCGAAGCAAAGATGTTCGACCACTTCCAGCAAAAACCTTTCCGCATCTGCACCTATTCCCGTGTCATCAAGGAAAAAGGAATTCTCGATGCGATCGAAATCGTAAAAATCGCCAATCAAAAATACGGCTCTGATGTATTTAGACTAGAAATCTATGGCAAGCTATACGATGCATTCAAAGATGAATTGTTTAACGCCATCAACCAAACCAATGGCATGGCAAGCTATGAAGGTGTCAAGAAAGCAAGCGAGACAAATGAAGTTCTCAGCCAATGCTTTGCCATCTTGTTTCCGACCTACTTTTCCTGCGAATGCTTTCCTGGCACGGTCCTTGATGCTTTCGCCGCCAGGATCCCCATCATCGCAAATGACTGGCTATACAACAGCGAAGTCATTGAAAACGGTGTAGATGGATTCATCTACCCCTTCCGTGATAACGAAAAGGCTGCTCAATTGCTTGTAAATTTGGCAACCGACAAGGAAATCTATGAAAAAATACAGGCGGGCTGCCAACAAAGCATGCAAAAGTTCTCGACCCAACAAGTCATGCACGCCTTTGCCAAGAACTTGAGGGATTAAAATGATCCAGAACAAAGAAGATCTCAAGAATTACTTGAGACAAGATCAAATCGCCTTGGGCAAAAAGGAACAGAAGAGGCCAAATCCTCTGGCAGATGAGATCTGGCGCTTTCAAATCCTGATGCGCAAGACAGAATATTTTGTCAATACTGCCGACAATCCATTCACAAAGCTTATCGCTTTCCTATATCGATACCGTTATCACCGCTTCTGTGTCAAGCTGGGTTTCCATATCCCGCTGAATGTTTTCGAAGAGGGACTGTCTATCGCCCACTATGGCGCCTTGGTTGTCAATTCCAAGGCAAAGATCGGCAAGAACTGTCGGATCCATGCCATGGTGGTGATCGGTGCGACAAACGGCAATCCTGCCGCCCCTGTCATTGGCGACAATGTCTACATCGGGGCTGGGGCGAAAATCATCGGTAACCTGCACATCGCTGATAATGTCGCGATCGGGGCAAATGCGGTTGTTGTAAAATCAATCGAAGACCCTGGCACGACCTGGGCAGGCGTGCCGGCAAAAAAAATCAGCGACAATGATTCCCGGCAAAATCTTTCCCCTGATATTTTTCTATAAATCGCGATATACTATATCATAAAGAAAGGAGGTGTTTGTGGTCGCCAAGAACAAAGGAAAAAACTATTTTAAAATCTTATCCATGGCATTCAAAGAAATTTTGCGCAATATCCTGTGGATTCTTTTCCTTGCGTTCATGTCCATGGTTTTTTTCGCTTGGTATAGTGCCATGACCTCTGGAAATAAGGTAAAGGCAACCATCATGTTGCGATATGAGCAAGCATATGAAGGATTGAACCCGAACGGAACGAGATTCAATATCAATGAATTGCTCAGTGATGAAGTGCTTCAGACGACAATATCGCTTGCCGGCTTGCAAGACGAATTGACAACCGACGATCTCCTTTCCAGCATCGCCGTGAAAGCATCCGGCTCACAAGAGCCAGAAAACATGTACATCGCGACCGAATATACGATCGAACTCAACAACAGATTCCTGCCAAGGCGCATCAGCGCCTATAACATGATGAACTTGTTAATGGAAACATATAAACAATATTTCATGAAGAACTACGGCTCGAATGATTCTGCCCTCAACATCGACTGGGCAGATACCGCAGATTGGGAATACATAGAATTCGCCGACATCATGAATGTCAAGGTCAACAACCTGATTACCTACGTGGACAACCTTCGCTCTGAAAGCGGCATGTACCAATACCATAGCGCTGGCGAATCTTTCCGTTCGCTAAGCGAATCCATTGCCAACTTCCGCGATATCTATCTCAATAAATACACGTCATATGTAACAAACAACCATCTTTTCAGGAATCCTGCGGCCTATCGCGACAAATTGGTCTACCGCCGCTTCTTGAAAAACCAATCCTTGAGCGCCAACCAGGAAATCTATAGGATCTATCAAGATGCCTTGAAAATGTACGATGAAACAATGATCACATTCATGATGGTCCCGATGTTCGACACCGCCAATGGCTTGTATATGGCACGGACTGGCATCGGCATGGACGACCTGACCATCGGAGCACAAGAGTACGCCGAGAAAATCGAAAACGATCAAAAGCAGATCCTTGCTTTCGATGCCAGTATTGAAAACACCTATACACCTGAAACCTCGCAGGAAAAATACGCCTACGCCGACGACATGATCTCAGAAATCGAAGATCACCTCAATAGCATCATCCTTAGAATTCAAGCAGTCAAGAAAGAATACGAAGAATACCGCTTCAAAAGCTCGATCACCTATGTCATCAACCAGCCGGGCTTGATGTCGACATACAACGTCAAAGGCACCGTTGTTGCTGGCTTCGTTGTAGTCATCTTGTCAAGCATGTACTACATGATTCGCACGATCAGAAAGGAGAGCAAGTCATGAAGGAATTCCAGATCATGCGCTACCTGCAGAGATGGTGGTACGCCATTGCCATCCTTTCTGCCTTGAGTGGAATTGTATTCTATCTCTTTATTTCCTCGCGCCAGACTTACCAGGCAAAAACCATGCTGGAATTCACCAATGAAGGAGCAGCCGAAGGTTTATATCCCTCTGGCGATAGCATTGACATCCAGGAAATCCGCTCTTCTTCCGTCATATACAATGCCATGGAAAGCATTGGCTCTTCGGCCAGCGTCGACCAGATTCGCGGTCGCATCAATATCACGGCCAGCATCTCTGAACAAGACGAAGCCATCCAGGCAGCCAAATGGGCAGAGGGTGAAACCTATGATTTTTTCCCGACCAAGTATATCATCACCTATAAGTCAGACCGCGGTGAAAGTTCTACGGATGCCAGGAGGATCCTGGAAGCCATTGTTGACAGCTATATCACGCTGTATTCAGAAAAATACGTATCGATCACCAAAGTGCCTAACAGCGTTGCTTCGTTGCAGAACCTGAACTACGATTATACCGAATGGGCGGAAGTCATTGATGATTTCATAAGCTTGGATCGGAATTACCTGCAGACAATGAAAAACTCAAGCAAGAACTTCCGATCTTCAACCACCGGCTATAGTTTCCAGGATCTCTATAACGAATACACCTTGATCTACGATGTCTATCTGCCATCCCTATATTCCCTGATCTTGGACAACCATGTCACAATCGATAGGAATATCTTGATCGACCGCTATCAATACCATATGAGCCAGAATGCCCTGGCAATCACAAACTACGAAGAAGCCCTGGCTCTGGTGGATGAAATGATCGAAAACTACACAAATAAAATCCACGACACCATGAATTACCACTGGGGTGAATCAGAAGCTGAAAATGCGACCGGCAACAGCTATGTCATTGGTCAGGTCTATGATTTTGAAGTAAATGAAAACTACGATCCCGAGCAGACAACATACGATTCGGTCCTTGAACGTTATGTCGAGCTTCGCTCGAATATCGCCTCGAAAAGACTCGACAACAACTATTGCCAATTCATCTTGGATGCATTCACAAATTCCGATGACATTGGCGACCAGATGGAGACCGAACAAGTCGCGGCTTTGATCGCAATGATTGAAAAGCGGCTTGAGGTCTTGGATTCATACCTCACTGCAACGGCTGCCGAGCATAGTGAGGTCGAGACGATCCGCAATGTCCGCGTCAGGTCGACCGTCAATGTCAAGGAAGTCACAAACGTAAAACTCTATACCATGATGATCGTTGCGGTGTTCTTTATCTTCGGCGTGACTGGCGCCGTGGTCGTTGGTCGAGGTTCTGACTTCATCGACTATCATTTCTACACCGATCCATCCACCGATCTGCCCAACCGCATGCGGTGTGACATGGAAATTGAAAAATACTCCAAAAAGCTATTATCCTTCCCCTTCACTTGCGTTGTTGTGAACCTGGCCAACATGAAAGAGATCAACGATGAAAGCGGACGTGCGGCAGGCAATGAAGCTTTGCGGATCTTCGCCAATTTCATAAATGAATGTGCCGAGAACTATGGCTTCGCCGGTTATAACGGCAGCTTGCAATTCATCTGCCTGTTCCCGGATTGTGATGTCAAACACGCGACTTACTACAAAAATACCTTGCAGAGAATGATTGGTGAATTCAACAAAGGCGGCCATGGCATTGTCATCCGCTACAAGATCGCCGCTGTGACTGCCGATGAAAATACGCCGTATACAATGCGCGAGCTCTTGTCCGCCACCATGCAGCAGCATCGGAAAGAATCCGTTGTCATCGCCGAAGAGCAGGAGCTGTCATGAAACAAAATTTCGAATACAATCCCACCCATGCCAGATTCGTGGTCGGCTTAATGTATGCAAGCTTGATTGCGATGTCGACCTTGCGCGGCTACTTCCACCTGGTGGAATTGCCTTGGTATGCGACCCAATTCGCCTATATCGCAGTCTTGGGAATCGGCTTGCTTTGGATCTTTGTGACAGCAAAAATATCTCGGCTGAATATTTCTCTCAATGTGATGCTTGTGCAGATGATACCTCATTTAATCATCTTGATCTATTCCATCGCCCTATGGGTCACACGGGAAGAGCCGCTTTCGCTGATCATGCGCGGCTCTTCCCTCACCGCCTACCAATTGTTATTGCTTTCGATGCTGATCAGCGTTGGCGCCATGTTTGGCGGCCAAGCCATTGAATACACGACCATCGGCTTTATCCTGGCAAACACCTTGATTCTTCTGGATGTCTTCCGCCGCATGGGTGTCGGTCCAACCATCACAGGCATGCTTTCCTTCTGGCTAAGCGCTGGTTCAAACGACAACAACATTTCGGTCTTGCTGGAAGTGCAGGATGTTACATTCGGCATCGGCATCTTGTTTGCCTATTATCTGGTGGATGGCAAAGAAGAACATTGGCGTTGGTTCTATGTCGCAGCCCTGGGTTTCTACCTGATGACTGGATTCAAGCGAATATTGTTCCCAGCAATCGCCGTTGGAGCTGCCTACTACTATCTCTGTAGCCGATGCAACAAAAAACAACAAATCCATCTCAGCATTGCCATCGGATTTGCCTTGATTTTCATCAGCTTCACCTATGTCGTACTCATTCGTTCTGGACTATGGTTTGATATCTGCGACAAATTAGGCATCGATCTGATGGGAAGAAAAAGACTCTACCATCACATGCAAGCCTACTATAGCATCAGCCCAAGTTACCTAGGACTCGGCAGCGGCATGGTATCCAAAGTTCTTGAAGTCGTGGAAGTCACCGGCAACCGACGCTTGCATAGCGATGTGTTGCGCATGTATATCGAGCTGGGCATGGGAGCCTTTCTACTTTGGTGCTATACCATGTTCATCTTCACATATGTACACTTTGCAAATAAGTATTCGCTTCGTTGCGCAAAAATATACATGTTGGTCACGTTATTGATGTTCGTGACCTTCTTGACCGACAACACACTGGAGAAATACTGTCCGCAAATCGCTTGGCATGTATTGCCCATCGGCATCATATTCGCGGACAGTGAGAAAATCACAATGCATATGATCCAAACGGCGCAAGACAACTCTTGCTCCGCTGCCTTAGAGAAATTCCGAAAAGAGAAATGGGGGTGAAAGATATGAATGGCAAATGGACAACTACAAATCATGTACCCCCTAGGCGCAACACCAAATCAATCCGAGCTGACAAAAGACCTGTTCCGCCAGAAAAACAGCCTCTGCCTAATGGAAAAAAACATAAGAAGGAAAAGCTAAAGAAACACTTCTCCATCCGCATCTTGATATCACTTGCCTTCTTATTGATTATATTCTTGGAATTTCTTCGTCTGTGCGACATTTCATATTTTGTCGACACCTTCTATGAAGTCGAAGATGAAGCCATCAAGAACCATATCCGCATCGTCCTTTTAACCGACCTGCATCTCCATGAATTCGGCGACCATAACCAGCCTCTTGTCGAGGAAATACAACGGCTGCAGCCGGATCTCATCGCCATGTCTGGCGACATGGTGGACATGAACAAGACTGACTACAGTGTTGTGACCAAGCTATGCCAAGACTTGATCGATGTCGCACCGATCTACTTTGGCTACGGAAACCATGAAAAAGAAGTGATCAGGGTAAACCAAACCAGCACGATCAACGTTGACCTGGAACAAATGGGTGTCCATGTCCTGCATAATCGCTACGAGACAATTCAGGTCAACGACAATTGGATTGACATCGGTGGCCTATCTGCCAACCCTGGCACAATGGACGCCGACTACACCCAGAAATTCTGGCAATCTTATCTTCAAACCCAAAACTATCGCCTTCTTCTCGTGCATTATCCGCAATTTTTTTTCACTGATGGAGAATTGCTTGGCCAAGGCATAGACATGGCACTCTGTGGTCATCTCCATGGCGGTCAGATTGTCGTGCCTTACCTAGGCGGCCTATATCATCCATTGGATGGATTCTTCCCAGAAATGACCGATGGATGTCATTCTATCGGCGATACCTGGGTCATCATCAGCCGAGGGCTGGGCAATGGCAAGGCATTGCCCAGGATAAACAATCCGCCCGAGCTTGTGATCATCGACCTATATTGAAAGGAAACAGCATGGAAAACAAACGAATCATCTGGCTTGATCTTGCCAAAGGCTTTGCCATGTTGCTAGTGGTCATTGGTCACTGCATGCGTGATGAAATGCGGCAAGCATCCATGATCTTAGATTTATTCTATCGCTCCATCTATATTTTTCACATGGCATTCTTCTTCTGGCTGTCCGGCAACATCTACATGTTAAGCAAAAGCAAAAACGATCAGCCGCTTGCTATCGCAAAACGACGGATCCAGAAACAATTCCCGCCATGGATCTTTTATACACTCTTTATCTACATCGTCTTCGAAATCGCCATGCGCCTGCCGATTCTAAAAGACCTTTTCGCCCGCTCTGGGTATTCTTCCTTGTCGATCATCGAGTATCTTTTATCATGCTTCAAGGCCAACAACCCGTTGGCCTACCACCTTTGGTTCCTGTATATCTTGATGATTATCATTCTCTTGTTTTCAATCCTTGACAACTACACCATCCACGTTTGCCCAATCGCCATTGCATCGGGATTCATCGGTATCCTGGCAAGAGATATTGTTCCAGTCAGGTCGTGGTGGCGGCTATACAACTATGTCACGCTATATCTTCCCATGTTCGCCATTGGTGCATGGCAATGCAACTTTCAGCCAAAGAAGAAGATCTTGTATCCATGGGGATTCATCGGCCTTGCCTACATCGCCATACGGGCTGTGTATTACTCTGATTTCTCAGGCAATTCATTACGGGTAGAAGGCTTGGAAAGATGCATCATATACATCTTGTCATATCTTTGTCTGCCTGGATTAATGCTTTTGTTAAAACATGTATTCCAGCAGGAAATCTTCCCGCCAACCAAAAGATATCTCACCTTTCTAGGCAAGAATTCCTTGGCGATCTATCTCTATCACCAGCCTTTCTGCTGTGCCTTTCCCGGCATGATTCTCTACAATCGACTCCATTTCAACGCCATATTGACCATGAGCATCTGCTTTGTCTTATGCATGCTCATAGGACTGTTCCAGGAGTTCCTGGCAAAGAGGAAACAACATGACTAACTTATCACGCTTGACACATGCGAAGCATAATATCAAAAGCGCTGCACTTCTCAAAGTGATCACGCCGCTTACAAGCTTCGTGACAAGAACCGTGGTGATCTACACCCTCGGCAATGTCTATCTTGGCTTGAACAGCTTGTTTACCTCCATGTTGCAAGTATTGAGCTTGGCAGACCTTGGATTTGGCTCAGCCATGGTGTTCTCGATGTACAAGCCCATCGCGGAAAACGATGAAGACACAGTTTGCGCCTTGCTTTCCTTCTACCGCATGGTCTATCGCATCATCGGGACAATCATCTTGGCAACAGGAATCATATTGATTCCATTTCTGCCAAAGTTGATAAAAAACACCCTGCCGGCCGACCTGAACCTGACCGCCCTCTACTTGATCCGTCTATCTGACACCTGCTTGAGCTATTTCCTTTTTTCCTACCGCAACTGTCTCTTTGATGCCTCCCAGCAAAGGCGGTTTTTAAGCCAGATCCAATCGCTTGGGAAGATCATTCTATGCCTACTGCAAGTAGGAATCTTGCTCATATTCAAAAGCTATTACCTTTTCTGCTTGGCGATTCCCTTCGTACAGATCATGCAAAATCTCTTCTTCTATATTCTTTCTGTGCAAACCTTTCCAAACTATGTCTGCCGAGGCAAGCTTCCCAAAGAGACAATTCAAGATATCGCCCAAAGAGTCAGCGGCCTGTTTCTATTCAAAGTCAGCCATGTATTGCGCAATTCCTTCGATTCAATCATTCTTTCGATGTTCCTTGGCTTGGATATCCTGGCAAAATACCAGAACTATTTTTTAATCATCACCACCCTGGTAGGCATCACCAGCATATTGACCGACAGCACATTGTCTGGCATCGGAAATTCAATCGCCTTGGAATCAACCGATAAAAACTATCGCGATTTTAATACGTTCCAGCTTTTGTTCATGACGATGACAGGCATCATCTGCTCCTGCATGTGCTGCATATACCAGCCTTTTATCCTCTTCTGGGCCCATGCCGGCAACATGTTCCCCAACCAGATCATGTTGCTGTTCGTCATCTATTTCTTTACCGAAAGAATGGGGAACATCTGTTTCCAATACCGCCAGGCCAGTGGACTTTGGAGCCATGACCGCATCCGCCCTCTCGTGGATGGGGTGACCAACCTGACGCTCAACTACATCCTTGTGCAGCGAATTGGCATAGCAGGTGTCATGTTGTCAACGATACTTTGCCACATTTTCATCGATTCCCTTTGGGCTTCGAGCATTCTTTTCCGCTACTATTTCACCAAAGAAAAACAAAGCAAATACCTGCTTCGATTATCTTTCTACGCCCTTGTCACCATGATTGCCTGCACGCTCACCATGGCCATCTGCCGTTTCCTTCCCATGGAAGGCACCAATGCCTTCTACAGCATCCTGTTCATTTTCGCCAGGGCAATCATATGCCTTGGCATAAGCAGCTTGCTTTTCTATTTCTCTTGTCGCAAGCTGTCGGAATTCTCCGATGCCATGGCCATTGTCAGCCGAATCGTAAAAAGAGGTTAAGCTATGATCACCATCGTTGTCTCAGTATACAACACTGGAAAATACCTGCCGCGATTCATGCATTCCTTATCTAGGCAAACTTGCAAAGATCACGAAGTCATTATTGTTGATGATGGATCAACCGATTCCAGCAGTGAAATCTGCGATTCCTACGCAGACACATGCAAAGTGATCCACCAAGACAACCAAGGTCTTTCCGGGGCAAGAAACACTGGATTGAAACATGCGACAGGAGACTTTATCATTTTTCCCGATCCCGATGACTGGCTGGAAGAATCATACCTGGAAACGTTGCTCAAGAATTCCGATGGCAATGACCTGAGTATCTGTAGCTACTTTGATGAAATGGATGGCAGGCAAAGGAAATGGGATGTGTCCGCTACAAGAACTGTATTGACCCAGAAGCAAGCGATGAAACAAGCGATGTTGCCAAGTTCCTTCCAGGGCTATGCCTGGAATAAGCTTTATCGCATGGATATCATTCGCCAACACAATTTACAATTCGATACAAGCCTAGGCATGGCACAGGATCTCCACTTTGCCATATGCTATCTCATGCATTGCAAACAAATCCTCTACGATCCTATTCCACTTTATCACTATAACCACGACAGTGGTGGCGTCACCGCGTCCTATACGCCATTGACAAAACGGAAGCTAAGCTGCCTTTTGACATATCGGAAGATCATTGAGCTGACAAACGACACGATGCCTCAAATCGCCGACATTGCCCGCTGCAGCCTATGCAACACAGCCTTGCAATACATCTACATCTACTTCCGCACCCACATGCATGACCCGCAAGTTTTGGATCTATTGCAAAAGACATACATCGAAAATGAAGAAATCTTTTTATCCAGTGAAACCTACGCAAGGCAAGACAAGATGTTTTCCAACATCGTAAAACAAAGCCCTTATCTCTATGCTTCATTGACAAGGTTCAAAAAGATCATTCTCAACCGTTTTGATCCGAAAATCAAGCGGCAATGGAAAAAACAAGGAGAAACATCATGACGCTCATTTCCATCATCGTTCCAATCTACAATCAAGAGAACTACCTTTCCGCATGCCTTGACACGTTATTCTCACAAGCAAACGAGGAAATCGAGATCATCTTGATCAATGATGGATCAACCGACCGCAGCTCCACCATCTGCAAAGATTATCTCGATAAATACCCCGTCAACGCCACCCTGATCGAGCAAGAAAACAAAGGCCTGATCAAGACCAGGGAAATCGGTGCAAGCCTTGCTAAAGGGGAATATGTTCTTTTTGTAGATTCTGACGATATCTTGCTGTCGCATGCAATCGAAAAACTGACGCAAGCCATCCAGGACACACGCCCAGATATCATCCTTTTCAACGCGACCAACGATTTGCAAACACAAAAACCGCTATTCGATTATCCCTTTGAAAACAAACAGATTTTCACGAATGAAGATAAATATGTCCTCTATCATTTGCTAAGTTCAACCGCAAAGCTCAACAACATTTGGGCAAAATGCATCAAGCATGAACAATTCGAAAACCCAGAGATCTACCAGGACAGTGATGGGATATCCAATGGCGAAGACCTCTATCAAAGCCTTGTGCTTATCGACAAGGCAAAGACAATCCAATACCTTGACGAAGTATTGTACTGCTATCGGGTGAATTCATCCAGCATGTCTCGTTCCTATCAGCCAAAACACTATGAATCAGAAAAAAAAGTCTGCAAACGACGTCTTGCTTATGCAAGAAAATGGGGCAAGGCAGATGAATTGGAAAAAGCAGCAGAAATCTGGATTTCCAAGATCCTTCGCGATGTTTCACGAAAACTATTTCTATCGCAAAACGATTGGCAATATATTTCTTCTGAATTCCAGAAGCTCAGGAATGACGAATTCTATCAAACCTACTATCTCCATGCAAATTGCGACCCAAACATCAGAGACTATGTCTTGAAAAGCAACCTGCATTTGATGCATGTATTCAAGAAGATCTATGCCATCAAAGGATTTCGCAAATGAAGAAGAAAGTCCTGCTTGCATGTAACGGCAATCTTGATAAAACCGGCGTTCCCTCTGTCATCATGACGATTGTCCGAAATCTTCACGAAGAATATGACTTCGATCTCATTCTTTCCAGCAACAAGCCATCTTACTACACAGAAGAATTCAAAAGCTATGGCGGCAGGTTGATAGAACTGCCCAAGCACACATCCAGAATTCATCTAGTCAACCGGATCCTCGAAGTCTTAAGACCAGTTTCCCTGGCCTTGAAAACAAAAAAAATCATTCAGAAGGAACACTATGACATATTGCATTGCCATAATGATTTTGATATGGCAGGGTGTGTTTATTCAGCAAGGAAAATGATCCCCATACGCATCTGCCATACCCACAAGACATGGAATCCAAAAGGAAACATATTGACAAAAGCTTACCGCTATATTTGTCGCAGTGTCATGAAGACCTATGCTACCGATCTTATCGGCTGCTCTGGCCTAGCTTGCCAGACCACCTACGGAAACGATGCCACTTTCAAAGTCATCAACAATCCTTATGATGATACCCGCTTCATCTATCAAGAAAAAACGTTTGATCATATCGAACTTTTGCAAATAGGGTATTTCTGTGAGAATAAGAACCAGTTGTTCTCCCTGGATGTTTTCAATCAGATCTTGAGTCAAGAGCCAGACGCAAAACTACATTTCATTGGCAACTCTGAAAATACCTACGGAAATTACATCAAGACCAAGGTTTCCAGCAACATTCAAATCCATCCTGAAAATACCGATGTCCCTGAAATCATGAAACAATGCAACGTTCTTCTCTTTCCATCCAAAGTGGAAGGCTTTGGCATTGTCTTGATTGAAGCGCAAGCCATTGGCTTGCGTTGTTATGCCTCGGATCATATTCCAAAAGAGACCAATGTTGGCGGGGTCACCTATCTTCCTTTGCAAGCAAGCCAATGGGCAGATCGCATCCTACATGACAACCTTGCAAGATATCCTTATGATTGCAATCCATTCCATACCACATACTTCATAAGCCATATCCAAGAACTCTATATTCAAGTACACCATTAGGCGAAATTCCGCATATATCAGCAAACTTTAGTCGAAACAAAAAAAGATGGGGAGCTATTGGTACCTGGCATGTCGATGTCAAAGAGAATCAAGCTGAAGTCACTGTTGAACTCTTGCAACAAGGAATCCCCGCTGTCATATTCAACAATGACAAATCCAACTTGATGTTCTTTGCCATATCGCTGGAGGTATCTTGACAATTGATTCCGGATATCACATTCATCATCTACGATTGCCACACGCATCATTGGCTCCTTTCTTGCCAAAAACGTTCATTTATATGACAAGCATAGTATATCATCATCAAGTCAATATGCCAAATGGCATGCCTGGCACACGCAAAAAAAAGACATGGATCGAATCCCATGTTTCTTCCTATTGTATGGATGCCATAGGCAGGCTGCTTGACCGACTGAATGCTGACTGGTATAATATGGTTGAAAGTCGCCTGGATTCTATTGAAACGGCAGTCTTGGCAGAAAAAGGGATAAAGCTGATACGGTACTACTTGAACATGGAGACCGATAACCGGCTGGCGCTTGTCAGCCGCCCACGCAGGTTCGGCAAGACCTATGCCGCGCAGATGCTCAAGACCTACTATACGATTGGTTACAACACAACGTTCTTGTTCAAGAACAAGGAAATCTTCCGAATGGATCCTGGACTGACACACATGGGTGAATTCGATGTAATCTACATCGACATGCTGAAGGTAAGGATCTTTGCCATGGACGAGCAGAAGAAAATGGATAGAATGGCAGCCGCCGGCAAAAAAGGAAGGCGGAAAGGCTTGACTGGATAGAAAATCTTAAGAATTCCATCATCCAGGAAATCGCGGACTTGTATGGCGACGATACGGTCGAAGAGGGATCACTGGTGAAAACACTGATCAAAACGGTTCATAAGAATGAGGGGAGGCAGTTCGTCTGGATCTGCAACGAGTGGGACAATTTCTTCCGGGAACCAGTTGCCGACCCAAACGCAAGAACAAACTACATCGAGCTGCTCAGGAGCCTGTTCAAGGACACTTGCGCGGAAGTATTCGCTGCCGCCTACATGGCGGGCATCCTTCCCATGATCAAGATGAAGGACTATTCTGCTCTCACAGAGTTTGACAATTTCACCATGTTTTTTCCCAAGCAACTAGCTCCATACATCGGCTGTACGGAAGACGATGTAAAGGATCTTCTGCAAAGGAACCATGGAAGCGGGGTTGCATATGAGGACATGGCGGAATGGTACGAAGG
>OMYM01000218.1 GCA_900315225.1 uncultured Erysipelotrichaceae bacterium | reverse complement strand
TCCATGATGCATTTTTGCCAAAACCGTTTTTCATGATCCTAGGTCGATTGTCTCAAGCATATGGGGAATGTCTTTCGAGAATTCGCAGCCATGGTTTTCATCGCTTACAAAGGCGACCGTTCCATCATTTCTGCGGTAGATGAATCCTGTATACGAGACAATGTAAAGCTGTTCCTTGTCTGTTGCATAGGTAATGGTGCATGAGTCGTCATCGTTAAAGGAAAACGAAATCATTTGGATATGATCTGTGGCAACGTCAAAGGGAAGGTGTTCCTTGCAGGTTTCGATGTCCGCAAGAACTCTCGCAAGGACATTTTGCTGGATTTCCTCGGTTTCTTCATCGGTGAGGGAAGTGATGGCTTTTGGTGGGGCAGGCTTGTCGAAAATGGCTGTCTCAACGCCAGGAAGATAGCCGTATTGGCGCAAGGTTTCTGCGTCCGCGTGCGCATACAGGTGAACATTCTGGAGTGTTTCGATAGCTTCATATTCAATGCCCATCTGGGTGTATTTTTCGTCTATTTCCATTTCTATGCTAAGATGGTTATCTACTACGGAATAATACAGCGAGACACCTGAAAAGTAATCGATTGGGGTGTATTCTGGCAATCCCTCCACGATATAGGTGCGCTCGACATCCTTGAGACGGTAGCGCGCTGCACGTTCCAAGGACTTGTCGTATGTACATGCATAGGTGATGCTGTCTCCGTTAGAGAGTCCCGTGTAGGATGATGCTGTGCAGCGTATGCTTGCGAGCAAATCGTTTAGAAGGCGATTGTTTTCCTGGCGTGCAGTGGCGGATAGGTAGTCAATGGTTTTTGCTTCGGGGTGAAAGGAAGGCGACACCATGCCATCGCCATTGAATCCAGTCACGGAGAGGCTTGATTCCTCGATCAATGACATCGCCGGACCAGATATCGTTACTTTTGTGTTTAGGTATGTCTCGACCGCCAGCATGGCGACCAGTGCCGAGGACATGAACCATTTTGATTCAAATAGCCTACGTATCTTCATGACAAACATTATACGCTTGTTTATTGCAAGGATGAGGAAATCCGCGCAAGAAAACCTTCACCAAACCGCACATTGTTTTTTTCGATGCAAAGAAGGTTTAATTGTGCTAAATTAGAATGGCTTGCAGGAGGAAAACAATGCCGAAAAAAACAAAGTACATGCCGTTGCTGGCATTTTTACTGAATTTTGCGATCGCTTATTGTGTTTTCCACGGATATATGGCCGCAAACAATGGATTGTTGACAATGTCCAATGATTTCGACGCACAAGAGCTTGCGTTTAATGTATTCGCCATCCGTTCGGTCAAGAGCGGGCAGGTATTCTTCAACTGGGCGATTGACATTGGCTCGGAGTTCATACCTACCTTTGGCTTCTATAACCTTGGCAGTCCCTTTTTCTGGCTGGCTGCGCTGTTTCCCGCCAAGATGTTCCCCTACCTGATGGGCTGGCTCTTCATGTTGAAGTATGCCGTCGCAGGGCTTTTTTCGTGCCTTTACCTACAGAAGCATGTATCGGGCAAATGGGCGTTGGCAGGTTCCGTCATGTACGCGTTTTGCTCTTACCAGGCGACCAACCTGGTGTTCTATCATTTTCATGATGTCGTTGCCTTTTTCCCTTTGCTGTTATGGGGGCTGGAGACGATGCTCGAAACGAGGCGTGCGGGCATATTTGCCTTTACAGTCGGGATCAATTGTCTAGTCAACTGGAATTTTTTCTTTGGCGAGTTGATTTTCATCATTGTCTATTACATCGTTCGTTTCGATATGTTCTCAAGGATACGTGAGAAGAAATACAAGGAAACCTTTGGGGAAGTCTTATGGTGCCTGGGAGAAGGAATGCTTGGCGCTGGAATGGCAGCCATCATTCTTGTGCCTTCCGTTATTGGAGTCATGGGCAATAGCCGTGTTGCGAACATAATCAGGGGCGAGGACGCGATAACATTTGAATCAATCAGGATGTTGACGGTAATAAAAGCAATGTTCTTTCCAGGGGATATCATGAGCCATCAGTCGATGCTTGAAACAGAGAACTGGTATTCCAGTTCGGCATGGATTCCCTTGATGGGGCTGGGGCTGGTTTTTGGCTGGCTGATAGCCGAAAAAAAACACTGGTCTGCGCGGTTGGCTAAGGTGTTGTTTTTGTTTGCGTGCCTGCCCTTATTGAACAGCACGTTCATGTTGTTGAACGAAGAGCCGTACAGACGGTGGCTGTACATGTTTGTTCTGATTTGTGTCTTGTGTTCATGCCTTGCGCTTGAGCGCATGGAAAGCGACAAGGAAATGGCCAGGTGCTTGCGCATTGGAACGATCCTGAACCTTGTGGCTGTCAGCATATTGTCGCTGTTTCTCTGGGGGTGGAAAGGCTATTATCCAAGTGATGAATATTACGTCAAAAACAGTGATGGCGAATGGGAATTGGCCGAAGAACCAAGAGAGATGGAGGAAGAAGATCTAGGCGAGCGCTGGACAGATGTGCAATGGCGCAAGTACAACGAGAAAAAGCAGAAGAAATACATCGATAAAGACGATGAAGACGAAGAGGAGAACCTCAGCTTCATTAATGCCAAAAGACCTGCCATCAAGTATACGGAAATGGCCTTGGCTTGCGCGGCAGGCGGAGTGGTGGTTGTGCTTCTTCTTAGCAAAAACAAGATCGCTGGCTATCTTGCTTTGTTGTGTGGCATCGCATATGCGGGAGGATATAATTCTTGGTACAATATCTTGCGCTATAAATACTACCGTGACTATGAGGGCAAGGATTTATACAATGAATTGTTGAATTCATTGGGAACGCTGGATGCCGACATCATACCGTATCGCTATGAGCTGGAGAACTTCTACTATGACCTGAACATGGCAACGATGATGACAACGGTGAATTCCTTCATATCCACGGTGGACGGGGGAATTTTTGAATTCTACGAAGCGGTGGGACATCCTCGGCTTGTATGCACGGAGGATGGTCCCCTTGGAACAAACGAATTGCTTTCGGTAAAATACTGGATCTATGAAGGAATCCAGCCTGAGCGAGAGGAAGCGTATCTTGTCCACTACAACGGGTACCACGACCATTACACCTATGAAGACCCATATGCCTTGCCGATCGGCTTTACATATGATTCGTATATCCTCGCCAGCGAGTTAGAGGATGTTCCAGAGGAATACAAGGCGCTGGTCTTGATGAAGGCTCTGGCGGTGGATGATGAGATGGAGGATCAGGTAGCAGATGTTCTGAAGCACTATGCATACCGCAAGTCGGTGTTGACGAAGCGTGGGCTCCACATGGACATGGATGCCAGAAGAAAGAATTCCTCCACCAATTTCAAGCACTCGACCACAGGTGTTGAATGCGACATTTTTGCAGACCAGGAAGAATATGCGTTTTTCAGCATTCCATATTCCTGGAAATGGCATGCGTGGATCAACGGCGAAGAAAGGGAAATCCTTCCCAGCGCAGGCATGATTGCCTTGCGCCTGGAAGAAGGGGAAAACCACATTGAGATAAAGTTTGACACAACGATTTATAAGGTCAGCGCGGTTGTTTCCCTTGCCAGCGCGGGGTTGATCGCCATGTTGGCTTTGAAGTCAGGGAGAGTAAAAGAATGAATGAGAAAATGAAAAAAATCTTGGTCGTTGCGGCGATTATTGTATGTATGTGCGGATCGCTGGGTGTAGGTGTCAAGATTGGAAAGAAGGTTTCGCGTTTTGAGACATATGCCATGGAAGAGGTGAACGAAGTGTATTATCCTGGGGTATACAAGCCTGGAAACATATTGACTGTGTTGGCGCAGGATGACATCAACTTCATGGAGAGAAAAAGCATGCCTCCCATGGAGAGAATGTCTAGCGAAGACAGGAATACCTTCATTGCTGGACTGAAGGTTGTCAAAAGGGCAAATGATCTTGGCTTGACGATGGGCGATGTCATGAAACCGGAAAAGGCATGGAAAGAGTTGTATTATGAGATAAATTCCTTTGCGCTGGAGCCAGAGACAGTGGCATTCGATGGATCGCTGGCATCGGAGCTAAATGCGTTTATGAAAGCCAATGAAGGAAAGCGGGTTGTTGTAAACAACGTGTCGCTGGAATTGGATGATACACTGCATGTGCCAGCCAACACGCAATTGGTGGGGCGTGGCACGCTGATTGAGGCTGCCAGTAGCGTGAAGTATTGTTTTCACATGGAAAACGTGGAAAATATTTCCATCGAAGGGTTTGAGATTCATGGGGGAAGCTATGGTGTGTACCTGCTGGATTGTCGTAATGTCGTTGTAAAGAATTGCGTTGTGAAAAATTGCAAGCGGCGTGGAATAGTCTTGTATGAGGGAGAGAACATCAATTTGGCGAACAATGAAATGAGCTATTGCCGTCATGGCGGCTTGTTCATGCTTGGCTCTTGTACCAAGGTTTTGGTCGAGGGAAACGAAATTGTAGAAAACACTGGCGCTGAAAATCTGAGCGCTGGCATATGCATGACCAGCAATGAGTCCTCGACGCGCGAAGACCCTGATGAAGGATTTGAGACACAGTTCATTCGGAATCTTTCGGAAAAGAAAGATGCGCCAAACCGCATCGTTATCCGTAACAACGTTGTTGCGAACAACAATTCTTCTGGGATATACAACGATGGCTCCTACTTGGTCTATGTCATAGACAACCAGATCTATGGCAATGACAAGGAGGGAATGTGCATGGATTTTGGCACGATTGGAACGTATATTGCGCGTAATTCGATTGTCAGCAATGGATTCCGCGCAAGGCAAACCAACGCCGACCTGGAGATGGACTATGTGCTAGGGCTGGGCAGGATGGCTGATGGCAGTTCGCCAGCGAAGCTTCCTGGCTTATCGATGGACAACACAATGTGGAATATTATCACGGAGAATTTCATCTCCAATAATGCTGGTTCTGGCATCAAGTCGGTACGCACAACGATTCAGACATTAATTTGCGACAATATTATCGATGGGAACAATGCCGGTGAGTCGGAAGCATTCCATTTCTTTGCGATTGAGCTTGGCGCTGCAAACGATGGCTCGCAAGAACAGCAGAATATGTCTGTTGCCATGGATTTTGTACCGAATTATGAGAACATTATCTGCCGAAACCACATCTTAGGCGGGCATTATTCAGGCATTTATCTTGCGCCAGGATGCTACATCAACGATATATACGAAAACAGCATCTACGAGCCAAAGGTGTTTTCCATCGAGTGCCAGTCGGAAAAGTTCAATTCGTCAATGAGAAACTATTCCAATACCGAATCCATTGGCTTGCGTCTGTGGTAATTGAAGAATATGGAGGTAAATATTAATGAGTAAGAAGTATGATTATTTAATTGTTGGTGCCGGATTGTTTGGCAGCGTGTTTGCTCGCGAAGCAACGGACGCAGGGAAAAAGGTGCTTGTGATTGATCGCCGCGACCATATTGGCGGCAATGTCTATACAAAGAAGGTCGAGGGCATCAATGTCCACCAGTATGGTGCGCATATTTTCCATACCAACAACAAGGAGGTATGGAACTACGTCAATCGTTTCGCGGAATTCAACCGCTTTACGAACTCACCGGTCGCAAACTACAATGGCGAGCTGTATTCGCTCCCGTTCAATATGTATACATTTAACAAGATGTGGGGTGTCGTGACGCCGCAAGAAGCCGCCGCAAAGATTGACGAGCAGAAAAAAGAAGCGGGTATCAGCGAGCCAAAGAACCTTGAGGAGCAGGCAATCAGCCTGGTAGGAACGGATATCTACGAAAAGCTTGTCAAGGGGTATACGGAGAAACAGTGGGGCAGAGATTGCAAGGATCTTCCTGCGTTTATCATCAAGCGCCTGCCTGTTAGGCTGACGTTTGACAACAATTATTTCAATGCGCTCTATCAGGGTATTCCGATGGGTGGCTATACGAAGATGGTTGAGAATATGTTGGCAGGCATTGAGACGCAGACGGGTGTCGACTACCTTAAGAAAAAAGCGGAGCTGGATGCCTTGGCGGAAAGAGTTATTTATACTGGCGCTATCGATGCTTATTTCGCATATTCGCTGGGCAACCTTGAATATCGTTCAGTGCGCTTTGAGAATGAATTGCTTGATATTCCGAACTTCCAGGGCAATGCGGCTGTTAACTACACTGATCGCAATACGCCATGGACCCGCATCATTGAGCATAAATGGTTTGAGTTTGGCAAGGATGAAAACGGCAACGATCTAGAAAAGACAGTGATCTCGCGCGAATATAGCTCGGAATGGAAACCAGGCGACGAGCCATACTACCCAGTCAACGATGAAAAGAACTCTGCGTTATACAAGGCTTATGCGGAAATGGCCGCAAAGGAGAAAAACGTGGTCTTTGGTGGCAGACTGGCGGAGTACAAGTACTACGACATGGACGCTGTCATTGCCTCGGCGCTTGCGGCGAGCAAGAAAGAACTTGCATAGAAGGTGGCTTTTGCGCCTTCTTTTTATTTATTTTTACTTAAAATCGATGGCTATCCAAGACGCTTTGAAAACTTTTTCCCAAAAGTGTGAGATAATATTTGGCGCTTGAAAAAGGAGATGAAGATGGCACGGAGAAGAAAAAAGAAAAAGTTGACACTGTTTGGTCGGCTGATTATGGATATGTTTCTTGTGGCGTCACTAAGTGTTGCTGGGTACTCTGGATGGATGCTGTACAGTGGGTTGAAAGAGTACAGCGATTCAAGCAATGCGTATGACCAGGTGAAAGATGTTGGGCGCAAGGACCCGGTTTATGTCGAGGCTGTGGAAGAACCGTTGGGAGAAGATTTGCATACATTGCCAGAACCAGTCATAGATTATGAGGCGTTGAAAAATGTGAACCCTGATTTCCTTGGTTGGATCTACCTTCCCGATTCGATGATAGACTATCCGTTTGTCCAAGGCGAGGACAATGAACAATACTTGTATCATTTATTTACCGGGGAGTATAACAAAAGCGGATCGGTGTTTATGGAGGCGGAGAATGATCCAAACTTCAATGATACGCTGACTTGCCTATATGCACATCATATGCGCAACGGAACGATGTTTGCGGATGTCGAGAATTACAAGGATCCTTCATATTACGAAACGCACAAGGTTATCCAGATCGTGACAGAAAACGCTGCCTATGAGATGTACCCGCTTGCGGGAATGGTGTCCAATGGCTCGGTGGACTATGTCAAGATTGATTTCGGCAGCGAGGAGGAATACTTGTCTTACGTGGATATGTTCTATCAAAGTTCTTCGTTTCGCGGCGAAGAGACTGTGCAGCCGTTTGACAAGCTGATGTTGTTGTCGACTTGTTCATACGATGTGGTTGATGGTCGCTTTGCCTTGCTGGGAAAACTGGTTCAGGTTAGATGAAATGAAAAATGGTAGCAAAAGAGTTAAAAAAAACAAAATAAGCGCAAGGTCGCTTTGGATGATCACATTTTTTGCAGGAATCTTCTTCTTGGCTAGCTTTATGCACATTGCGGTTTTTCCCCGCAAGTGGCTGTGGCGCCTGCTGATCGGCTTAGGGATGTTCTTGCTTTGCAGTGGGGGAGTTTCATTAGCCTTGGGCAAGAAGGGAAGGATCATCAAGGCGGTGAATGTCGTTGCGGCAGCGTGCTTTTTGATTGCCGGTATCTTTTTGCCGTATTATCAAGACAGGGTTGCGGATCTTTTTGTCAGCGTCATAGGCGACAAGGTCAAGATAAACTTGTATGTAATGAACAATGATTACCGCGAGGCACATTGGGATGTTTTTGGCGCAATGCAGCCGGAAACATTGGTGGATTGCGCGGGCGGGGTGTTTTTGACGGCGGGGGCGCTTGATGGCGACAACAGCGAGTATGCCTTGGAAAAGGTCAAGGATGCCATTGGCAACGTTGCGATCAGCGATTGCACCAGTGCCTTTGCGGCTGCGCAAGCGTTATATGCGAACAAGGGAATGGTTTTGGTCATGTCGGAAGGATATGAATCGCTGGTCAAGGATACGCCGGAATTCGAATTCTTTGATGAACAGACAACTGTCATTGGTTCTTACTACAGGACGGTTTCAACGGTTTCTCAGATCAGGGAAACCATGGCACTGACCAAAAAGCCGTTTTCGATTTTTATTGGCGGAAACGACCAGGAAGGCGAGCTTAGCGTCATTGGGCGTACCGATGTTGACATGTTGATCACGGTGAATCCGCGGTCACACCAGATCTCCATCGTATCCTTGCCTAGGGACAGCTACATCGCCAACCCGGCGCTGTCTTCCCAAAAGGACAAGCTGACACACCTTGGCCTTAGCGGCATAGAAAATACGCTAGAGGGGTTTGGAGACTACATGAATGTCGATATCGAAAACTACGTGCTGGTCAACTTTACGACATTTAAGCAAATCATCGATGCTCTGGGGGGAGTGGATGTGGACAATCCGTATGCATTTTCATACTTCTGGGATTCGCAGTACGTCTATCCCCAAGGACGCATTCATCTGGATGGCGATGCGGCTTTGTTTTACGTGCGTGAGCGGTATAACCTTGTCAACGGCGATTTCGACAGGAACATGCACCAGCAGTTGGTGATGCGCGCGATCATTGAAAAAGCGACAAGTCGGGAGGTGATTACCCACTTCAACGAATTGTTAAAGGCATTGAACGGAACATTTTTGACCAATGTGTCGAGTGATGCGATGTTTGCGCTAGGACGCATGCAATTGGAAGACGACATCCAGTGGAATGTTGTGAACAAACACATAAGCGGTACAACGGGAATGGAGGTATGCGCATCGGCCGTGGGAATGCCGCTATCGGTGGTATATCCCGATGAAGAAGAGGCTGAGCACGCAAGAGAATTGATCCAAGCGGTCATTCGAGGTGAAATCATTTCAGAGTAAACGGTTACATCATTATTTTCGATTGACACTAAAACTATTAGCGTTGTTAAATATGAAAGTTAAAAAGGAGAATGGTATGTATCGTATCGTTGATTTGTATGATTTAGAACACACTTTGGCAAAAGACTATCTTGCTCAGTTTACCTATCCTTGGGAAGCCCTCAAGGGCATCAAGGACTTGATCCTTTCCCTGGGCAAGACACTTGATCCTGAGCAATATGACGAGGTCAGCGAAAATGTTTGGGTACACAAGAGCGCAAAGGTATTTCCATCTGCGTATCTTGGCGCGCCATGCATCATCGGACCAAATACGGAAGTTCGCCATTGCGCGTTCATACGCGGTTCGGCGCTTGTCGGGGCAGATTGCGTTGTTGGCAATTCCTGTGAATTGAAAAACGTCATCCTGTTCGACCATGTGCAGACACCCCACTACAATTATGTCGGAGATTCCATCTTGGGCTATTATTCGCACATGGGCGCTGGGTCGATTACATCGAATGTCAAAAGCGATAAGACATTGGT
>OMYM01000100.1 GCA_900315225.1 uncultured Erysipelotrichaceae bacterium | reverse complement strand
TCATGAAACAAATTGTCAATCCCGCGCGCCAACCGTTGTTTTTGCCTGGAATTCATATGATCCTGGAAATCTCTAGATTCTATGGCGCAAAGACCTTGTGTTTCTCAGACACTGGCATCCGCGAAGGCTTTTTCATGAAACATGTCATGGGAATGGCTTAAGCGCTTGTGTTTTTCTTAAGATTTTCCGAAGAGAAACAATTTGTTTATGGATGTGCTAAAATAGACGCATATAGGAGGTAAAAGGACTATGATTTTGTTTAATTCATTTGCTGCCTTGATCAGCATTGCGATCGATATTGTCATTGGAATCGTGGTGGGCTTCGTTGCAACCACAATGGTGGGCGAGGATTCCTCGAACATGATGATGAATTGCTTGATTGGCTTTATCGGAGGCATCGTAGGACATCTGCTCTTTGGCTTTATTGGAATCTACACCAACAGCATCATTGGCAATTTGATCTTCGGCATTGTCGGAGCATGCGCTGCCCTTTGGGTATACAGAAAGTTCATTCGTAAATAAGCAGAAACACGATATGCCCAGGCAGAGTAAATGCCATGTATGTTTCAAACATCTGATCTGCCTAGAATATCTTCAAAAGGCTATTTCATACGAATTCCACATTTCAAACAACCAGCGAAGCTGGTTGTTTTTAGTTTGCCTATTCACGACAGGCATATATGAACTACTGACTTTGGCAGTCAATTATCTTAGGTTATACGGCTGGTGCCTAGCAAAAAAAGAGATCCTATGGATCTCTTTAACTGTTAGTTCAGTAATACACCAGTTGTTTCATCAAAGTGACATTTCTTTCCACCGATGGTAAGCCAACCTTTTGCCATGAGACCAGTGAAAGTGTCATAGTAGTAGACATTGCCTTTCTGCTTCGGATAGAGCTCGGCTAGTTCGCCTTTGATTTCCACCCAGCCTTTCAACATCTTTCCTTCTTTGTCATACCTAACCCATTTGCCGGTCTTGTTCTTCATGCACTGATAGACGAACTCCTTCATGCCATCGTCAGCCCTGTTGGCGTTCTGGCGGATTTCGGCATCGCCCCATTTGTCTTCGTCCTGATAGATGTACGGCATCCAGACTTCTTTGCCAAAGGCTGCGGCACCGCCATACACAGCATCAAGCCAATACCATGCATTTGGCGTAGGATCGCAGATTTCACGTCCTCTTTCGAGATGGCCATAATTAATGTCCCGGATGTTCTTTGGGTCGCCATATACGCCTTGTATTTGACCGCCTTCAAACCAGTATTTTTTCACTCCATTTGTCCAGAAGCCAAATTCCGGGTAGGTTGGTATCTCGGTGCTTCCCTTATACCCTTTCTCACGGTAGAGGTTGATGATTTTTTTGATTTGTTCTTTGTCGGTGATGCAGTAGACAGAACCATGTCGATTGTTGATGATTTTGCCATCTTCATCCTGCGTCCTGATCCTTCTTGTCTTGCCCCAGCCTCTTTGCAATAAGTTGGATTCTGTTACAAATACGCCAGTTGTTCGATCATTGGTGTTAGGAGGATAATCCGAAAGCTTATCCGTGTACATATAGTACTTGCCGTTGAATTTCACCAAGGAGGGTCCTTCATAGCCTGTTACAGCATTGTCGCATACGAGTGTCCATTTGCTTGTATCCGCAAAATCATTGAGATTCTTGATGCTCCAAATTTCATTGGTAATGCCATTGAGCTTGATAGAAAGATAGTAGGTATTGTTTTCCTTGTAGATATGGGCATCGATTCTGTTGTCTTCGCCTTCTTTTCCATATTCTGGAAGGTTGATGCGCTTTGCATCTGAATAAGTAATGCGTGGCTGGTCCGCCCTGCCATAGCCTGTCCCGAATTTCGTACAGCGAATCATGTAGGGACTCATCTTGTCGTTGGACGGAGAATCGCCATGCCATGAGGCATAATAGCCCATTGTCACAACGATCCATGCGGATCCATCATCATCAATGAACAGTTCTGGGGCAACAGCGTCATAGTTTTCGTTTCCCCAATTACCGTTTTTATCCATCGGCAGTTGATTTTGCGGGACAACAACGCCAGCCGTTGGATCATAGTTGCCATCGGCGCTGCCGACATTAGGATAAGACCAGGTTACAAGATCCTTGGACCATGACAGCATCGGGACATACTTGTCTGCGACTGTTTTGGTTGTTCCATTGCCATTATCGATTTCCTTACGTCTTGTCCATCCAGACATTGTCCAATACACGCCATCATGATATTGTAGCGCTGGATCGTGGAGACAATTGACTTGATAGTTTTTCTCAAGCTTTGTGTCGTTGTCTTTAGAGGATTTCTTGTTCATGTCTTCGAGAACAGTGGCAATGCGCTCAAAGCGCTCGCCGTCAAATGAAACATAGAGCGTGTCCGTTTGGTCTTCATCGCTGGTGAAGAAGATGCCAAGCAATACTTCGCTGGGCATATCCTTGGCATATGCCGGAATGATGGGAACGACCAAAAGGATGCTCAAAATCAAAGCGAATAATCTTTTCATTGTATTGCTCCTTCTTTTTTGAAATTGTAATACGGATTATATCTTATGTCAACGTGAATGTGAGATTTCTTGTCGGTTATTTAGAGATAATTAAATTTTGGGGTGGATAGTTGAATTTATTGGATATTCAATGACATGTGTCAATCCCACAGATAGTTGCGCAACCGAATATAAAATCATCAACATGCAAAAAAGCCACCTATGGTGGCTTTAAGAGAATTTAAAGGAATTACTTACCAGCGAGCTTGGCGACTTCTGCCGCAAAATCATCCTGCTTCTTTTCGATTCCTTCGCCAACTGTGTATTTCACGAAGTTAGTTACTTCGGAATTGTTGGACTTTAGGTAACCGCCGCACTTCTGGTCGGTGTCAAGGAAGAATTCCTGATCGACAAGGCACATGTCCTGCAGGGACTTGGAAAGACGACCTTCGACGATGCCTGCCTTGACTTTGTCAGGCTTGTTGGCAAGGTTTGGATCATTGGCAACAAGAGCTTCCTGGATGCTTCTTTCATGGGCGATGACATCAGAAGGCATGTAGTCTCTGGAGATGTATGTCGGGTTCATGGAAGCAACCTGCATTGCCATGTTCTTTGCTACCTGAGGATCTGTTGTCTTGACAACAGTGATAGCTGCGATTCTGCCGCCTTGGTGCAGATAGGAGCCGAATAGTTCATCGTCGTTCTTTGTGATGATCTCGAATCTTCTCAGCGTAATCTTTTCACCGATGACAGCTGTAGCATTGACGATTGTGTCGTTCAATGTGCCATCCTCTGTAGCAAGAGCAAGGGCTTCCTCTACCGTCTTTGCGTCAGACGCAATGATGGTCTTGAGGGCTGTGTCAAGAAGCGCAAGGAACTTATCGTTCTTTGCTACGAAGTCTGTCTCGGAGTTAACCTCGACGATGGCAGCCTTGTTGCCTTCGATCAAAATCTTGGCAAGGCCTTCTGCCGCAATGCGACCAGCCTTGGATTGTGCCTTTGCAATGCCCTTTTCACGGAGCCAGTCGATGGCTTTCTTGACATCGCCTTCGCATGCCGTCAAAGCCTTCTTGCAATCCATCATTCCTGCGCCTGTCAAATCGCGCAGTTCCTTAACCTGTGAAGCTGTAATAGCCATGATTACTCTGCAACCTCCTCTTTTGCTGTCTCTGCTGTTGGTGCCTGTGCCTCTGCCTGCTCTGGCTTTGTGGTGGCACGGTTGCCATTCGCATCCCTACGGAAGACACGGCGCTCGCCATTGTACCTGCGCTGCTGCATCTGCTGTCTGCGCTCTTCGTACTTTTGTCTTCTCTTCTTCTCATATTCAGCTGCCTGCTGCTCGACGTTGATGATGACATCCTTCATTGTGATGTCGTCAAGTGTTTCATCCTCTTGGTATGCATTCTCAAGAACGCCGCCCTTTGCCTCAACGACAGCATCCGCAACCAAGCTGACCATCAGCTTGATGGAACGAACTGCGTCATCATTGGAAGGAATCGGATAGTCGATGATGTCTGGATCTGCGTTGGTGTCGATCAAAGCAAACACAGGAATGCCAAGCTTTTTTGCTTCAGCAACGGCATTGTGCTCTTCAAGAGGGTCAACGACGAAGATTGCATCAGGGAGCTTCTTCATTTCCTTGATTCCGCCAAGGAAGTTGTCAAGTCTTTCCTTCTTCTTGAGAAGGTTTGCTTGTTCTTTCTTTGTGTAGACGCTGATCTGTCCGCTTGTCTCCATCTCTTCGATTTCAAGAAGTCTCTTGATGGATCTT
>OMYM01000095.1 GCA_900315225.1 uncultured Erysipelotrichaceae bacterium | reverse complement strand
GGAATCCAGGATCCCCTTGCTGTGCCCGTAGTTGATGTTTACCATGCGGACCTTGACCTGGATGTCGGGGTCTGCTTGCCTGTAGATTCTTTCAACCTCGGCATCGAGCTCATCCTCCGTCAGTTTCTTTTTACGGGCATTGAGACTGTTGCGGATTTCCTGCTTGAAGGCGTCGGAAAGCCTGAGCGTGACATCGTCTTTCTGGTCGTCAAGGCCGTTGTAGAAAACGACGAGCTTGGGGATGGGCAGGGGGATCAGCCTTGTCCCGTACCGGTTGAACTTGAATTCGTAAAGGAACTTGTCGTAGATCTTGCCCGCGTACATAAACTCCCGCACAGGCATGTTCGGGTTGAGCGTCGACTGCTGCTCGTACAGCTCCACCGACTTGTAGAGGTTCACCGCCTCCGACACAAGGATGGACAGGTCGTTCTTCATGCCGAGGTACACGACGTCCTCAATCGTGTTTATGGTAATATCGTCAGGGTTGCCGTGGGACGTCCCCCTGATCGCATTGTAAAGGGACAGCGTCCATTCCTTGTTCTCTGCGCGGTCAAAGATAAAGCTGAAGAGCCTTGACTTGTATTCTGGGCTTTCCTTTCAGCTTTTTCTTGTCAGCCAATACAGACATCTCCTTGTTTCTTTATATTATATCATCATTTTTCGAAAACACAAGTGATTTTTTGGATGTCGGACAACTTACAGGCAAATCCAGACAATGGTATTTTTTTGCACGCATTCGGTCACATTCGAATTTAACAGCTGCGCAAAGAGCAAATGTCTTGGAAGCAATGACCTCGAGGTTTACTGCATTTAAAATACATTCATTATCAGAGGGCTTCGTGGTGAGCTGTTCTGGTAAACGGCTTCCATCATGGGATAAGCCAAAAACCCCCATATCCTTGCCATAGGCATGGATATGGGGGTGGTAGGAAAAATGATCCCGAAATCTAATGTGTTATTTGGCGTTTGCGATGGACTCCAGGATAGCGCCAAGCATGTCGCCGTGGGAGTCACTGATGGAAATCGTTGCACCTGCCAAGGTGTCGATCTCTTCGAGTTCTTCATCGCTCAAAGCTTCACGCTTTGCGACATCTTCATCATTGGTGGAGTTGCCGTTGAGAGGACGGCCATTGACATCGGAGAATAGAGTGTCAAAGGCTTCCTGAATTTCATCGGCTGTCTTTCCAGCAAAGAAACTCTGGTAGATATCCATCTCATCCGCAAAGGTACCTGAGTTGAGCTTGTAGTTATTACCAAGCATGCGCTTTGTCTGGTAATCGGATGTCTGTTCAAGGAAGGTTTCTTCGGTTTGTTCAATAGCACCGTCAACCTTGCCATCTCCATCCTCATCGCCATTGTAGGATTGTCCTGGCCAGCCAGTGAACCTATTGTCATGCGCACCATCATGGTTAGGTGTGATGATTTCAAGGATATCAACGCGTGTGTCAATAACTTCATCATCAGCATTTAGCGCGGTTCCTGCCACGACGACGTTGAAGCTGTAGACACTTACTTCCTGGTCGTCTTTGCCAGGTCCTAGGCGTGGGGTTGTCTCGATGCCAAGACCGATGGAAGCGATCTCTTCATCGGAATCGATTTCTTCGGCATTGTCCATTGCCAAGAGGATTGCTGAAACCATGTCGCCATGGGAGTCGTTGATGGAAATTGTTGCGCCTGCCAAAGTGTCGATCTCTTCGAGTTCTTCATCGCTAAGAGCTTCACGCTTTGCGACATCTTCATCATTGGTGGAGTTGCCGTTGAGAGGTCTTCCATTGACATCGGAGAACAGGGTATCGATTGCCTCGAGGATCTCATCTTGATCCATGCCTGTGAAGAAATCTTCATAGATGTCCATTTCATCTTCGAATGTGCCGGAATTAAGCTTGTAGGCAGAACCCTTTTCACGCTTGGTCTGGAAATCAGGAATGCGCTCCATGAATCCGTCTTCTGTTTCTTCCAGAACACCTTCGATGGTTCCGTCAAAGTCCATGTCGGCATTGTAGGACTGTCCTGGCCAAACAGCAAGGATGTTGTCTTCCTTTTCGCCATGGTTTGGCGTGATGAACTCAACAATGTCAACCTCAAGGTCAACGATGCGGTCATCTTCATCCAGCAAGACATAGGCAACGACTTCGTTCAGAGAATACACAGGGGTTTCCGTTGCGTCTTTGCCAGGTCCTAGGCGTGGCGTGGATACCACGCCAATGCCTGCCTTCATGCCAGATGCAGCAACCGGCTCATCATCTTCATCGTCGTCCACTGCTTCTTCTATCTCGATGCCAAGAGCATCCTTTATGGCGTTGAATACGCCGGTGCTTGTCCAAGTGGCACCACTGACACCATCGACGCCTTCGATTGTACCAGCCTCAATAATGGCTTCCTGTAGCACAGGCAAAGCTTCTCCACCAACGGTTGGGGTTTCACCTTCACCTGTCAATTCGAGGTCTATGATTGTTCCATCGGCATCGACAGTCACGGTGGCTGTGATCGTTCCGCCGTATCCGTCTGCTTCTCCCGTCAAGACAGAGAGTTCTTCTTCCGATGCGCTAGAACCGGAACTGGATGTGGATGTGCATCCCGCTAGCATGCTTGCGGCAAGCAGGAAGGATGCGGATAGCTTAAAATACTTATTCATACAATGGTCTCCTTTCGAACCAGAATAATAATACATTGTTCATCGTAAAAAGAAAAGAAGAATGCAATGAAAAAGACATAAAAGAAATTTTATATGTTATACCAACCTTTTGCGAACAGAACCAGACCACATTGAAATTATACGAAATGAAATAAACAATAAAGAGAAACGACTTTCGAAACTTTGAAGAAACTGATGAAAATGGACCAAGATACATGGAAGAAGCACACGAAGTGCTTGAACACTTGGTTGAGAATGAGATATGCGATAAAAAAACAGCCGTATCTTTGTTACATACGACACAATGTTAGATGTCTATTTGTCTTTGTACAGTATTGGCAATAAAGAGAAATGGGAGGAAATGAATCAGTGTTGGATGTGTTTGTTTCCCATGCTATTGTGAGGCAAAAGACGCTTGCCGCAAGAGTTTAACTGTCGCAGGGCTGTTGGAAAGAATCTTCGCTAGCGAAGAGGAGATAAGCAAATGATGCAAGTATACAAGCCAGATTGTGAGATGAGCTGGAAGATGCCGTCGATGGATGGTTCGAGTATACAGGCTTCAAGCTTGTTAAATGCGAGGAACGCGGCTTTGCGGGAGAATTGGAGTTTGGCACTGGTTGCTGTGGTGATGTGCAAGCGAGTTCAAAAAAAAAGCAAGGGCACATCTGTGCCCTTGCTGAATTAATTATCGCGCGAGAAGATATCGCCAACGACGGAGCCGCAAAGGTTGCTCTTCAATTGCAGCGAGCCATCTGGTAGGCGTTTGAATTCAATGATGCTGACATTGTCTCCCGCAAAGCCTGAGAAGCTTATGTACTTTACATAACAGGTAATGCTTTCCTTGTCCGCCGCATAAAACCCAGTGTATTCGCCCATTCCCTCATACAGGTTCTCATTGAACAAGAACGATGCATCATCGTAGATGAACAACGTTGGCTCATATGGCTTGTTCCACTTTGAGTCATAGCATGTGTACACATGATTGCCATAGAAGTCTTCCTTGACACCTGTTGTTTCATCAAAGTGGAACACGCCGTTGTCGATGGAATGGAATCCTTTTAGCATTTCTCCCGTGATCTTGTCATAGTAGTAGGTGTTGCCTTTTTGATTGGAGTATATGATAGCATCTGCTCCTTGCACGGTGTACCACCCCTTGATCATTTCTCCCTTGTTGTTGTAGCGAACCCATTTGCCTTGCTTGTTAATGCCTTTTTCCATGTCGGATTGGTAGATATAGGGCATCCAGACTTCCTTGTTATAGGCTGCTGCGCCGTTGTAAACGGCATCCAGCCAATACCATGCATCGGAAGCAGGGTCAAAGATTTCCCTTCCACGCTCAATGCCATAGACCGTGTCCCAGATATTCTTCTTATCCCCATACACGCCTTGGCGCTGGTTGTTTTCGTACCAATACTTCTTGCCGTTTTCTGTCTTGAAGACAAGATGCAGGTACTCGGCTTTTGCGGATGCCGTGCTTGCAAAGACGCACGCAAGCATGGACATGATGATTAACAACTTCTTCATAATGCTTTCCTTTCTGTGATCGCTTTTGGCGATGTGATCACTCTTGGATACATTATATCCAGAGTTTGGCGCCATGAAAAGATAAAAGCCCAGATGTCCGATCTTTAAGCTCGTATTTTTTCGAATTCTTGCGGCTTTATGCTTTAACATCTTCCCAGTTGCTTGCGCCTCCGTCTGCTGTTATGTTGCAAATGACCGTATCATCATACTACCGATGTGTTCTTACAAGAAGATACGGAGCTTGCTGTCACGCTCTTGCATCTGCTTATGGAGTTTTTTCAGTACCTTGCGGAACTCATACGTCAGCAATATTCCGCAGGGCAGCAGTACGCAAGCAAACCGCCAGTCGAGGACGATCATCATAATGACCACACTGATCAACTTGACCATCATTCCTGTCAGTTCGGAAAGAATTTCGACATAGATGTCAGCGACCACTATCGTGTCATTGGCAAACCGATTCAGCCATTCACCCAGATGGACGGCACTCACGCTTGCGAAGTCATTTCGGAGGATATTGTGCATCAGCAGAGCCTTGAAGATATTTTCAAAAGTTGCTCTGGACAGCTCATTCCGATCTGAGCCAGTACAAGCAGGATGGACAGTACCACATGATGCCAGAATCCCGCCTTGTCATGAGCCGTGGCATTGTCCACGATATTTCGCGGTAATGGGGCATACAGCACACTACCAACATCAGAGCGAGATTATTCTGCTTTTTCGGGGACGGCATAGAGCTATTTATTTTTCATATCGTCTTTTCAGCCATTTCGGGAATACCTTCGCTTTGAGAATAGCCGCACGGAGCGGAAACAAGTCGCACCACAAATGCACATAGAGCCGATACCGCCAGTCTTTTATGGTAATCTCCTTGCCGTCACGCACCATCGCAGTCATCACCCCGATGATATGACGGTCAGTAATGCCGTATTCTTTGGAATATCGGTTGTCTCCGCAGATCACATAATCGTTGTCACGGACTTTCAGCACCCTATGCAGGACATATTGACCGTTGTCACGCTTATACAGTGGAACATCGTTCTTTTTCAGCCTGCCGTGGGGCTTCTCGATAATCAGAATATCTCTGTCCTGCCGTATCAAAGGACGCATACTGTCACCAACATTGGTATAGACGAGCCTGCCGTCACGCTCAATCACATCTTCGATTCTTGTCATTGCATACCCTTAAATGCAACCAGTGCAGCCGAAATATCCATGTTGCAGCCGAGCCGATAGAGCTTTACGCTATCGGCAAGTCTGTCCACTAATTCAAGTGTTTTCGCCATTTTAAGCACGTCTGTCGGACGGTAGATCTGTTGCAGTAACATCGTGTAAGCCTGGTTTCTGGTGATAGACTCAATATGATTCTCGATAGACCGAGTGAGAATACATATCGCTCTCAGCGGAACGGAAATGTTTGCACCGAGCCTGTGCTTGCCGTTGTAGGGCGTACCATAGGCAATCACATCGCTGTGAGCAATGTGCAAAAGCGGTTTATCATCATTCACCATGACCACACGATCACCGAAATACTCTCGCCAAAGCCTTGTGTGCGTGGACTTTCCCGTGCCAGACTTCGCTGTGAACAGATAGCCAACACCGTCTAAAGCCACAATAGAACCGTGAAAGAGTATAGTATCGAAGTCAATCATTTTCTCAGCTATCTTGCGGTAAACTGCCAATTCTTCCAAGTAGCTGTCCGAAAATTGCCGTGTCGGGATACCCTCGATCTCGTCTTTATGGACAGACTTTTCACGCTCAAAGTATATATCTTCTTGCGTAGTATATACCGAATAATCGGCAGGCTCATCCGTCTGATAGTCAACGCAGTATTTGTGTACTTCTGCATATATTGAATTAACTTCAACCACCTTGTCCGCTATCTTATACCTATTTACCATACTTTTTCACAGCCTTTATTGTTTGTTTAAGTAAGCCACGCTGCTTTACCACAATGCGTCCCCATCGGTATATTATTCCTACAGGATACAGTACCGGGCACTTGCCAACAAAAGGCACAGAGCGCTTCATGTAATCGTAATTCGGAAATACACTGCTAATGATATATTTTGCTTTAGACTGGTCTTTCAGCTTATTTTTGATAGCGTTTTCATATGTGCCGTATGTTCCCGCCGTGAGATAATACTTCAGCATTTCCGTTTCGACATTAGTCAGATCAGGAAGTGTATCAGTGGAAAAGACCTTGACAGCAAGTTCTCTGCGCTCCTTCTCAAAATCAGATATATCAAGCTTTTTATCCTCCCCGAGTTCATCGCTCAGCGTGACAATGAACGTCAGCCCCATTTTATATTGCTCCGCAACCAATCTCAGGACCTTCAGCATCCTGCCGTTGCCAAGGACGCCACAGTGCAGCGGAATGTGAAGTCGGTCGAAAGAGCAAAATCAACGATGCCTCCTCTGGGAAAAACTCCATCATCCGCTGGAAGAACGCATCCTCGAATTCCTTGGGCTGCTCTTTTGAGATGTTGTTCATATGAGACGAGAAATGCTTCGAATCCATATGGGACAGGATCGACCCGAGTTGATCAGGGAATGACGTTCCTCGAACCACTTTGGAAATTACGCCTTGTTTCTGGACTCGCAGACCCTGTGCACCGCAACGTCATCATCGTGACCATACTCCTCATAATCATCAAATCCTATAATTTTTGAAGAAGGATATACTATAACAATATATTCCTTAACCGCTTTCACACATGATAATTTATCATTTTATCAAACTTTTAAAAATATCTTAACAATATTGGATCTTCTTTCTGTAAAGTTACAGTAAAACTATATTACCCTCCCCCGCAGTATTTTTGAGGGCTCCTGCACATTATGAACAACTTATGCGTTTTTGCAACGAAACATCATATCATTCAATCCAAGGTCATGGATTCTCCTTGCCCTGCTGATCGTTGGTAGGGGATAGCAGGTACACTCATGCAAAACCCTGATACTCGCAAAAAAATCTTCAATACGTGATTGAAGCATGTTAAAATGTAAAAAGAAAGAGTGGTGGAGGATGGTTCATGATACCAGAAAAGTATAAGAACTATATGTTCAACGAACATGATTATTATAACGAAGATTATGTTTGTCAGGACAAAGAGAAGGAAAAGCTTGTCAAGAAGCTTGCCTTGATGGTCAGCGATGACATCGGCATGCATACGACAAGGGACATTTGCCCGCAGGATCCAGATTTCTGGATCTTCGACAATCTGTTGACGAAGGAACAGGTGAAGTTCTTGTTGTCGTTCAAGAAGAAGAGGGTTGTCAAGCTGACGGTTGCGGAAATGGCCAAGAGAAACAACATGAGCGAGGAAGAAGCCGAGAAGATGGCGGAAGGAATCTGTCAGGTTGGCTTGCTTGAGTATGACCGTGAGAACGAGGATCATCATAAGCAGTACTTCGTTCCGAAGTTTGTTGTTGGCTCGGGCGAATACATGATGATGACGGGTCATTTGCTTGAAAAGCATCCTGAGGTTGCGACATTCTTCAACTATGCGTCCAGTGTGCCGGTGGGCAAGGTTGCTCATTTTGTTCCGCCTGGAGGAGGCGGGCTTGGCATGCATGTCATTCCCGTGGAAAAGGCGATCAGCGCCAATCCGCAGGCAGTTTCGGTTGAGAAGCTGTCCCATTGGCTGAACAAATACGACAAATATTGCCTTGATGTCTGTACATGCAGAAGGCAGCAGAGAATGAGAGGCGAAGGTGGTGGAGATATCGAGGACTGGTACTGCATTGCTGTAGGAGACATGGCGGAATACCTGGTCGAGACGAAGAAAGACGCAAGGTATGCGACATACGATGAAGTCATGGAAGTGTTGCGCATCTCGGAGAAGAAGGGATATGTACATCAGATTACCAATCTAGATGGCGAAGATAAGATCGTAGGCATATGCAATTGCTCGAACACGACATGCAATGCCTTGCGCACTTCGCAGTTGTTCAATACCCCGAATATGTCCGCATCTGCCTATAGGGCGCATGTCGATCCTGACAAGTGCGCTGCTTGCGGCAAGTGCGTCGAGGTATGCCCGGTTGGCGCTGCCAAGCTTGGCCAGGCATTATGTCTGTCCAGTGGCGCAAAGGTAGATTACCCTGTGTCAGAGCTTCCCGATGCCGTGAAATGGGGACCTCACAAGTGGAACAAGAACTACCGTGAAGACGCAAAGATCAACACATACCAGACGGGAACTGCGCCTTGCAAAGGCGCATGCCCTGCCCATCTGTCGGTACAGGCGTATATCCAGATGGCGGCCGAGGGAAGATTCATGGACGCGTTGAAGCTGATCAAGCAAGACAACCCATTGCCTGCGGTATGTGGCGCTGTATGTAACAAGAGATGCGAAGACAGATGTACCAGGGGAACAATCGACCAGCCTGTCGCTATTGATGAAATCAAGAAGTATATCGCTGCCCAGGAGATCAACGAGGAAACACGATATGTCCCTGAATGCGGCAATGGCATCGGCAAGATGTATGGCGATGAGTTCAAGGTGGCGGTCATTGGATCTGGACCTGCCGGTCTATCTGCTGCATACTACCTCAGACTCAATGGCTATCCTGTCACGGTTTTTGAAAGAGAGCAAAAGCTTGGCGGCATGTTGCGCTATGGCATTCCATCCTTCCGTTTGGATAGGAGCGTGTTTGATGCGGAAATCGATGTCATTAGGCAAATGGGCGTAGAGTTCAAGACCGGGGTGAATGTTGGCGAAGATGTTACCTTGGATGAGCTTAGACAACAAGGTTACAAGGCGTTCTTTGTAGCAATTGGTCTACAAAGTGGCAGACAGATTGGCATTCCCAATGAAGAGTATGGCGAAAGTGGCGTAGACTTCTTGCGTAGGACAGAGGCAGACCATGGCAAGCTGTTGTCTGGCAAGGTTGTTGTCATTGGCGGTGGCAATGTCGCCATTGACGTTGCTAGGACTGCTTTGCGCGCAGGCGCGGATAGCGTCGAGATGTATTGCCTTGAAAGACCGGATGAAATGCCTGCCGCAAAGGATGAGATTGCCGAGGCGAAGGAAGAAGGCATTGTCGTCAAGAACTGTTGGGGTCCTAAGGAAATCCTGGTGGAAGATGGCAAGGTGAAAGGCGTTGTCTTGAAACAATGCGTCCAGGTATACGATAAAGACGGAAGATTTGTCCCGATGTACGATGAGACGGAACTCAAGACAGTAGCATGTGATCATGTTCTTCTTTCCGTTGGCCAAGCGGCTTCCTGGGGAAGCCTGTTGGCTGGCTCGAAGGTCGAGCTGCGTGGCAATGGCACAGCCATTGCTGATCCAGTGACCCTGCAGACGAAAGAAGCGGATATCTTTGTCGGTGGCGATATCCACCATGGCGCAAAGTTTGCGATCGATGCTATTGCGGATGGACGCGAAGGCATGGTATCCATGCATCGCTTCGTTCATCCAGGACAGGGTGAACTGACCATTGGCAGAGATCTTAGAAAGTTCAATGAACTTGACCGCGAGAATGTCCGTATCGAGACATACGACAATGCCCAAAGGCAAGTCCCTGGCATGAAGCCAGGCGATGCTGCCACGACATACGATGATCTTAGAATGGCATTTACCGCTGAACAAGTCGCCAAGGAAGCATCACGCTGCTTGCATTGTGGACTCTCCGTTGTCGATACGAATAGGTGCATTGGTTGTGGCCTTTGCACAACTCGCTGCGAGTTTGATGCGATTCACCTTGAAAGAGACATCCCTCATGGCTCTGATATGTACACGGGAGAAGAGGGAAGAATCAAGGCGATCTTGCCGAATATCGTCAAGCGAGAAATCAAGATTCTGCGCAACAAGGGAAACAAGTAGGGCATGTTTGAAATACTTGAGACAAAGGCAAGCCTCCAACAAGACAATGATGTGGCGGCGAATGATGTCAGGCAATACCTCAAGTCCCATCAGGTTTATCTAGTAAACCTGATGGGATCCCCGGGGGCGGGAAAGACAAGTGTGCTTCAGAGAATCATCGAATCGCTCAAGGATCGCTATCGCATTGGCGTCATGGAAGCAGACGTGGATTCCGATGTAGATGCCAATGCGATAGCATCCCTAGGCGTAAAGGTCATTCAGCTCCATACCGGCGGTTCTTGCCACATGGACGCAAGAATGACCGAGAAAGGGCTCCATGCGCTAGGGATAGAAGATGTGGACGTGGTGTTTTTGGAGAATGTGGGGAATCTTGTGTGTCCAGCGGAATTTGATGTTGGAGCGAATCTGAAGATGATGATTCTTTCGACTCCTGAAGGAGATGACAAGCCATTGAAATATCCCCTCATGTTCCAGGTATCCGATTGCATGTTGATCAACAAGATCGATGTCAAGGAAGTCTTTGGCTTTGATACCGCCAAGGCGAAGGAGTACGCCTTGGCGCTCAACCCGCATCTTGAGATCTTTGCTGTGTCCGCAAAGAGCGGGGAAGGATTTGCGGCAGTGATTGGCTACCTGCGCCAAAAGATAGAGGAACAGTCATGAAAGTCATAGAACTACATGCTTCAATCACGCAATCAAACGATGAAGACGCTAAAAAGCTCAGGGAAGAACTGACGCAAAAGAACGTATGCCTTGTGAACCTGATGAGTTCGCCAGGATCGGGCAAGACGACATTGTTGTCAAGAATCATTTCCGACCTGAAGGGAAAAGTATCCATTGCCGTGCTTGAGGCAGATATCGAATCCGCTGTCGATGCGGAAAGAATCGCATCCCTTGGTGCAATCAGCGTTCAAGTGCATACCGATGGCATGTGTCATATGGATGCTGGCATGACTCGTACAGGCATTTCAGCGATGGATTTGTCCAATGTCGATCTTGTTTTCCTGGAAAACGTTGGAAATCTCATATGTCCTGCGGAATACGACACTGGGGCACATAAAAACATCATGGTTCTTTCCGTTCCCGAGGGAGACGACAAGCCATTGAAATACCCCTTGATGTTCCAAAAGAGCGATGCGCTTGTCATATCCAAGGCGGATGCCTTGCCCTATTTTGCATTTGATGTTGAAAAGGCAAGGGAAAGGGCATTGTTCTTGAATCCAGATATCAAGGTATTCGTTGTTTCTGCCAAAACAGGGGAAGGCATGGAAGAACTGGAAGCGTGGCTATGCACGAACTTGGCATTGTGACCCACACCGCCCGAACAGTTTCTGAACTTGCCAAGGAGAACAACCTCGTCAAGGTTGGCTCTGTTACGTTGGAGGTTGGCGAGGTGTCGGGCATCATGACAGAGTATTTCATCGATTGCTGGAACTACTTTCGGAAACGATACGATGTCTTGCAGGAAGCGGAATTAAGGCTTGAGACAATCAAGGCAGTGACCTATTGTAGCAATTGTCAGAAAGAATACGAGACTGTCGCGTATGGCAGGATATGCCCTTATTGCCAAAGTGAAAAGACTTGGCTGCTACGGGGCAATGAATGCATCATCAAGGAAATAGAAGCAGAATAAGATCGTTGATTTCCAGATTAACTGATCATCTTTGATTGACATTTATTTAATTTTTGCCATTAGGAACTGCGCAGAAATAAGTTGCGATTTTATCGAATTTCTTGTCAACTTCGAAATGGGCATGAACCCTCGGGGAAGCGGTAGATGGAATGGCTGGAGCCTGGATCCCAATCCGCGTCAAGCGATGCCATGGACCAGGGATTTGTTTCTGAAGTCTCTTGCAGTGGGGCGTGGCATGTGATGGAATACACGCGGCATTGCTTTTTAACTAGGACATTGTTCTGGAAGGCCCGCAACAATTGATTCGAGGTTGTTTCAACTGCCGATTTCAACAACTTGCTTTCGCTATGGGATTACAGTTTCACAAGGCATGTGCATTCTGTCTTTTCAGTGGATTTTGGGGGTGGAATACATCGCAACTTATTTCTGTTTCGTGCCTTATAGTGTTGTCATTTGGAGGAAGGCTTCGTTCATTCCCAGAAGGTTAATATGGTGATTATTGAAAATATGAAGAAATACACAAAACTATTATTTGTTCTTATCTTTTCAATCTGTTTCTTGGCGTATGGCAGATATATGACATTAAAACCGTACGATCTAATGGATACTTCAGCCAAATGGACAAACATGACAGGAAGCTATATTAAGAAAGCTGAAAGCGGGGATTTTGGTGTTTCCCCTGAAAAAATAGAAAGATTAAGAATGTATATCAAAGAATGTTCATTTAAGTGAATATTACGTTCAAGGCACGTTTATGGCGAACCAGAAGATGCCCATATATTCGTTGTTCTTTCAAATGATGACAATTTGATGGAAATCTATGTCTTCGGTTCCAATCTCATCCGCATTACCGACAACGGAAAAGTGTCGCAATGGGTTGTCAAGACAACCGATTTTGAAAGCAATATCCTCGATATCTTGCTTGAATAATCGTTAAAACACAGGCATATCACCGTAAATTTCCAGAAATATACGAATGCGGTGCAGCCATATGGCTGCACCGCTTGTCATGTGTCAGCATGTCGAGGAATTATCTTAGCGAGTCGATGAATGCATGTTTGCATTCTTCAATGAGTTTTTTTGTTTCTTCCAGCCCATGGTAGCCATGGGTTTCCACCTTGACATTTTGAAGCTGCTTGTAGTTTTGGAAGAAATTCTCAATTTCATCCAATTCGAAGGCAGGTAGGTCAGATAGCTGCTGGATATTGTCGAAGCGAGGATCACAATTAACAACGGAGATAAGCTTGTAGTCCAGGTTGCCATCGTCCACCATGGACAAATACCCCAGCACACGCGCGGGGACAATACATCCTGGGAAAGTGCGCTCTTTGCATATGACAAGGATGTCCAAGGGATCGCCATCAGGCGCAAGGGTGTTTTCAACGATGCCGTATTCGGTCGGGTAGCACATGGCGGAATAGAGTACTCTGTCCAAGTGGATTTTTCCCGTGCTATGATCTACTTCATACTTGTTCTTTGAATTCAGTGGTATTTCTATCAAAGCGTCTAAAATGATTTTTTCCATGTATTTTCTCCTTGGCTATATTGTATCAATGATTGGTGTTTTTGTATAATTGCATTGGTATGAAAAATCTAAGATACTATTTAAGGCCTTGCTATAGGGTCATGGCGCTAGGGTTAGCGGTAAAGTCGGTGGGTACGTTTCTAGAGCTGTTGTTGCCAAGGCTATTGACGGATATCATCGATATACATGTTCCGGCTAAGGACACAAACGAGATCATACGGTCGATGGCGATGATGTTTATCTTCGCCACCCTTGCGTGCATCATGAATATATTTGCTAACAGGAATGCGGCCGGGGTCGCAAGGGATGTCACGCGCAACATCCGCCATGATCTGTTTGACAAGACATTGTACTTGGCAAACGACAAGACGGATGCGTTTACCATTCCCTCCCTGGAGAGCCGCTTGACCAGCGACACATATCATGTACATCGCATGATCGGCATGTTACAAAGGATGGGCATCCGCGCCCCGATTATCACCATCGGGGGAATCGTCATGACGTTTATCATTGATCCAAGACTTGCAGTGGCATTTTTGGCTATTATGCCGTTCATGGCGTTTCTGGTGTATGTCAGGGTTGCCAAGGGTGTTCCCTTGTTTGCCTTTGTCCAAAAGGCAAGTGACAAGATGGTGACGGTGGTGCGTGAAAACACACAAGGAATCCGTGTCATCAAGGCATTGTCCAGGACTGCGTATGAAAGAGATCGCTTCAACCATGCCAACGAAGACCTTCGGGGACAAGAAATCCACGCTAACAGGATCATGTCGCTCATCAATCCAATGATGAACCTGTTCCTGTATGCAGGAATGATCATTGTCATTGTCTTTGGCGCATATCTTGTGGACAAGGGATTGTCAAAGGCGGGAAAGATCATTGCGTTCATGTCGTATTTCCAGATGATATCACGCTCGTTCATGGCGGTGGGCAGGATGTTTATCATGTATTCGCGAGGGATGGCTTCTTCCGATAGGATCATGGAGATACTGAACACCAAGACGGAAAAAGACTTTGTTGTTGGCAAGCATGCCAAGGGAGATCCCTCATATGCCTTGGAATTCAACCATGTCACATTCTCCTACCTCAAGGTGAAGGACAACCTTAAGGACATTAACTTCAGGATGAGAAAGGGAGAATCCCTTGGCATCATTGGCGCAACGGGTTCCGGGAAGACAACGATATTGTCGCTGCTAATGCGTTTCTATGATGTTGACAAGGGAAATATCTTTGTGGATGGAATAGATGTGCGAGATTTGGATATCACGCAATTAAGACAGATGTTTTCCATTGTCGCCCAGAACGATTTCCTGTATGGGGGATCGATCAGGGAGAATATTATGTTTGGTCGCGAATTAGGCGAAGATCGCCTGCAACAGGCGCTTCTTGATGCCCAGGCAAGCGATTTTATCGAGACAATGGAAGATGGCTTGGAACACATGCTGGCGATTCGTGGATCGAATCTTTCGGGTGGCCAAAGACAAAGAGTCTTGTTAGCAAGGGCGCTTGCCAAAAAGCCAAGCATCTTGATCCTGGACGATTCTTCCAGTGCACTGGACTATGCGACAGACGCAAGGCTAAGGAAAGCCTTGCGTCAGAACTACAGTGATGTGACAAGGATCATCGTTGCCCAAAGAGTGTCCTCGATCCAGGCATGCGACCAAATCATTGTCTTGGATCATGGCGAGATCAGCGGAATAGGAACCCATGGGGAATTGATGGAAAGCAATAGTCTCTATCGGGAGATCAGTGACTCACAGATGGGAGGTGCCTTGCTTGAGTGAAAAGAAAGACACATTGGGTGTATTGAAAAGACTGTCAGGGTATCTTTGGCAAAGAAAAGGCTGGATGTCCCTGGCGATTGCCATGACCCTAACTGGAAACATCCTACAGTTGTGGATACCAAGGTATGCTGGCAAGGCAATCGATGCGATTGGTTTGCTGGATGGGGTTGATTTTCATTTGGTCGCTGAAATGTGCATGTACATGTTCATCTGTGTCATTGTGTCCAGTGTCTTGTCATATGCGACGCAAATGATGCTTGTGCGTATCTCTGCCGATATTACGCGCCAGATGAGAAAAGAACTGTTCGATCATCTGTTGACACTGCCGGTGTCTTTCTTCGATAGACACCAGGCAGGAGATGTCATATCGCGTATATCGTATGACATCGACACCATAAACACATCATTGTCATCCGACTTGACGACCGCCGTTACGTCATTGATCACGGTCGTTGGCTCGTTTGTCATGATGCTAAGGATATCCGGGAGATTATGCCTCGTGTTTGTCATAACAACACCTTTGATCATCTTTTTGACCCGTCACAGGGCAGCCAAGGTAAGACCATTGTTTTCCCGTCGCTCAAAGAAACTGGGGGAACTCAACGGATATGCGGAAGAAATGCTTTCCGGACATAGGACAATCAAGGCCTATGGCAGGCAAGAGACATTCATCCAACGGTTTGACGATAAAAACAATGAAGCGGTGGATGCCTATTACGAGGCAGATTACCAAGGCTCCATCGTTGGACCAATGGTTGGCCTGGTGAATAACATTTCCCTGGCATTTATCTCGGGCATGGGCGGCTTTCTGTTCATGGCAGGGAGTATTTCCGTTGGCGACATATCTTCGTTTATCATGTATTCTAGGCGCTTCTCAGGTCCAATCAGCGGAATGGCTGAGCTGATGGCAGAACTACAGTCTGCCATGTCTGCCGCAAGGAGAGTGTTCGCCATGATCGATGAGCCATCCGAGAAGGCAGACGACATCGATGCAGTTGTCTTGGACAAGGCGAAAGGATACGTGGGATTCGACAATGTCCAATTTGGCTATGAAGAAGGAAAACAGATCATCCATGATCTGACGCTACACGCAGATCCAGGCAAGATGATCGCCATCGTTGGACCAACGGGTGCAGGCAAGACAACCATCATCAACATGTTGATGCGCTTCTATGACCCATGGTCAGGAACGATCACGGTAGACGATACCGATGTCATGCACGCGACAAGGGATTCATTGCGCCTACAGTTTTCTATGGTACTGCAGGATACATGGCTGTTTTCTGGGTCGATCTATGAGAATGTGGCCTATGGCAGGGACAATGTGACAAAGGAAGAAGTGAAACAGGCATGCAAGGCAGTGGACATCGACGACTTCATCATGTCCCTGAAGGATGGCTACGATACCATCCTCAGCGATGAAGGCGTCAATATCTCCAAGGGACAGAAACAGCTGTTGACGATTGCCAGGGCAATGCTCAGTGAATCAAAGATGTTAATACTAGACGAAGCAACCTCCAACGTTGACTCCAACACCGAGCAAAAGATCCAGAAGGCAATGAAACAACTGTGCAAGGGAAAGACAACGTTTATCATTGCCCACCGCCTCTCCACGATCAAGGAGGCAGACCAAATCCTTGTCCTTCAGAAGGGAAGGGTGATCGAGAGAGGGACACACGAATCATTGCTCGAAGCAAAAGGATTCTACGCCTCATTGTTTGGAGCGCAATGGGAGAATTGACGCTATTCTTGGAAACGATAAAATGGTATAGTGGAAGTGCTTAAAGGAGAGGCATATGAAGAAGAGGACAAAAAGGCTTTTGACCGCATCCGGGATTATTTCCGCCGCCCTTCTGCTTGCGTCATGCAAGCAGAAGAGTGAACAATCGGAGTTCGATCCCTCCAGCAATGAGCTTGAGGATGTCTATGGACCACCCGACATGTTTGATCCAAGTGAATACGAACCAAGCGAAAACATCGAGCCAGACGTATATGGACCACCTGATGTATTCGAACCAGTCGAAGATTATGAACCAGATGAAAACATTGCTGAACCGCTGTATGGACCCCCGCCAGGACAAGGGGAAAAGCAAGAATGATCGAAGATCTAAAACGTTCGCACCTAGACAAGCTTAGCGCATATGTAACAAAACTGCGCCAAAGACCACAGCTAAGAAGACTGTTCCTAGAGCTGACATTGCAATGCAATGAAGCGTGCTTCCATTGTGGCTCAAGAGCCACAAGGAACGCTTGCGAACAACTGGACCCCGCCACATACAAGCGGATCCTTGATCAAGTCAAGGAAGACTTTGACATCTCTAGGCTCCAGTTATGCATCACCGGGGGAGAACCCTTGTTAAGGAAAGACTTCTTCGACATCATGGGATATGCGAAACAATTGGGGTATCATTGGGGAATGACCTCCAACGCTACGTTGATCGACAAGGAAATGGCGCATAGGCTTGCCCAGGCAGGGATGGAGACAATCTCCGTCTCCATTGATGGCTTGCGTGATACCCACGATAGGCAACGGGGATTGCCAGGCGGCTATGACAAGGCAATGGAAGGAATCCAGAACCTGATCGATGCGCAGGCATTCCATGCAATCCAAGTCACAACGGTGTTCAACCATCACAACATGAACGAACTTGACGCATTGTTCAATGTCATGGATCAATTGGACATTGATTCATGGCGCGTGGTGCATCTAGAACCCATCGGCAGGGCATTGTTGCACAAGGACATGATGTGTACAAAAGAAGACTATGTCAAGCTGCTTGACTTTGTGAAAGAGAAGAGAAAACAAGGATATCCCATCGAATACGGATGCAGCCATTACCTAGGCCTAGGATACGAGGCGGAAGTCAGGGAGTGGTATTGGCTATGCAATGCTGGAGTGTATACTGCAAGCATCATGGCAAACGGCGATATCGGTGCTTGCCTGGATATTGAACGTAGGCCAGAGACCATCCAGGGAAATATCCTGAAGGATCGTCTTGTGGATGTATGGAACAATCGCTTTGATATCTTCCGCAAAGACCGTACCTTGGATTGTGAAAAATGCAATGCATGCGAGGAAAAGCAGTATTGTCGTGCTGGCGCATGCCATTCCTGGGACTATGACGACAACCAACCTATGGTATGCATGAAAGACATCTTGTTTTAAAAGCCTGGAGATCCAGGCTTTTTTTCGTGGATACAATGCATGAAAAAAGACAATGGATATCTCGCCCTGAATTATCCAAGACACAAAAGGGGATCAAAGATCCCCTTTGAAATGTTTGTTGATGATTCAGTGCTTTGGCAAGCAGGTGAAAATGGCGCTATCCAGTCTAGCCACAAAAGATGTGTTGTCAATGTGCCTCTATTCCAAAACACATGCGTCTCCCATTGCCTGCAGGATATCCATGCTCATTGAACCTTGCGGCCATGGATCTTGCTAGTGCATCGTACTACCCAGGCATCCCCTTGTACATGCTGCAGAAACAGGGGCGGGGAATACGATCTGCCACACTGGCTGAAGTTTGCAGGTAGGCCAGCCAAGGAGGATTATGCTGAATTTCGAGTAGTCCCGAAGTGTTGATTCAACGAAAGAAAAAGAAGGATTGATCGGTTATCGACAATCCTTCGCATTGAGGTCTTGCCCTATTTGAAGACATCAATGTGTATGTGGCAAAATACGTGACATACACAAACAGCGCGATTAAACTCACTGTTTGTTTTTTGCGCAACTCGTTGTTAACACAGCCGTATGACACAATGAGTGCCGGCTGATTGAGCACATGCAGACATGTGCTTTTTTCTATTATAAATGGGTGGAACATTTAGAATTTTCATATCGTAAAGAACTTCAATGATAAAGTCATATCCAAAGTCTGGAAAGACGAGTATAAACGCCTGATGGCGGAGGGACGTGAAGAGGAAGCGAAGCATCTTAAAGGATCAAAGCATATCCTGGCTTCCAAAAAGGAAACGCTTGAAAAACATGATGCTGCCCTGGGGACTGTTATCAACCAAGGCAGTGCCCTTTTCAATATGCCTGTTGTTGTCAGAAACAAAGGTTTTTCTAGGGAGCGCTGCGCGAAGTCTGGGTGTTGAAACTAGCAAAGCCAGGGGTATAAAACAGCTTCTGGAGGGTTGACACTATATGAATGCAAAGGGTATAATCGCAGGTGTACGGGAGATTGGAATGGCAAGCATTCTATACAGGAAAAACAAGAAGAGCGAAATCACCTATGCCTAACGGCAGTGGCCGTACAGGGATTCCGAGACAAGTGGATCGAGGAATATGCGTACATACCTTGGGAGGGTAAATGAAGAAAATGGGTAAATCATTCCCAAGGAAGGAACTTGCAAGTCGCCTGATCCCTTGTGCTGCTGAAGGGAATTCAGCATGTGTCGCCGCAGGTGACCCTCAAGCAATAGAAGATGTCTCGGGCAACATATCGAAACCTGATGGCGTTGAACAATAGGTTCGGCTACAGAATGAGCGACAATGAGGTCACAGGGTTACCAACTCAAGGATTGGATGGTACAGGAGTGCGGGCTACGACATGGTCGACTACCTGCCCAGTCCCAAGGGATAGTTCCATTATTGCAAAATCCTGTTATGTATGCCATGATGCATTGATAAGTGAAAAAGAAAAGTATTTTTTGCTACTTGATGGGGCATGACAATACCTTGGCCAAGATGGGTGATGATATATGCCTGTAGGTAGACAAAGTAGAATTCCGCTTAATTGTGCATCTGAGTATAAACAGTCGGTCACGGCAAAGATGGCAGCTCCTTTTGTCGGTGCAGAATAATACACGAGTGGATGTTGATGGGGAAAACGATGTTCCCATCAAAAAGACATGGGAGGAATAATATAAATGAGACTAAAGATAAACAACGTTGGTCGGATCAAATGGGCAGATGTTGAGATGGATGGCATTACGGTAATCTGCGGGGATAATGATACAGGTAAAAGTACTGTTGGAAAGCTTCTATACTGTATATATGCATCATTATACTCCCTGCCAGACAGCATTTACCAAGAACGACTGTCATCCTTGATGAGTACTTATAATACACAGCGCTTTCATCGACCGCTGGATTTGGCGAAGGCAGAGAGTATTTTCCGAGAGCTGCTAGATGATGCCAGCCCCACAAAAGACACAATCATGGAGACCGTGAATAATCTTCTTCATGATGAAGACGAATCTTTCAAAGAGCCAGTGGGGACAATCGTTAAAAGAATGGAACGATATCTTGCTGTGACAGACAGGGAGATTGTTACCGCTTTTTTACAGAGAAATATTAAACGTGAGTTTGGGGGGAAACTGGCAAATGTAAATGTAACGCCACAAAAGGCGGATGTTTCACTTGATATGAAGGAGGGAAGTATCTCTTTTCACACCAACGGGGAGAACCAGAAGGTGATGCTGGATCATTGGCTTAGCTTGGATAAAAGGCTGATTTACATTGATGACCCATTTATTCTTGACGAGGTGGGGCGACCGATGTATCAGCGCTTCAGTAATGAGCATCATAGATATGCGTTGCTTAATCTTATTCAACGCGCTGTAGAGACCGAGGCAGGAAACGTAGTCGAGGAAATAGCGCGTGATGCCAGGCTGCATGAGATAACCGAAACAATGAGAAATATCAGCGATGGGACGTTGGTCTTTGAAGATGGGGAACTCAAGTACAGACATACAGGTTTAAAGGAAAACCTTAGCCTTGTCAGCGTATCGACAGGAATCAAGACATTCGCTATTTTGCGAGTCCTCCTGGAAAGAGGATATATTGAGGAAAACGGAGTCATTGTCATGGATGAACCTGAAGTGCATCTGCATCCAGAATGGCAAATACGCCTTGCGGAGGTCGTGGTCTTGCTACAGAAATCGCTTGACCTGAATATTGTTATTACAACGCATAGCGTTGAATT